>JBPCKO010000045.1:0-4220 GCA_051004215.1 Streptosporangiaceae bacterium | reverse complement strand
CCGCGAGCACGGCGAACGGGGCGACGCGCAGCCCGGCCAGGCCGTCCGTCGGCCAGCAGTACCGGCGGTAGGCGGCGGTGAACGCCTGCGCGTTGGCGGTCCTGGCCCGGGTGCGGCCGAGCAGCGCGGTGACATCCAGGCCGGACGACCTGGCCTGCTCGAGGGCGTCGACGGCGGCCGGCAGCGCGGACCGGGCCGCGGCGCCGACGGCGGCGTACTGGCCGCGGAGCAGGTCGCCGGCCTTGGCGCTCCACGGCATCAGCTCCGCGTCGAGCAGCACCCAGCCGGCGTCGAGCTCGCCGAACAACCCGATCGCCTCGGCCGCGGCGCGGAGCCGGCCGACGAGCTCGCCGGTCAGCCCGGGCTCGAAGAACGCGCGTCCCGTCCTGGTCCACACCGCGCCGGCCTGGTCGCCGTCCACCCCGAACCTGGCCCGCGCGGCCTGGGCGTCCCGGCAGATCAGGGCAACGGCCCGCGACCCCATGTGCTTCTCCTCGCACACGACCGCGGCGACGCCGTCCGTTCGATAGGCGCTGAACGCCTCGTCCGGGTGCTCGAGCAGGCCGGGCCGGGCCGACGTGGCGACCGGGCTCATCGTGGGCGGCAGGTAGAGCAGCCAGCGCGGGTCGATCGCGAACCGGCTCATTACTTCCAGGGCCGCGGCGGCGTTCTCGGCCCGGACCGTAATCCGGCCCTGCCTGATCGTCTCGATCGTCCGCCGGCCAGTCACGTCGGCCAGGTCGAGCACACCGGGATCGCGCTGGGCGACCCGGTCGCCGCCGGGGCCGGCCAGCCCGGAACCGGCCAGGTCGGTGTTGGCCGGGAACGGGCGGGCGGGCTCGTAGTACACGGCCGCGGCGGGCACCGACACCAGCTCGCGCTCCGGGTAGCGCAGCGCGGTGAGCCGGCCGCCGAATACGCAGCCGGTGTCCAGGCAAAGCGTGTTATTGACCCACTCGGGCTCGGGCACCGGGGTGTGCCCGTACAACACCAGGGCCGGGCCCCGGTAGTCGGTCGCCCACGGATAGCGGACCGGCAGGCCGAACTCGTCGGTCTCCCCGGTGGTGTCGCCGTACAGGCAGAACGAGCGCACCCGGCCCGATGCGCGGCCCTGGTACCGCTCAGGCAGCCCGGCGTGGCAGACCACCACCTTGCCGCCGTCCAGCACGTAGTGCGAGACCAGGCCGTCCAGGAACGCCTCGACCTCGGTCCTGAACCCCGCGGGCTCCGCATCGAGCTGGGCCAGCGATTCGGCCAGGCCGTGCGAGACCTGGACCTTGCGGCCGCGCATCGCCCGCAGCAGCTTGTTCTCGTGGTTGCCCGGCACGCAGAGCGCGTCGCCGGCCGAGACCATGCCCATCACCAGGCGCAGCACGCCCGGGGTACCGGGTCCGCGGTCGACCAGGTCGCCGAGGAAGATAGCCCGCCGGCCGCCGGGGTGCCGGGCCCCGGCCGGGCGGCCGGCCTCGTCCCTGGTGACGACGAATCCGAGCGTGCCGAGCAGGGCTTCGAGCTCGGCCAGGCACCCGTGCACGTCGCCGATCGCGTCGAACGGGCCGCACTGGTCCTTCAGGTCGCTGAACAGCCGGGTCCTGGTCACCAGGACGGCGCTGACCTCGGCCTCGGAGCGCAGCAGATGCACCCGGCGGAAGCCTTCCCGCTGCAGGCCGCGCAGCCCGCGCCTGAGCTGATCGCGCTGGCGGCGCAGCACCTGCGGGCCGAACCGGCGGTCGGCCCGCTCGGCGTTTCTAGCCCGGCACACGGCCTCGGGCAGGTCCAGCACGATCGCGACCGGCAGCACGTCGTGCGCCCGGGCCAGCGCGATCAGCTCGCGGCGGCCTTCCGGCTGCACGTTAGTCGCGTCGACCACGGTGAGCCGGCCGGCCGCGAGCCGCTTGGCCGCGATGAAGTGCAGCACCTCGAACGCGTCGGCGCTGGCCGACTGGTCGTTCTCGTCGTCGCTGACCAGTCCCCGGCAGAAGTCGCTGGACAGCACCTCGGTCGGGGCGAAATGCGTGCACGCGAACGTGGACTTGCCCGACCCGCTGGCCCCGATCAGCACCACCAGGCTGAGCCCGGGCACGTCGACGACCCGGCCTCCGCCCGGGAGCCCGGCCAGGTCCTCGCCGGTCACGTTCCCGCCTCCGTCCGGTCTGGGCCGCTCGCCGGCGTCCCGGCATCTGTCGTCCCGCCGGCTGCCGTCCTGGCGGCTGCCGTCCTGGCGAACACAGCCAGCTGGGTTGGCGGCCCGAGCTCGGGATCCTCCGGACCGACGGGCAGGAACCGCAGGTCGTAGCCGTGCTCGGCCGCGACCCTGGCCGCCCAGCCACCGAACTGCGCCCTGGTCCACTCGAACCGGTGGTCCGGATGGCGCATGGAACCGGACGCCAGGAACTCGTACGCCGCGTTGTACTCGGCGTTCGGAGTCGTGACCACGAGCAGGCCGGGAGCGGCGTCGGCGAACACGCTCCGTTCCAGCGCGGGCAGCCGGGACGGGTCGACGTGCTCGATGACCTCCATCAGCACGGCCGCGTCCAGCCCGCCCAGCCGCCGGTCGGTATAGGTCAAGGAGGTCTGGACCAGGGTGATTCGCTCGCGCTGGCGTTCGGACATCTGATCGAGCCGCAGCCGGCGCTCGGTAACCTCCAGCGCCCTGGCCGACACGTCCCCCGCGATCACGTGCGTGAATGCCTGGTCCGCGAGGAGTGCGGCGGTCAGCGTTCCCTGCCCGCAGCCCAGGTCGGCGACCCGGCGCGCACCGGCCGCCCGCAGCACCGCGAGCACGGCGCCGCGCCGCTGCTCGGCCAGCGGGACCAGCGGATCGGGGGCATCGGGGCCGGGCCCGGCCTTCCCGGCCTCCGCATCAGTCTCGGGACCGGCCTCGGCGCCGGCCGGGATCGCGTTGTCGAACGATCCAGCCGGGGCGTCGTCGGACTCGGCCAGCCGATCCAGCGCCAGCCGCTCCGCGGCCAGCCGGTCCAGGGCCGGCCGGAACAGGCCAGCTCGGTGGGCCAGGTAGCGGCGGCTGATGAGGTCCTGGTCCGGCTGCCCGGCCAGCCAGCCGCCGCCCGCCCTGACCAGCTTGTCGACCTCGTCCGGCCCGACCCAGTAGTGCTTGGCGTCATCGAGCACCGGCAGCAGCACGTACAGGTGGTTCAGGGCGTCAGCGAGCCGCAGGCGGCCGGCCAGGCGGAGGTCGACGTAACGCGAGTCACCCCAGTCAGGGAACTTCTCGTCGAGCGCGATCGGGCGGGCATCGACCTGCCAGCCGAGCGGGCCGAACAACCGTCCGGCCAGGTCGGGTCCGGCCGGGTCGGCTCCAGTTCGGCCAGCACCGCCCCGGCAAGGCAGGGCCGGCAGCCGCAGCCGCAGCGGCAGGGCGGTCTCCGCGAGCTGCGGCCGGGCCGCACAGCGCCCCGACATGGCCGTCTTGAACACCCGCGACATCGCGACCGCCAGCAGGCTAGAAGCTGCGTACGGTCGGTCGTTGACGTACTGACCGAGGCTGAACCCCTCGCCGCCGTCTGGGCCGTGCCGGCCGCGGACCAGTGCGACCGGGTCGACCTCCAGCAGCAGCGCGGCCGTACACCGGTCTGGCGTGGCCTCCGGGTAGAACACGTGCGCCTGACCCGCGGCCGTCTCGAACTGCTGCACTCGCTCGGGGTTCTTGTGCAGCAAGAACCCCAGGTCGGTGGCCGGCCCGGTGCCCGGCTCAGCGGTCGTGGTGATGGTCAGCAGCACGAACGACCATCCTGCCTGATCGGGTCAGGCGAATCAGCCCAATATCCGCGGCGCCGCGATCCGATCGAGAGCCGTCAGGACCTCGGGCGGCAGAAAGATCGCGCCAGCGAGGTTCCCGGCCAGGTGGGCCCGGGAAGACTGAGCCCCTAACGCCCCAGCCCAGCCCGTGGCCTGGCCTGGGCCGCCGGCCGCCCGCGCCCAATTCCAGGCCCGGCCGCCACATCTGAATGTATGGGTGAGGTTGTTATCGCTCCAGCAAGGAAACCCTACCCACAGAGTCAGAGCCGGGCCAGGCGAGCCGGACGGGCCGAGGCGGGCGGGGCCGGACGGGCCGGATGGGGCTTGCCGACGGGGGTTTGGGGGGCTCGAGCCCCGGAATACGTAGCGGCCCCGCGTGCGAGTAGGTCGAAGAACTACGGGCACGCGAGGACGGCTCGTGGAGGTGGCGGGGATCGAACCCGCGTCCTTCCGTACACCAC
>JBPCKO010000044.1:0-3395 GCA_051004215.1 Streptosporangiaceae bacterium | reverse complement strand
GCCCGCGAGGCCGTCGCCGGAGCGGCCATCGTGGTGACCGCGACCAGCTCGCCGGTGCCGGTGCTGGAGCGGGACTGGCTGGCGCCGGGAACCCACGTCAACGCCGTCGGCGCGTGCCTGCCGCAGGCCAGGGAGCTGGATACCGCGACCGTCGCGGCGGCCGCGCTGTTCGGGGACAGCCGGGAGTCGGTGCTGGCCGAGTCGGGCGATTACCGGCTGGCCGCTGCGGACGGGGCGATCGGGCCCGGGCACATCAGGGCCGAGCTCGGCGACCTGCTGGCCGGGCTGGCTCCCGGCCAGGGCCGCCGGGACGACGACGAGCTCACCGTGTTCGAATCGCTCGGCCTGGCCATCGAGGATCTCGCCGCCGCGGCCGTCGCCTATCACGCGGCCGCGGAATCCGGTCAGGGGCTCTGGGTCGATTTCGACTAGGTCACCGGGAATAGCCGGATACGAGGGCGCCAAATATTGTTGGCGGCAAAGGCCGTATCTGCCATTCTTTACGGCATGACCAAGCACGCGGCCTTCTATGTCGCGATCTATGTGGCGACCGCGCTGTTCATCGGTTACTACTTCGCTCACTACCGGGGCAACGCCGCCGACCTCGCCGTTCGGCTGCGGCAGGTGGAGGCCTTAAAGAGCGGTTGCGACCGCGCCTTTGGCATCATGGTGCTGCTCTGCGTGCTGTCGGCCGGGGTCCTGTATGTCCTGGCCAAGAAGCACCACGGTTAGCCTCAGGCCCGGCTGTCCGGCTGATACGCTTCCGCCATGACGACCCGGAGCCCTCGCTGGTGGCGCCGCCGTTAGGCGGCCCTGGTTCGCGCACTCCGCACTACTCCTAGGCGACCGCCCGGCATCCGGCGGTCGCCTTTCGCGTCTCCGCCGCCGTCCGGGCCGCAGGAAGGCAGGACCGCCGCATGCCAGCACAGCCCGAGCATTCCCGGTATGTCACCGCCGGCGGCATCGGCGTGACCAGGACCGTGACCCCGTTCGCGCCTGACCTGCTGGCCGCCGTGACGAGCCAGGCCGACGACCGCCTGGGCGGTGCGTTCAGCTCAGGGATGGAGTATCCGGGCCGGTACAGCCGGTGGCACATCGGCTACCTGGACCCGTGCGTCGAATTCGTCGCCATCGGCCGCGAGCTGACTGCGACCGCGCTGAACGAGCGCGGCGCCGTGCTGCTGCCGGCCATCGCCGGCGCGCTGCAGACGGCCGGCCCGCCGCGGCCTGGCCAGGAGCCGGGCGGCCCGTCGGTCACGGTCGAGATCCCCGAGCCGGCCGGCGCCGTCCCCGAGGAGGAGCGCAGCCGCCGGCCGACCGTGTTCAGCGCGCTGCGGGCGGTCATCGCCCTGTTCGCCGGGCCCGACGAGCACCTCGGCCTGTTCGGCGCGTTCGGCTACGACCTGGCCTTTCAGTTCGAGCCGCTGAGGCTGCGCCACGCCCGCCCGGCCGGGCGCCAGCGGGACCTGGTCTTGCACCTGCCGGACGAGATCTATGTCATCGACCGTAAGCGGGAGACCGCGTTGCGGTACGCCTACGAGTTTGCCATCGGGGGACGGTCCACCGCGGGCTTGCCCAGGGCCACGACGGCGGCGGCCGCCCGGCCAGGCGGCGCGCGCCCCGTACAGCCAGTTCCGGCGCCTGATCTTCCGCCCGATCCGCCGCCTGGACAGTACGCGAGGGTGGTCGAGCAGGCGAGGGAGCGGTTCGCGGCCGGCGACCTGTTCGAGGTCGTGCCGAGCCACGAATTCCACGCCCGGTGCGGGTCGCCGGCCGCGTTTTACGAGCGGCTCAGGCAGCGCAACCCGGCGCCCTATGAGTTCTTCCTCAACCTCGGCGAGGGGGAGTACCTGGTCGGGGCCTCGCCCGAGATGTACGTGCGGGTGACCGGGGACCGGGTCGAGACCTGCCCGATCGCGGGCACGGTGCCGCGCGGGGCCGGGCCGCTCGGGGACGCGGAGAACATCAGGGCGCTGCTGTCGTCGCCCAAGGAGGAATCCGAGCTGACCATGTGCACCGACGTCGACCGCAACGACAAGTCGCGGATCTGCGTGCCCGGCAGCGTCCGGGTGATCGGCCGCCGTCAGATCGAGCTGTACAGCCGGGTGATCCACACGGTCGACCACGTCGAGGGCCAGCTGCGGCCGGGCTTCGACGCGCTGGACGCGTTCCTGACGCACATGTGGGCCGTGACGGTCACCGGCGCGCCCAAGGCCTGGGCCATGCAGTTCATCGAGGACCACGAGGCGAGCCCGCGCCGGTGGTACGGCGGCGCGGTCGGGGTGCTGGGCTTCGATGGCTCGATGAACACCGGGCTGACCCTGCGCACCGCGCACATCAGGGCCGGTCTCGCCTCGGTGCGCGCCGGGGCAACCCTGCTGTTCGACTCCGAGCCGGCCGCCGAGGAGCAGGAAACCCGGCTCAAGGCCAGGGCCCTGCTCGAGGTCCTGGCCGAGTCGGCGCGGCCGGACCGGGCCGGCCCCGGTGCCCCGGGTCCCGGCGCTGACCAGGCCGCGACCGGGCCGCCCGGGGAACGGCCGGGCGCGGGCCTGCGGGTGCTGCTGGCCGACCACCAGGACTCGTTCGTGCACACGCTGGCCAGCTACTTCGCCGAGCAGGGAGCCCAGGTTCTGACCTTGCGGGCCGGGTTCGAGCCCGGCTGGCTTGACCGCTACCAGCCCGACCTGGTCGTGCTCTCGCCGGGTCCCGGCCGTCCGTCCGACTTCGGCTGCAACGCGCTGCTCGCCGAGCTAGACGCGCGGAACATCGCCGCGTTCGGCGTCTGCCTCGGGCTGCAGGCCATGGTCGAGCACGCCGGCGGGACGCTCGGCCTGCTGCCCACGCCGGTGCACGGCAAGCCCGGCATCGTCAGGGTCACCGGCGGCGAGCTGTTCGCCGGCCTGCCAGGGGAGTTCACGGCCGGCCGCTATCACTCCCTGCACGCAACGCCCGGGCAGGTGCGCGGCGGCTTCGCGGTCACCGCGGTCACCGACGACGCCGGCCATCAGGTTGTGATGGCGATCGAGGACCCCGCCGCCCGGCGCTGGGGCGTGCAGTTTCACCCGGAATCGATCCTCAGCGCGTCCGGCGAAGCGGGCCGCGGCGTGATCGCCAATGTGCTGCGACTTTGCCGGTCCACTAGTGATCGTTATAGTTCCGTTATTTAACAAAACACTCGATCGTTATAGCGTCAAGGGCACTTTCAATCACCGCGGATCATGGCATGTCCGGCCAATCGGCTTGCCCGCATAGCGAGCGGCCGGCGGCCCGTGATCGGCACGTGACAGAGGAGTTCTGCATGGTACGTCGCTGGCCCATCCCCCTCGCAGCACTGGCGCTGTCGTTCGGATCACTGCTCGCCGCCGCCTCCTCCGCGTCGGCCGCCCCGGTTAGCC
>JBPCKO010000043.1:0-6378 GCA_051004215.1 Streptosporangiaceae bacterium | reverse complement strand
GGCCGGCCCCCGGCTCATCGGTGTCCGCCCCGGCCAGGCCGGCCGGGTCCGCGACCACGGCAGTGTCAGCGAGGCCGGCCGGCCCGCTGCCGTAGCCGCCCCCCTCCAGCACCCCGGCACCGCGTTCGGCCAGCCGGCGGCCGTCGGGGTGATCGGCCGGCACCGCGTCGTGCAGCGCCTTGGTGTAGGGGTGCCGGGGCGAGCTGCGGATCACGGCGGCCGGGCCGGTCTCGACGACCCGGCCCCCGTACATCACGGCGACCGTCTGGGCTACCCGGCCGACGAGGTCCAGGTCGTGGGTGACGAACAGCATGGACAGGTCCCGCTCGCGGCCCGCGTCCAGCAGCAGGTTCACGATCTGGGACTGCACCGATACGTCCAGGCTGGACGTCGGCTCGTCGCAGATCAGCACCGAGGGCGAGCCAATCAGCGCCCGGGCGATCGCGATTCGCTGGCGGCCGCCGCCCGAGTAGCGCGACGGGTAACTGCGCAGGTCGGCGCCGGGCAGGCCGACCGCGGCGAGCTGGCTGGCGACCAGCTCATCAGCCTGGGCACCGCGGCCGCCGGGCAGGCCGTGGATGCGCAGCGGCTCGGCCACGATGTCGCGGATCGTCATTCGCGGGTCGAGCGAGTCGTACGGGTCCTGCAGCACGAAGCCGATCTGGCCGCGCAGCTCGCGCAGGCCGCGACGGCTCGCCGGATAGGCCGCGCCATGGAAGCTCACCCGCCCGGACGTAGGCCGCTCCAGCCCGAGGGCCAGCCGGACGCAGGTGGTCTTGCCGGAACCGGACTCCCCGACCAGGCCAAGGCGGCCGCCGGCCGGCAGCGCCAGCGTCACGTCGTCCAGCGCGAGGCGGCCGCCACGGTACTGCTTGGTGACCCCGTCGAAGGAAATCGGCGAGCTGCCGGTAGCCCGCTTGTCGTGCGTGCTCAGCTGGTCCTTCATGCCGGCCCCGGGCCCGGATGGTGACAGGCCGACAGGTGATCTGGCCCGGCGGCGGCGACCGGCCGCAGCAGCGGGTCTTCCCGGGTGCACACGTCGGTGGCCCGGCGGCAGCGGGGGCGGAACGGGCAGCCGGACGGCAGCGCGCCGGGAGACGGCGGGGAGCCAGCGATCTGGAACAACGGCGCCCCGATCGCTCCGGAACGCAGGTCCCGCCGCGTCTGCAGCAGGCCCTGAGTGTAGGGGTGGGCGGGAGTGTCGAAGATCGCCAGGACCGGGCCCTGCTCGACGATCCGGCCCGCGTACATGACCGCCGCCCAGCCGGCCAGCTCGGCCACCACCCCCATGTCGTGCGTGATCCACAAGAACCCGGACCGCGACCGGGCCCGCAGGTCGCCGATCAGCCCGAGGATCTCGGCCTGGGTGGAGACGTCGAGCGCGGTCGTGGGCTCGTCGGCGACGATGAGCGGCGGGGCCAGCGCCATCGCCATCGCGATCATCACCCGCTGGCGCATGCCGCCGGAGAGCTGGTGCGGGTACAGCCGGGCGACGGCGGCCGGGTGGCGGATCTCGACCTGGGCCAGGGCGGCGACGGCCGCCTCGGCGGCAGCCGACCGGTTCAGGCCGGCGTGCACGGCGAACAGCTCGCCGACCTGCCGCCCGACCGGCACGACCGGGTTCAGGGCGGCCATCGCGTCCTGCGCGATGCAGCCGAGCAGCCGGGCCCTGGCCCGCCGGAACGCCGCCCCGCCCAGTCCGGACACGTCGGTGCCGGCGATGCTGACCTGCCCGGTGACCGTGGCTGAGGCGGGCAGCAGCCGGGCCGCCGCGAGCGCGAGCGAGCTCTTGCCGCTGCCGGTCTCGCCGATCAGCGCGACCACCTCACCGGCCGGCACCGTGAGCGACGCGGACCGGACCGCGTGCACCGGCCCGTACCGCACGTCCAGCCCGGTGACCCGCAGGGCCGGCGCCGCCATCGCCGGGGCGGCCGCCGCTGTCCCGGCCGCGGTCACGCTTCCTCCCTGGTCCGCGGGTCGACGAACATCCTCAGCACGTCGGCGACCAGGTTGAAGAACACCACCGCGACCGCGCCGATGATGACCGTGCCCATCACGACCGGCCGGTCCAGGTCGTGCAGCGAGTTGACCGCGAGCAGGCCGATGCCGGGCCAGACGAACACCACCTCGACCGTGACCACGCCCGACAGGTAAGAGCCGAGGTCCAGCCCGATCATCGTGATCGCGGGCGACAGCACGTTGCGCAGGACGTGACGGCGCAGGATGTAGCGGTCGGACAGTCCCTTGCCAACCGCGGTTCGGACGTACGACGAGGCCAGCGAATCCTGCATCTGGTCGGCCACGATCTGCGCGTACCAGGGCGCGCCGATCAGGCCGAGGGTGAGCGCGGGCAGCACGAGCTGGGCCGCCCCGGCACCGCCGGTGACCGGCGCGGCCCCGAGCTGGAAGCCGAATACCAGCAGCAGGAGCAGCCCGAGCACGAAGATCGGCACCGCCAGCAGGGTCAGGTTGACGGTGCTGACCAGCGCCCGCACCCGGGGGTAGAGCGTTGCCAGCAGGCCGAGCGCGCCGCCGATGATCACCTCCGCGACCACCCCGGCCAGGGCCAGCGCCCCGGTGGTCAGCAACCGCGGCCCGATCAGGGCGGCGACCGGCTGGCGCTGCACGTACGAGGTGCCCAGGTTGCCCCGCAGCAGGTTGCCGAAATAGTCCGCGAACTGCACCACCAGGGGCTGGTTCAGGTGCAGCTGGGCCCGGATGCTGGCGAGGACCTGGGGGTTGTTGGCCCGCGGCGCGATCGCCTTGGCCGGGTCGCCGGGCACCACGTACTGGAGCAGGAAGGTGAGCACCAGCACCCCGGCCACCGCGATCAGGCCAAAGGCCAGGCGGCGGATCACCGCCCGAGCCACGAGAGCCTCCTCAGGTCCGGGTTGAACGCCTTCACGCCCTCGCCGACCAGCAGGAAGGCCAGCGTGAGGACCATGATCGCCAAGCCGGGGGCGATCACCAGGAGGGGCGCGTAGCTGATCGCGGTCTGCCCGTCGGAGATCATGTTGCCGAGCGAGGCGGTCGGCGGGTTGATGCCCGCGGACAGGTAGGACAGCGTCGCCTCGAACGCCACCGCCGAGGCCGCGTTCAGCGGCGAGTAGGCGAACATCATCGAAGTTACATGCGGGGCGAGGTGACGGCGCACGATGCTCAGGCCGCTCGCCCCCATCGCCTCGCCCGCCTCCACGAAGCCGCGCTGGCGCAGCCTGAGCACCTCGCCGTAGACCAGCCGGGCCGGGTAGGACCAGAACAAGACCGTGATGATCACGATGACCCTGGTCATCCCGGCCGACATCACGGCCGCGATAACCAGGCCGGCCAGCGTGTAAGGCAGCGCGAGCCCGATGTCGGTGAACCGCATCAGCACCTGCTCGACCGGGCCGCGGAAGTATCCGGCCAGCAGGCCGACCGCCGCCCCGATCACGATCGACGTCGCGTTGGAGATGAGGGCCACCAGCAGCGAGACCCGGATGCCGAACACCAGCCTGGTCAGCTCGTTGCGGCCGAGCAGGTCGGCGCCGAGGGGGTAGCGGCCGCTCGGCCCGGCGGGCAGGCCGGTCGGGCCGAGCCCGTGCACGAGATCCTGATGGCTCGGGCTCCCGAACAGCGGCGCCGCGATCGCCAGCCCGGCCCACAGGACCAGCACCGCGACCCCGGCCGTGAGCTGCCACGGCCAGCGGCGCCGGCGGCGGCGGCCCGCCGCCCCAGCCAGCGCCGCGCCGCGCGCGACCGGCAGCGGCCCCGACACCGGCTACGCCCACATCCGGTCGTAGTAGCTGTAGGTCTCGGCCCGGTACTGGTAGTTGCTCACCCGGGTCGACACTCCGGCCAGGAAGTCGGTCGACGCGAGGAAGATGAACGGCGCGTCCTCGCCGACCAGTTGCTGGATCTGCGCGTACAGCTTGTTGCGGGAGGTCTCGCTGAAGTCCGCGGCCGCCTGCCTGGCCAGCTTGTCGACCTCGAGGTTGGAGTAGCCGCAGTAGTTGCTCGACGCGTTCGTCGTGTAGAGCGCGTCCACCTCGTCGGCCGCGGTCGGCTGGACCATGTACCACAGGTCGGTCGACATCTGCAGCTTGCGGCTGCTCCGCTGCTCGGAGTACTCCAGGCTGGACAGCGCGTTCGAGTCGACCTGGTTCAGGGCGACGCGCACGCCGACCGCGCCGAGCTGCTGCTGCACGACCTGGGCGATGGCCGGGAACGGCGGGCTCGAGGCCACCGTCAGCGTGATCGGGAACCCGTGCTTGTAGCCGGCCTGGGCCAGCAGCGACCTGGCCTTGGCCGGGTCGTATCCGTAAGGCGTGAAGGTGCGGGTGAAGTCGGCGAGCTGGCTGGGGAACGGCGCGCCCCACGGCGTCGAAGTCCCGTAGGTGATCTTGCCGAGCGCCTCCTTGTCGACCGCCCAGTTCATCGCCTGCCTGACCAGCTTGCTGCCGAACGCGGGCACCCCGGTCGGGTACATGGTCAGGTACAGGTTCCCCGGCGAGGCCTTCGGGTGGGCCAGCGGCTTGAGCGTCGGGCTGGCCAGCACCTGCCCGGCGGCCGACGGCGGGATCCCCTCCCCGATGATGTCCGCATCCCCGTGCTGGAGCTGCAGCATCTCGATCTGCGGGTCGATCCCCCAGTGGTACTCGACCGCCTCCAGGTACGGCAACCCGGCATAGAAGTAGTCGTGGTTGCGCTCGAACCGCGCGGTCTGGCCGGCCGAGTCGAACGCGACGATCCTGAACGGGCCGTACCCGACCGGGGTCTGGCCCCAGGCCTTGCCCAGCCGGGTGACCTCTTCCTGCGGCACCGGGGCGGCGATCGGCTGGGCGAGCGCGTTCAGGATCGTGAAGTCCGGCGCGGTCAGGTGCACGACCAGGGTGGTGTCGCCCTTGACCTCGACGCCCTCCAGGCTGGGCGCCTTCCCGGACATCATCGCGTTCGCGCCCGCGATCGAGGCCAGGTAGCTCGCGCCCCAGGACTGCGTCTTCGGGTCGAGCGTGCGCTCCCACGCGTACTTGAAGTCTTGCGCCACGATCGCCCGGCCATTATGGAATTTCACGTCGGGGCGGATGCGGAAGGTCAGCGTCTTGCCGTCGGGGCTGATCGCCGGAGGCGCCGCGGCCAGGTTCGGCACCGGACCGCCGAACTGCTTGTCGTAGGCCATCAGGGCGCCGAAGTAGACCACCTCGGTCAGGCAGTCCCAGGCGGTCAGGTTCTCCCCGATGGCCGGATCGAACGAGTCGGGCGCGGTCGACCAGGCGACCTTGACGGTGCCGCCGTAGCGGCCGCCGGAGACCGGCTGCGGGCCGGGGACGTACTCCTTTATATGGGCGCCGCCCTTGACCGGTCCGGCCGTGCGGCCCGGCTGGCCCGGCGAGCAGGCCGCGAGCAGCGGTCCGGCCGCCCCGACGGCCCCGGCCGCCCCGGTCAGCCGCAGGAATCCGCGCCGGTCAAGACGGCCGGCCCGGCCGGCCTCGCCACCGTACTGATTCGGCTTGCGGGTACTCATCAGCTCATCGCCTCCTCGGCGTTGGGTCCGCCCAGGCGGGCGGCGACGTAACGGCGGACATCGGCGCTCGGCTCCTCCATCGGGGCGAGGAAGCCGGCCGTGAACCGGCGCGAGGTCATGCCGTCTTGCACGCGCTCGCAGATCAGCCAGTCCTGCCGGTTGACCAGGTCCCAGAAGCCCAGCGCGTCGGCCGGGTCGAAGCCGGGCCTGGCCAGCTCGGCCGGATGGAACAGGAAGTCGCACAGGACCGTCGTCTGGCCGGCCGCCCGGGGCCACAGCGTGAACGCGGTCACGTGATCGGCCGACATCGAGATCATCAGGTTGGGCAGCACCAGCTCGCCGAAGTGGCGGGTCCGCTCGGCATCGGACAGGCCGGGCAGCGGCTGCCTCGTGGTCCTGCCGGTGCTGGTGAACGTGTAGGCGCCGGCCCGGTGCGGCACGCCGGCCGCCCAGTCCACGTCGCCGCCGTGCCGCGCGAACTCCGGGACCAGCTCGCACAGCTCGGGATGGACCGGACCGCAGTGATAGCACTCGTTGTAGTTCTCCAGCACGACCTTCCAGTTCGCCGCGACCTGGTAGCGCAGCCGGGCGCCGGCCCGCAGCCCGGCCAGGTCGTAGGGGGCGACCCGGCCCGGGATCGGGCCGAGGCAGTCCGGCAGCGACGGCCCCGATCCCGGCTCCAGCCGGGCGAAGACGAAGCCGCCCCAGCAGTCCACCTCGACCGGGTGCAGGGCCAGCGCGGCCCGGTGCCCGCGCAGCTCGGGCAGGAAAGGCGCCGACCGCAGGCCGCCGTCCAGGCCGTAGGTCCAGGCGTGGTACGGGCACCGGATGGTCCCGGCGAAGCAGCCGGTCGCCGCGGGCCGCTGGTCCTGGCC
>JBPCKO010000042.1:0-3760 GCA_051004215.1 Streptosporangiaceae bacterium | reverse complement strand
GAACTGGGCACGGCCCGGCAGGCCGAGCAGGCCGCGGTCTCCGCGCGCGACTCGCAACGGCGGCGCTCGGAGCGGCTGCGCGGCCGGGTGGCCGAGGTACGGGCGGCCCAGGCCGCGGCGGCCGGGCTGGCCGAGGCGTCCGCCCCGGTGATCTACCTGGCCGGGCTGGCTAAGGGGATGGACGGGCACCGTAAGGTCGCGCTCACCACGTACGTGCTGCGGCACTGGTTCGAGCAGGTCGTCGAGGCGGCCAACATCCGGCTGACGGTGATGTCGTCCGGCCGGTACGAGCTGCGCCGCAGCGACGAGGCCGAGTCGCGGCGGCAGCGGGCCGGGCTGACCTTGTCGGTGATCGACCGGCACACCGGGGAGGAGCGCGGACCGAAGTCGCTGTCCGGCGGCGAGACGTTCTACACCTCGCTGGCCCTCGCGCTCGGGCTCGCGGACGTGGTCAGGGCGCAGGCGGGGGGAGTCGAGACCGAGACCCTGTTCATCGACGAGGGCTTCGGCTCGCTGGACGCCGAGACCCTGGACCAGGTGCTCGGCGTCATCGACGAGCTGCGGGATCGCGGCCGGGCGGTCGGCATCGTCAGTCACGTCGCCGACCTGAAGGACCGGGTGGCCGAGCGGCTCGAGGTCCGCCGCCTGCCCGACGGCTCCTCGACGCTGCGGGTCGTGGCGTGACCGCGGCCGGGGGAGGGGGCGCGGCGCATACCGCGATCGTGACCGGGGCCAACCACGGTATCGGCGCCGCCACCGCGACCGCGCTGGTGGCCCGCGGCTGCGCCGTGCTGTGCGCGTTCTGGCGAGTGCACGACCCGGTCGACCCCGGCATCCCGGCGGCCTACCGCGACCATCGGGCGGGCGGCGGCGAGGCCGTCGTGGCCGGGATCGAGGCGGGCGGCGGCACGTGGCCAGGGGCGCAACCTGGGGCCGGATCATCGGGCTCACCTCGGGCGGCGGGATCGGCTTCCCCGGCGAGGTCTCCTACGGGGCGGCTAAGGCGGCCCAGGAGAACTACACGATGTCCGCGGCGATCGAGCTGGCCAGCTACGGGATCACCGCGAACATGGTGCACCCGCCGGTCACCGACACCGGCTGGGTCACCGACGCGGTCCGCGAGGCGGTCGCGGCGAACCAGGAGATGCTGCACATCGCCACTCCGGCCGAGGTCGCCGAGGTGATCGCCTACCTGGCCTCGGACGCCGCCGCGCTGATCACCGCCAACGTGATCACGCTGCGCTGACCGCCGGAGGCCGGCCGCCAGGCCGGTAAGGTGCTTGCGTGCTGTCTCTCGTGCTGCCCAAGGGGTCGCTGGAACGCTCGACCCTGGACCTGTTTGACGCCGCCGACCTGACGGTCCGGCGGGCCTCGGACCGCGACTATCACGCCGCCATCGACGACCCGCGGATCGAGCGGGTGCGGTTCCTGCGCCCGCAGGAGATCCCGACCTACGTCGAGGAAGGCCTGTTCGACTTCGGCATCACCGGGCGGGACTGGGTCACCGAGACCGGCGCGGACGTCGCCTCACTCGGCCAGCTTGAGTACTCCAAGGCCACCGGCGACCCGGTCAGGGTCGTGCTCGCCGTCCCGGTCAGCTCGGGCTGGGACTCCATCGCCGACCTGCCCGACGGGATCAGGATCTCTACCGAGCTGCCCGCCCTGACCAAGCGGTTCCTGGCCGAGAACGGCATTAAGGCGGTGGTCACGCCCTCCTACGGCGCGACCGAGGCCAAGGTGCCGGACATCGTGGACGCGATCGTGGACCTCACCGAGACCGGGTCCTCACTGCGCCGCAACGGGCTGAAGATCCTGCACACGCTGCTGAGCAGCTACACCGAGCTGGTCGCGAATCACGATGCGCTGGCCGACAACGCCAAGCGGGCCGCGATGGAGGACATCGCGCTGCTGCTCCGCGGGGCGATCAGGGCCCGCGGCAACGTGCTGCTCAAGCTCAACGTGTCGGCGGCCGAGCTGACCGCGGTCACGGACCTGCTGCCGGCTATGTCCTCGCCCACGATCACCTCCCTGGCCAGGGGGGACATGCATGCGGTGGAGACGGTCGTGCCCAAGCGCGGCATCAACATGCTGATCCCGGCGCTGCGGGCGGCCGGAGCCCGAGACATCCTGGAGATCCCGATCTCCAAGATCATTGCGTAACAGCTGGCCGTAGCACTGCCGGCGGTACGGCTAGGCTTGCTGAGTGCTCAACCGGATTGACCTACGCGGAGAACCAGTCACCGAGCTGGGCCGGCGACCGCTGGCCGACCGGCTGCCCAGGGCCGAGCTTGACGTCGAGGCGGCGGTCGCGGCCGTGCGCCCGATCTGCGATGACGTGCGAAATCGCGGGGCGGCGGCGGTGCGGGAGCAGACGGCCAGGTTCGACGGCGTCGACCTGGCCACGACGCTCGTGCCGGGCGTTGCGCTGAGCCAGGCGCTCGCGGCTCTCGATCCTGACGTCGCCGCCGCGCTGCGCGAATCGGCCAGGCGGGCCCGGCTGGTGCACGAGGCCCAGGTACCGCGGGAGAGCGTGACCTACGTCGCCGAGGGCAGTTCGGTGACCGAGCGGTACGTCCCGGTGGCCAGGGCTGGCGTCTACGTGCCGGGCGGCCTGGTCGCCTATCCGTCCTCGGTCGTGATGAACGTGATCCCGGCCCTGGCCGCCGGCGTCGGCGAGATCGCGGTCGCCTCACCGCCGCAGCGGGCCAACGGCGGGCTGCCGCATCCGGTCATCCTGGCCGCCTGCGAGCTGCTCGGCATCACCGAGGTGCACGCGGCCGGAGGGGCCCAGGCGATCGCGATGCTGGGGTACGGCACCGGCGACTGCCCACCGGCCGACGTGATCACCGGGCCAGGCAATATCTACGTCGCCGCGGCCAAGCGGCTGCTGCGCGGCGTGGTCAGCACCGACGCGGAGGCGGGCCCGACCGAGGTCGCCATCATCGCCGACGGCGGCGCCGACCCGGTCTTCGTGGCCGCCGACCTGATCGCCCAGGCCGAGCACGATCCGCTGGCCGCGTGCCTGCTCATCACCACCGACCCGGGCCTGGCCGACCTGGTCGACGCCGAGCTGGCCAGGCGGCTCGAGACGACCAGGCACGAGGGCCGGGTCAAGGAGGCGCTGACCGGTCAGTCGGCCTGCGTGCTGGTCGATGACCTGGATGCGGCCCTCGCCGTGGCCGATGCCTGGGCTCCCGAGCACCTGGAGATCCAGGCGGCGGGGGCGCAGGACCTGGCCCGCCGGGTCAGCAACGCGGGCGCGATCTTCGTCGGGCCGTACGCGCCGGTCTCGCTCGGCGATTACCTGGCCGGGTCCAATCACGTGCTGCCCACCGGCGGCACCGCCCGCCACTCCGGCGGCCTGTCGGTGCTGTCGTTCCTGCGCGGCATCCACGTCGTGACCTGCACCGAGCCCGCCCTCGCGGCCGTCGCGCCGCACATTGACGCGCTGGGCGGGGCCGAGGACCTGGACGCCCACGTCCAGGCGGTGCGGGTCCGGGTGCCGGCCGCCGGGCCGGGCCCGGCCGCCGGGGTAGCGGGCACGGGCTCCGCGGAGCGGGCGGCGCCGCCGATCCTGGCCGACCTGGCCGGGCGCACGCCCTCCGGCGCGCCCCAGATCGACGCGCGGGTCCGGCTGAACACCAACGAGAACCCGTTCCCGCCGTCGGCCTCGCTGGCCCGCGAGATCGGCGCGGCCGCGGGGGGCGGGGAGGAGGCGGAGAGCACGGGACCGGAACGAGAAAGGGAACGAAGGGGCATC
>JBPCKO010000041.1:0-7716 GCA_051004215.1 Streptosporangiaceae bacterium | reverse complement strand
CGGCGCGCTGAACACGCTGCGCGAGAGCCAGTCCCACCTGAACACGGCGGCCGGCCGGGGGGACGACCCCCCACCCCCCGCGGACGCCGGCCGCGGGGAGCAGCAGCCGGGGGAGCCCCAGTGAACGCCGGCCCAGCGTCATCGCCTGCCGAACCTGACGGGGGATGAAGCGGCTATCCGTGACCTTCACCTCCACGCGCCAGTCTTGGTGTCGTTGAACTGGCCGGTCCGGAAACGACAGATGCGCAACGTCATCGGATGGCGTGCCGCGCTGCGCGGATGGTGAACGTGACCACGAGCATCGCGAGTGCGACCCCGGCGATGAGCAGGGGGAGGGTCCGGCAGGGCGCCCGCTGCTGCGCCCCCGCGGTGACCCGTGTCCTCGCTGTCGGCACGCGAGCGCGAAGTCCTCGCGCTGATCGCCGAGGGACACTCGAACGCCGCGATCGCCAGCAGCTCGTCGTCTCCGAGGCCGCCGTCGGCAAGCACGTCGGCAACATCCTGGCCAAGCTCCGCCTCCCGCAGACCGACGACACTAACCGCAGGGTCCTGGCTGTCCTGGCCACCTCAGAGACGACAACAGTAAACGGTAGGCAGCGCAGGACCTCTTATGGCCGCGCAGCCCGAGCCGGCCGATTCTCCGGCCATCGGCGCATCGATGATCTAGGGTTAACGGGAAGTCCGGAATGTCGTCCCAGGCGGGAGACTGACTGCGCGTGGATCGATCACTGCAGGCCGGGATCGGCGCCGCACTGGCGCTGGCTGCTGGCTGCTCTGGATTCTTCGTGCTGCCGCCGGCGCATGACCTGACTCCCGGTGGCCGGGCCATGGGCGTGCCGAGGCTGGAGACCATGGCCATGCGGCTGCCGTCGCGTGGGCCCGGGCCGTACCGGCAGGCCTCGCCGCGATCGTCGACACCGTCACCGGTCCTCCTGCCGCGCGCGCGGTCCGGCCACGTGTTCATCGGGGTCGCGGTCAAGGGTTCCATCGGGCCAGGGGTCCGGTCCTTCTCCCGGGCTACCGGCGCCCGGATGTCGATGGTGGAGATCTATACCCGGTTCGGCACGCCGTTTCCCAGGCTGGAGCTGCGCCGGGTGGGCTCCGCCGGGGCTACGCCGCTGATGCAGTGGAACCCGCGGGGCTCACCGCTCGGCCGGATCGCGGCCGGCCGGTACGACACGTACCTGCGCGACTACGCGGTGTCGGTCAGGAAGTTCGGGCGCCGGATCGTGCTGTCGTTCGGCCATGAGATGAATGGCACCTGGAACTCGTGGGGCGCCGGGCACGTCAGCCCGGCCACGTTTGTGGCCGCGTGGCGGCGCATCCACCGCGTCTTCGCACGCGCGGGCGTTCACAATGTGACCTGGTCGTGGGACCCGTCCCACGTCGGCGAGCTGCCGCGGCCATGGTGGCCCGGGCGGCACTACGTCGGCAAGATCGGCATCGACGGGTACCTGCGGCCCGGGGATACCTTCGCGCATATTTTCGCGGACCGGCTTGCCTACATCCGGCGGTTCACCAGCAAGCCGGTCTACATCGCGGAGACAGCCGTCGCGCCCAGCCGGTATCAGACCAGGCAGATCACCGGGCTGTTCGACGGCGTCCAGCGGTTTCACCTGAGTGGTTTCGTGTGGTTCGACATCAACCACCTCGCGGCCTGGCGCCTCGAAGGCCGCCGAGCCGCCGTCCGGGCGTTCCGCCGGGCGGCAGCGCGGATTAACCGCTAGGGTCCCGGACGCGGAAGCTCAGCGCTTGCCGGTGGCTTTCGGCTTCTTAACCTTGGGGGCATCGTCCGGATATGAGCCAGCGCCCGACCCACCCAGTCCGATGCGATCTCCGGACTTGCGCGCCAGCTGGCCGGCAGCGCGAGGTATCCGCCCATCGGGCGCTCGGCCGGACCGAACGGCCCCGAGCCGTCGATGGCGGCTAGCTCGCCGCGCCCGGCTTCATCGAGGCGGACCCCGACGTCGGGGCCGAACAGCCCGGCGAACATATTGCCGTACACGAAGGCGCCGAGGTTGCCGAACATCGGCTTGACCTCGACGCCGGCTTCGTCCGGAACCACGGACCGGAAAAACTGCCGGTCGTCCTCGGTTGGCTTGGGAATCTCCATGGGATCACGCTACTGGCTGGGAGTCCGGGAGGGCATGGCCTGAGGGCCGGGCTGGCTGGGGTGGCCGGCCCGGCCCTCAGGAACCCGGCCCGGTGGGGGAACGGGCCGGTTGAGCCGGGCCTGGCGAGTACGGCCCGGCTCTTGGGGGGAGGTTGGTGCGCGTGCGGGCCGTCAGGGCTGAAGGTGCAGCTGACGGGCGAGGAACTGGGCGCGGTCGGTTTCGGCCGCCGAGGTGAGCTGATGATCGGCGCCCTGGTAGAGCTTGACCAGGGCGTGCGGGGCGGCAAGGGCAAACTCGCGGCGGACGGCGGCGCTGACGTAGATGTCGCTCCCGGCCCACTGGAAGAGCTCCCGGCGGCCGAGCCTGGACACGTGCCGGACCGGCTGGAGCCGCGTGAACAGGGCGTCGTAGGCGGCCGCCTTCTTGCCCTTGAATCCGAGCCAGTACTTGACGAACCAGTGTCCCCAGGTGGCGTCCGGGGTGGCCAGCACGGCGGCGCGGACGCGGTGATCGGAGGACGCGAGCAGCGCTCCGTACATTGCACCGTAGTCGTGCCCGACCACGGCGACGCGTGACTTGTCGACGGAAGGCGCATGGAAGAGCTTGTTCAGGCAGGCCCGGAAGGCCGCCAGCTGCCGCGAGATTCTGCGGACGTCGCGTGCGGTGCCGCCCGGGCTGACGGTCCACGGAAAGGTGCCTTCGGGAAGGATCGAGACGGCGCCGCGCTCAGCCAGGCCGATCGCCTCGGCCAGGAACTCGGTCCGGTCGCTATGGATCTGGCCGAGCCAGTGCAGGAACAAGATGCCGGCCTGGCTGTGTTGCCGGAGCCGCCCGGCCGGACGGACCAGGAAGGCCGGCACCGCCGCCTGGCCCGGGACCGCGATCCGGATGTCACTCACCACGACCCGCGCGGCAGCCGCGGGCGGACTGGCGTGAGCCGGGACAGCCGTACCGCCGGCTGCGGCGGCGGCGAATATTGCCGCGCTGGTGGCCGCCTTCCGGATAATTGTTCGCATTCATGTCTCCTAGCGTCAGTTTCAAAACTCATCGAGCTACTGAGCGATCACGCTAGGCGTCAGTTGTATAGTGTGTCAAGCAGATGACGAGGGCAGGCTAGCGGGCGGCCTGGCGCTGGCGATACCTCCTGGCCGCGGCCCGGTCGTTGCACTCGACGCAGCAATAGCGCCTGGTCCGGGCCCTGGTGCGGTCGATGAAAGCACAGCGGCACGGAGAGGAGCCGCAGATGCCCAGACGGCCCGCGCCGTTCTGGGCGAGATGGCCCGCGAGTGCCGCGGGCAGGCGGGCGGCCAGCGCCCGCATCCCGTGCTCGGCCGGGTTCACTTCGAGGCTCAGATGCTGGTCAGCTGAAACTAGCTGGGGGATCGCCTGCTCCCGCACCAGCACAGGGTTGAGGATGGCCGCTGCGTCGGCCGCCGATCCGGCCTCGAATACTGTCCGCAGGACCTGGCGCAGCTCCCGCAGTTCGGCCACGTCGGGCGGCGTGAACGCGGCCGCGATCTCTGGCCGGCCAGCGTCCGTCAGCACCGCCGAGAACCAGGCAAGATCTTCCAGGCGGTCCGGCGGGCTGGCCAGCAGATCGAAGGAATTGAGCAGCAAGATGACCAGATCGAGGTCCGATGCTGGTTCGCCGTTCCTGCTCGCGACCCAGTCCCGTGGATACTCGGTCATCCTTCCGACCTCTCCTGCCCGCCGCCGGACACCAAGCATAGGGCGGGCAACCTGGCTGATCAGCAGGCGCGATCATGGCGCTCGGCCGCGAGCGGCCGGCTGATCTGCCGATGGCGCCCGCGGAGCGCGCCTTGTTATCCTTCCGGGGCGGAGCGCAGAAAGGCCCGATGCCTTGTGCGGCGAAAGGATGATCATATGGCCGGTACGAGTCCGCTGGACGAACACGAACGCGCGGTCGGAGGACGTTCCAGGCGGGTGCTTCTCGCTGGTGCCGCTGGCGCCGTCGGGTTGCTGGCCGGGGAGCCGATCGGGCCAGCTGCGCCCGCTCGGGCCGGCACCGACGGCGACGTCGTGCTCGGGACCCTGAACTTCGCATCGTCGGCGACGTCCATCAATACCATCGCCAGCGGTCAGGACACGATGACGCTGGCCGCCGGGAACGCGAGAACGCTCGCCGTGCAGAACGACAGCCTGGCTAACCAGGCGGTCCTCGCTGCGAACGTGGGCGCCGGGGCCGCCCTCTTTGCCCTGGCCGGCGGCGAGGGCCTGTACGGACAGAGCGGGATCATCGCCGGGACCAGACCGGGCCAGACCAGAAACGGGGTGCACGGCGTCACCGACAGTCCGACTGACTCGGGTGTATGGGGCGAGGCAACGGGCGGCGGCGTCGGGGTGGCGGGCGCGACCTCGACCTCGGGAGCGAGCGGCAACCCGGCGGTGACCGGAGTCAACGTGGGAACCGGCCCGGGGATTAAGGGTGAGTCGCGGGGCGGCGGCACCGCTGTCTACGGCGTAGCCGTTGCTGGCGGTACCGGCGTGCTCGCCGAGGCCGGCGGTGTCGCAACGGCGCTGCAGGTCAGCGGCCCGGCCGTGTTCAGCCGATCCGGGCTGGTCACGATCACCGGGCAGGCAACGGCGACGGTGAGCGTTCCTGGCGGCTTGTCGGCTTCGGCCCTGGCCCTCGCGCAGCTGCAGACGTCGGTTGCTGACCTCTGGGTGCGGGCTACGGAGGTCAGTCAGGCGACCGGTCAGATTACGATCCACCTCACGAGGGCGCCGGCCAGAACGGTGACCGTAGCCTGGTTCGTCGTGAATTGATCCAGCCGGGCTCCCATGACAGGCGGCGCTGGCGGACCAGCCGGGAGCCCGGACTTCTCGGACATGTTCGACGGGGTATTCGGCCGGCCCGCCGACGGGCCGCAGCCCGGCCGGGATGTCACGGTCGGGCTGGAACTGGCGGCGGCCGAGGTCGCTCGCGGCGTGACCAAGACGATCGTGGTTCCCATGCTGGTCGAGTGCGCGGCTTGCGCGGCATCAGGCGCTGTCCGCGGCAGCCGCCAGGTCCGCTGCCCGGTGTGCGGCGGCGACGGCCGCTCGCGGCGGGCCGGCCGCGGGGTCACCCAGCAAATGTGCCTGCCCTGCCGCGGTACCGGCGAAGTCCCGTCGGATCCCTGCCCCGAATGCCAGGGCAAGGGACGGTCGGCAGGCGAGCGGACCGTCCGCGTTGCTTTCCCGGCCGGCGTGAGTTACGGTGCCCGACTGCGCGTTCCGGGACAGGGAGGGGCGGCGCTCCCCGGCGGCCAGCCGGGCGACCTCTACGTCCAGGCCGGGATGCCGCCCGGCGAGCGGCCGACGATGCCCGGCCCGGTCCTGATCCGCAACCCGGCCTCCCGGACGATAGCCCGCCTTATTCTCGCGGGCGCCTGGTTGCTTTTTGGCCTGTACCTGACGTTGTCCGGGCCGGCCTGCCCGGCCTATGCCGGTCCGGCCGCGTCCTGCCAGGCAGCGTCAGCCCGCTCGACGGCATTCTGCTGCTGGTGACGACTCCGTTGCTGATCGCGGCGGGCGCATCCGCGTACGCGCACATCGTGCTCGGCAATGACGGCGTCCGGCCCGTCGGTATTCGCGCGCTCATCTTCCGCCGTCACGACGTCTATGCCTGGCCCGATATCACGAAGGTAACTCCGGTCACAACAAGCCACAGGTGGACGTTCTTTACCGTGTATGTATCCCGCCACCTCGAGCTCAGCGTGAAAGGCAAGCTCAATCGGGTGCGCCTGCCCGCGCCCCGGGCCGGCCTGCTGGTTTCCGGTCGGCAATTTCGCGAGCGAGCGACGAAACTCCAGCGCATCTGGCTCGCCCAGGCGGGCCAGACCGATGGTTCCTAGCGTTCCTTAACTCCGGCCGCCAACACCGCTAGCGGTCCGCTCCGTTGCGCGCTGCTCGATAGCATGCGGACGTGGCGACGCGATTCCACGGCTGGCCTGAGCAGGCCTACGAGGTGCTGCTCGAGCTGGGCGGCGAGCCGTCGCTGGAGACGCGGCAGCGGGTCCGGCGCCACCGTGAGAAGCAGGTCAGGCAGCCGATGATCGATCTGCTCAACGACCTCGCGGACGCCGACCCCTGGTACGAGGATTTCGTCGTGTGGGGTTACGCCAGCACCGCCTACTGGTGGCAGAACCAGTGCGCCATCGTGCGGGTGGCTCGCAACGTCGAGATCGGGTTCCGGTTCAGCCTCGACGGACTGGGAATCAAGGCCGCCTGGCGGTACGCCGACCCGCCGCAGACGGCGTTGTTTCGTGCCGCGACCGCAGCGGAGGAGAGCGGGTGCGCGCTGGAGGACCTCGTGTCGGGGCTCGCCGCGGATGGATACGAGACCCTCGGCGACGTCATGAAGCGGATGCCGCGCGGTTACCCCGCCGACCACCCGCGGGCCGGCCTGCTCAGGCACCGCTCGCTGATCGCCGGCCGCGAGCTTGAATCCGACGCCGTGCGCGACGTCGAGCCGGTCTACCGCACGTGCCAGCGGCTGCGCCCGTTGCTCGGCTGGCTCGCCGAGCACACGGCCGCCGCGCCTGGAGGCGGGCCGCCGTGACGAGCCCGGCGCCCGCTGAACAGGTGGCGACCAGGCCTCCGCCTCGGCTATCGCGCGGCTCGCGCATCCGGCTTACACTCGCCTCGAGGTGGTTCGATGGATAGCCTTGCCGACCGGTTTCTCGAGCTGATCCACGACCTCGAAGAAATCAGGTATTCCGTACCGGCGGAGCGCGCGCACGCGCAGTTCGACGAGCTGACCCTGCAGGTCTTCTGGCTGAAGTGGCCGGGTTTGTCGCAATGGGCCGGGACGCTGTGGAAGATGCTCTCCGAAGAGATGGCCGGGCCTGCCTCCCCGCACCAGGACGCGCAGCTTGACGAGGTCGGCGGCAGTGACTGATCGCCGCAGGCCGGGGCGGCGGCAGCCGTGACCGCGGTCAGGGACCTGATGTCCCGCCAGGTCGTGACGGCGCCGCCAGACTGCCCGATCTCCGAAGCCGCCGCGAGAATGGTGCAGGCCAGCGTCGGATCGGTGGTCGTCCTGCAGGGAACATTCCTGGCCGGCATCCTGACCGAGCGGGACGTGCTCAGGGCCGCGGCCTCCGGTCAGGACCTGTCGGTCGCGCACGTATCGGACTGGATGACACCCGACCCGCAGGCGGCCAGCCCGGATACCTCGGCCGAGGACGCTGCTCAGATGATGTTCCTGAACGGGTTCCGCCATCTGCCGGTCGCCCAGGACTATCAGGTCTGCGGCGTGGTCAGCATCCGCGACCTGTTCGCGGCCAGGATCCGCCGCCAGTAAGCACCGGGAGCACCGGCCGGCCTAGGCCGGCTCCGGGCCGTCGGCGGACGTCAGCGGCACCGTCAGCTGGGCGCGGATGTGAGCGCTGAGGATCGCCGCCATGTCGATCCGGCGGTCGCCGAGCAGCCACTGGATCTGCAGGCCGTCCATGAGCGCGACCAGCTGCCTGGCGGCCGCGCCGGGCTCGATGCCCGGCCGCAACGAGGCATCGGCGCGTAGCTGCTCCTAGGCCCGCTCGAAGGTGCGCCCCTTGGTCCGGTGGCGCTGTGCGAAATACGAGTGCGCGGGGTGGTG
>JBPCKO010000040.1:0-3085 GCA_051004215.1 Streptosporangiaceae bacterium | reverse complement strand
AATCCGCGGGTTCGGGGTTCAAGTCCCTGGCGGCGCACCCGTCCTGACCTGGGGTTATACCCGTTCCGAGTCCCCTCGTGAAGGCCGTTGCCGGGCCATGTTTGCTCCACGTTTGCTCGTCAGTCCGTGTGCCCGGGTACCGGAACTTGACACTGCTCGTCAGTCCGGACCTAGTCGCACGGCCCGGTCGGCGCGCCCTGCGAGCCCCCTACTGATGGCTATACAGAGCGTGACATCCACCCGGATTGCGCAGCTAGAGGGTTCGCACCCCGCGCGGGCGGGACCAGCGACCGGCATCTCGTTGTCCCGCTCACCAAGCCCGATCACGTCGGCTACATCCCCCAGCGGGGCTGGGGTTAACGGGCATCACGGCTCGGTCCGGGATGCGGTATCGCGTCGGCTCAGCAGCGTGCCAGAGCCTCCGCTCGCAGGGCCGTCACGCCAGGATCGCCTCCCAGGTACACGCGAGGTCCACGGGAGGTACACGCGAGGTACATCAGCTTGCCGACACCCAGGTACGGCGCAGACCGGCTTCGCGCGGTTCGGCGGCTCGCTCGCCCGACCCCGGACAACGGTGCGCTTGCCCATGCCGCGCCGTAGCTGAGGTCATTAGCGGCCATCTGCACGGTCACGCTGGTCATGATGTTCTGCAGCTTGCGCGTCTCGGCCTGGTGGTCGACCCGCAAGCCTGTCCTGGCCGCGTCTCCAAGGCCGGGGGCCCCGGGCAGCGTCTCGGTGCTGCGGCTTCTCCCCCGGGGCCGTACTCTTCCAGGCATGAGGAGGGGGTTCGCCGCTGCGGTGGTGGTGGCCGCCGCTGGCGAGATGGGCGGGCTGGGCTACTACCTCATCGTCTCCGGCGGGCTGACGGCCGACACCGGCTGGGGCCGGCGGGTCCGCCCGCTCGGCCCGCTCAGCGTGCAGATCGGCGCCCCGGCGCCGGTGGCTTTCGACGTGATCGCCGGGCCGTACCTGGGGCAGACGCCGCGGGCGATGGCCGGCAAGCTGCGCGTGCTCGGACGCGGGACCGATATGGTGCTCGCCGAGCATTACACCCCGGTGCACGGCGGCCGGCTCACCGCCACCACGGTGGAGACCGTCACGTTCGGCCGGCCGCGCCGGGTCGCCTTCCGGCTGGTGCGCGGGCCGGTGCCGCTAATGACCGAGGAATTCACCCTCAGCAAGCGTGACGCCGCCACCACGCTCGGCTATGCCGGGGAGATGGGCACCGACTTCGCCGCGGGGCGGTGGTGGGCCGCGCAGGTCGCACCCCCGTGGGAGGCGGCGGTGCGCGCCTCCTTCGCCGGCGTCAAGGCCGAGGCAGAACGGTGTGCCGGGCAGGCAAGGCGGTCACTGAATCGCCGGGAACCAGCCGACGCCTTTCAGGGCAGCCCAGGGCCACGGGAGCCGGTCGTCAGTGATCTCCCGCCTCCGAGCGAGACGGGCTGACTGGGTACTGGCCGCGTAAGAATCCGCCGGCCATGTGGACGCGAAGATCAGGGCGGCATGCCGCAGGCAAGGAAGGTTCGCGCCGGTCCCGCACCGACGTCAAGGGCCTCCCGGTGAAGGCCGGCGGCCAGGCTGGCCCGGCGGTCACTCGGGACACCGCGCTCTGGCGGGCCGCCCGCTGGCCCGCGGCGGAAGCGTGGCCTGCGGGCGCGGCGTGGCCGCTGTGGGGTGGAAGGGTGCGAAACCGGGCGGACCACGCCGATGGCGCGGCTGGCCCGCGGCCGGTTCCCGCTGGGCGGCTGCGTGGCTGCGGCAGGCGCCGGTCCTGCTGCGCCGGGCGTTCCACCAGTTCGGCGCTGACCACTGCCAGCAGATGGCCGCGGCGATCTCCTTCCAAGTGCTGTTCGCCGTGTTCCCGCTGGTGCCTCCGGCCCCGCTCAGACGGCTCTCCCGGCATCCAGGTCAAGATTAGGGAGGGCCGTTGCCTATGCCGAAATGGCCACAGTGGCGCCGCCACCCGCGCCGCCCGTCGAGCCCGGCACCAGCGGCCCGCCGCTGGCGGAAGACCGGCGTGCCCTGCTAACCCGGGCCGCACACCGCCACAGGTAACAGCCGCGCCGGGAACCCGTTACCATCGTCGCGGGCGCGCGCCCCCAGGCACGCGGTCTGCTGCCGTGGCGGAACTGCCCCGGTGCTGCCGTGCGCAGCGCACGAGAACCCGGCCGGAGGAAGGAAGAACAGCATGCAGAAGGTATCCCTGGACGCGCTGGCACGGGAACTGCTGGGACGGGCAGCCGGCGCTGCCGGGGGCCGCGCCGCGCAGACCGTCATCGGCGGCCACGAGAAGGTGCTGCGGCAGACACTCATCGCCATGATCAAGGACGCGGCTCTGACCGAGCACGCGAACCCGGGCGAGGCCAGCGTGCACGTGCTGCACGGCCGGGTCCTGCTCGCAGCCGCCGGCCAGTCCTGGGAGGGCAGGGACGGCGACCTGCTCATCATCCCAGACTCGCCGCACAGCCTTCAGGCACTGCACGACTCGGTTGTGCTGCTGACCGTCGCCAAGCACCCGTAATCCTCGCCCTGAGACCAGTCCCCCGCGAGCGGCGAACAGATCCCGCAACCGCCCCCTGCGGCACCATCCCTGCACCCTGCACAGCTCCGATGCCACCGGCGGGCGCGCGATCACGACATCTGCAACGGGCTCCGCAGCGGCAGCCTCTTGCCGATGACCCGCCCGGTCCGGCGGCGGGCGAAAAAGCCTGGACGAGCAGTTGGACGTGGCCTGCAGGCCGTACTCGTGAGGGTCATCGCCGGGCTGGGCAATCCCCCAGCACTGACGAGGGTTGGTCTGTCGATGCGGGCGATCGACCCGTGGGCCGGGTGAGTGCTGCGGGGTTCTCGGCCGAGAGGCGCCGCGCATCCGGCGGTCAAAGCGCGATGGCCGCGAGCGTGCCGATAAGGATGAACGGTCCCAGCGGCAGGTGGCTGGTACTGCTGGCCCGGCACCGGGCAAGCAGTACCAGCCACCTGCCGCTGGGACCGTTCATCCTTATCGGCACGCTCGCGGCCATCGCGCTTTGACCGCCGGATGCGCGGCGCCTCTCGGCCGAGAACCCCGCAGCACTCACCCGGCCCA
>JBPCKO010000039.1:0-28151 GCA_051004215.1 Streptosporangiaceae bacterium | reverse complement strand
TCGTCCACGGCTCCCGGTTGCCGTTCCACAACTCGGCCCGGGTGATCGTCCGGCGCAGGGTCCGGCCGATGACCTGGCGCATCACCTGGTGCCTGGGCGGATCGACCCAGACCACGGTGTCGGCCAGCCCCAGACGATGTCCTGGCCCTTGGAGTAGTTGCCGTCGACGACCCAGCCGGGGCCCGCCGTGAACTCCGACACGAGCCGGCGGAACTCGCCGGTCTCCAGCGGCTGCCATCCTATCTGATGGAACACCGGGTCGAGTTCCAGGTGAGGGACGCCAAGCGCGGTGGCCGGGCGCCTGGCCAGGGTGGTCTTGCCCGACCCGCTGTTGCCGACCACCGAGATCCGCTGCACCCCGCTAGTATCGGCCGGGCCGGCCCGGCGAGGGACTAGAACACGTTCTAGATTCCGCTTGCCGGGCCTTCAGGAACATGTTTCACTTCGGTTCGTGAGCCAGCCGCTGCATGCTCCGCTGGAGATCTCGTTCGACTACACCAGGTCACTGGGGCCGACGCTGGGCGAGTTCGCCACCGCGCTGGCCGGGCGGCGGATCCTGGGCGCGCGGGCCGCCGACGGGCGGGTGCACGCGCCGCCGTTCGAGTTCGACCCGGTCACCGGGCAGCCGCCCGCCGAGCTGATCGCGGTCGGGCCCGGCGGCACGGTCACGACCTGGACCTGGGCCGGCCGGCCGCTGGACGGCCAGCCGCTGGACCGCCCGTTCGGCTGGGCGCTGGTCCGGCTGGACGGCGCCGATACGGCGATGCTGCATGCGGTCGACGCCGGCAGCGCGGACCGGATGTCGACCGGCATGCGGGTACGGCCGAGGTGGTCGGACCGGACCGGGACCGGGATCACCGACATCGCCTGCTTCGAGCCGGAGGACGGCCCGGCCGGCGGTGCGTCCTGGCCTCCGGCCAGCGAGGCCACCGCGGCCGGACCGCCCGAGCCGGTCACCATGATCACGACGCCGGTCCGGCTCCGCTACGAGCACACCGTGTCTCCCGGCGAGACCAGCTACCTGCTCGCGCTCGCGGACGGGCGGCTGATCGGCCAGCGCTGCCCGGCCTGCAGCCAGGTCTACCTGCCGCCACGGGGCGCCTGCCCGGTCGACGGCGTGCCTACCCAGCAGGAGGTGGAACTGCCCGACACCGGCATCGTGACCACGTTCTGCGTGGTGAACGTGCCGTTCCTCGGCCAGAAGTTCCCGAGCCCGTACGTCGCCGCCTCGGTGCTCATCGACGGCGCCGACATCGCGTTCCAGCACCTGATCCTGGGCTGCCCGCCCGAGGACGTCCGGATGGGGATGCGGGTCAGGGCGGTGTGGAAGCCGCGCGAGGAGTGGGCCGTCGGCCACAATATCGATCACTTCGAGCCGACGGGCGAACCCGACGCCCCGTACGCCTCGTATGCCCGCCACCTGTGATGCAAGGACGCAGCAGATGACCGACGTCGCGCTGATCGGGTTCGCGCAAACGCGAGCTGAGCGGCACTCCCCCGCCACCAGCAACGGCGTGGAGATGCTGGTGCCGATCTTCGCCGAGGTATTCGCGGCGACCGGGCTGACCAGGGCCGACATCGGCTTCTGGTGTTCGGGATCCTCGGATTACCTGGCCGGCCGGGCGTTCTCGTTCGTCTCCGCGGTGGACGCCATCGGCGCGGTCCCGCCGGTGATGGAGTCGCACGTGGAGATGGACGGCGCCTGGGCACTGTACGAGGCGTGGCTCAAGATCATGACCGGCGAGGCCGAGATCGCGCTGGCCTACGGGTTCGGCAAGTCCTCGGCCGGGATGCTGCGCCGGGTGCTCGCCCTGCAGCTCGACCCGTACCTGGTCGCGCCGCTGTGGCCGGACTCGGTGGCGATCGCCGCGCTGCAGGCCAGGGCGGGCATCGAGGCCGGCGCCTGGTCCGAGCCGGAGATGGCGCAGGTTGCGGCCCGCTCGCTGGCCAGCGCCCGGGACAACCCGAAGGCGCTGGTGCGAGCCGCCCGGCCCGAGCATGATCTGCTCGGCGAGCCCTACATCGCCGATCCGCTCCGGGCCCACGACTGCGCGCCGGTTACCGACGGGGCCGCCGTGGTGATCCTGGCCGCGGGCGAGCGGGCCAGGGAACTCTGCCCGCAGCCAGCCTGGATCTCCGGGTTCGAGCACCGGATCGACTCGGCCGCGCTCGGAGCCAGGGACCTGACCGCGGCCCCGTCGGCGGCCGCGGCCGGAACGGCCGCCGGGGCGAGCCGGGCTCAGGTCGCCGAGCTGCACGCGCCATTCAGCCACCAGGAACTGATCCTGCGCCGCGAGCTCGGCCTCGGCGACGGCGTGCGGGTGAATCCGTCGGGCGGGGCGCTGGGCGCGAATCCGATGTTCGCGGCCGGCCTGGCCAGGATCGGCAGCGCCGCCGACCAGGTCATCAGCGGCCGGGCCGCGGTCGCGCTCGGGCACGCGACCAGCGGCCCGGCGCTGCAGCAGAACCTCGTCTGCGTCCTGGAGGCCCGGTGAGCGACGGCCAGCACCTGCGGGGAGCGGTCCGGGCGGCGGTGCTGGGCACCGGGCAGACCCACCATCGCAGCAAGCGGACCGACGTGTCGATGGCGGGCCTGTGCCGGGAGGCCGTGGACCGGGCGCTGGCCGACGCCGGGCTGACCCCTGATCAGGTGGACGCGGTCGTGGTCGGCAAGGCGCCCGACCTGTTCGAGGGCGTGATGATGCCCGAGCTGTACCTGGCCGACGCGCTCGGCGCGGTCGGCAAGCCCCTGCTCAGGGTGCACACCGCCGGCTCGGTCGGCGGCGCCACCGGGATCGTCGCGGCCAGCTGCGTCCAGGCCGGCGTGCACCGGCGGGTGCTGGCGGTGGCGTTCGAGAAGCAGTCCGAGTCCAACGCGATGTGGGCGCTGTCGATCACCCCGCCGTTCTCGATGCCGGTGCTGGCCGGGGCCGGCGGATACTTCGCGCCGCACATCCGCTCCTACATCCGGCGCTCGGGCGCGCCGCCGCACATCGGCGCGATGGTCGCGGCCAAGGACCGGCGCAACGGCGCCCGCAACCCGTACGCGCACTTGCGCCAGGCCGACATGACCACCGAGAAGGTGCTGGCCTCGCCGATGCTGTGGGACCCGGTCCGCTATGACGAGACCTGCCCGTCCTCCGACGGCGCCTGCGCGGTCGTGATCGGCGATCAGGGCGCCGCCGAGGCGGCCGGGCGCCCGGTGGCCTGGATCAGGGCCACGTCGATGCGGACCGAGCCGACGATGTTCGCGGGCAAGGACAACGTGAACCCGCGGGCCGGCGCCGACGCCGCCGCGGCCCTGTGGGCGGCCGCGGGCATCACCAGCCCGCGCGAGCAGATCGACGCGGCCGAGATCTACGTGCCGTTCTCCTGGTTCGAGCCGATGTGGCTGGAGAACCTCGGCTTTGCCGGGCCCGGGCAGGGCTGGCGGATGACCGAGGCCGGCGACACCGAGATCGGCGGCGCGCTGCCGGTGAACCCGTCCGGCGGCGTGCTGTCGTCCAACCCGATCGGCGCCTCCGGGCTGCTCCGCTTCGCCGAGTCGGCCATGCAGGTGATGGGCACGGCCGGCGACCACCAGGTCGCCGGGGCCAGGACCGCCCTCGGCCACGCCTACGGCGGCGGCTCCCAGTACTTCTCCATGTGGGTCGTGGCCGGCACGCCTGACTAGCGTGGCCCGGGCCGTACGGCGGCGGCGGGCACGCGGCCGCGGTCACCAGGGCAGGGGCTCGGCCCGCGCCGCGATCTGGCGGTCCAGCTGGGATGGCCCGGTGATGACCAGCGCGGTCGCCGGCCCGGCACCCGCCACCGCGAGCGTGTGGAGGGTATTCCTCGGCACGAACACGAAGCAGCCGGGACGCGCCGTCCAGCGCTCGCCGCCGCAGGTACCCTCAAGCTCGCCTCCTAGCAGATAGAACATCTCGTCCTCACCGTCGTGGACGTGCTCGTGAACCTGCAGGCCCGCCGGGTACGTGGCCTCGATTACCCCAAGCTGGCCGCTGGTGTGCTCGCCGGAAGCCTTGATGACCGCGAGCGAGCCGTGAAACCCGTATGCGGCCCCATCACCAGGGCCGAGCACAAAGCCCGCCATCTGCTTCCTCCCGCCCTCGGCCACATGCCGACGCCGGCTAGCCGCCCCGGCGCCATGCTCACGATAGCCACCCCAAGCCCGACCGCCGCGAGCCTGGGCGGCTAGAGGCTCACCCGCTACCCGTAGCTGACCGGCAGGCGCTTGATCCCGTTCAGCCAGCCGGACCGGAGCCGCTCGGCGTCGCCGGATTGGCGGATGCCCGGCAGCACGTCGGCGATCGCGTTGAAGATCAGGTCGATCTCCAGCCGGGCCAGGCTGGCGCCGACGCAATAGTGGGCGCCGGTGCCGCCGAAGCCCAGGTGCGGGTTCGGGTCGCGGGCGATGTCGAAGGACTCTGGGTCGGCGAACACGTCCTCGTCGAAGTTGGCCGAGCGGTAGAACAGCCCGAGCCGCTGGCCGGCCGTGATCTCCTGGCCGCCGACCATGGTGTCGGCCTTGGCCGTGCGCTGGAACGCGGTCACCGGGGTGGCCCAGCGCACGATCTCATCCGGGGCCGTCTTCGGCCGCTCGGCCAGGTACCGCTGCCACTGGTCAGGGTGATCGAAGAAGGCCAGCATGCCGTGCGAGATCGCGTTCCTGGTGGTCTCGTTGCCCGCGACCGACAGCAGGATCACGAAGAAGCCGAACTCGTCGGCCGACAGCTGGCCGCCGTCGATCTGCGCGTTGACGAGCTTGGTGACGATGTCGTCGCGCGGGCACTGGCGGCGGTCCTCCGCCATGACCATCGAGTAGCCGACCAGCTCGGCCGCGGCCGCCTGGCCGACGTCGCCGAACTCGGGGTCGTCGTAACCGATCATCAGGTTCGACCACTCGAAGATCTTCCGCCGGTCCTCCTGCGGCACGCCGAGCAGCTCGGCAATGGCCTGCAGCGGCAGCTCGCAGGCGATGTCGGTGACGAAGTCCCCGCTCCCGTCGCGCAGGGCGGCGGTCACGATTTGCTCGGCTCGCTCGGTGAGCGCGGCCCGCAGGTTGCCGATCGCCCGGGGCGTGAAGCCGCGGGAGATGATCCCGCGCAGCTTGGTGTGCTCGGGCGGGTCGATGTTCAGCATGATCAGCCGCTGTATTGCCAGGCTCTCCTCGGTCTGCACCTGGCTGAGCCGGATGATGGCGGTGTTCTCCCAGGTGCCGAACAATTCGCTGTGCCGGGAGATCTCCACGATGTCGGCGTGCTTGCTGACCGCCCAGTAGCCGTCGTCGTCGAAGCCAGCCGAGCCGCGCGGCTGGGCGCACCACCAGACCGGGGCGGCCCGCCGCAGCTCGGCGAACTCCAGCGCCGGGACCCGATGGGCGTAGATCTCCGGGTCGGTGAAGTCGAATCCTTGCGGTATCCGCGGCTCGGCCATCATTCCTCCCCGACTGTCAGGCCTTTAGCCGATTGAACCATGTCAGACCGGCCCGGAGAACCTCTGGCGGCCGAGAAACAAGAACACGTTCTAGTATGAGAAGGACCCGGGCGGGCGGCCGCCGAAGGCCTGGCCGCCGCCGCGGGTCCCCGGTGAGCAGGAGGCACAGTGGGCACAGCCGTGATCGTCGAAGGAATCAGGACACCGATCGGCAGGCGAAACGGCTGGCTTTCCGGACTGCACGCGGCCGAGATTCTCGGAGCGGCGCAGCGCGGGCTGATCGAGCGGGCCGGGATAGCGGCCAGTCTCGTCGAGCAGGTCGCGGGCGGCTGCGTCACCCAGGGCGGCGAGCAGTCCAACAACGTGACCCGCACCGCCTGGCTGCAGGCCGGCTTGCCGCAGCAAGCGGGCTGCTTCACCCTGGACGCGCAATGCGGGTCGGCCCAGCAGGCGGCGCATGTGATCGCCGGCCTGATCGCGGCCGGGGCGATTGACGTCGGGATCGCGTGCGGGGTCGAGGCGATGAGCCGGGTCCCGCTGGGCACGGCTGCGAGGGCGGGCGGCACGAGCCCGCGTCCGCCGTCGTGGTCGATCGACCTGCCGAACCAGTTCGAGGCGGCCGAGCGGATCGCGAAGCGGCGCGGCATCACCCGCGACGCCCTGGACGCGTTCGGCCTGCGCTCCCAGCGCAACGCGGCCGCAGCGTGGTCAGCCGGGCACTTCGACGCCGAGGTCCTGGCGGTCAAGGCGCCCGCGCTCGACGCCAGCCATCAGCTGGCCGGCCAGACCGTCACCGTGGACCGGGACCAGGGGCTGCGCGATACCTCGGCCGAGGGCCTGACCGCGCTGAAGCCGGTGCTCGACGGCGGCCTGCACACGGCCGGGACCTCGTCCCAGATCTCCGACGGCGCCGCCGCCCTGCTGCTCGCCGACGAGCGCCGGGCGGCCGACCTCGGGCTGCGGCCCCGGGCCAGGATCGTGGCCCAGGCCCTGATCGGCGACGACCCGTACTACCACCTGGACGGGCCGGTCGCCGCCACCGAGCGGGTGCTGCGCCGGGCCGGCATGTCGATCGGCGACCTCGACCTGTTCGAGGTCAACGAGGCGTTCGCCTCGGTGGTGCTGTCCTGGATGAGCGTGCACGACCCCGACCCCGACCTGGTCAACGTCAACGGCGGCGCGATCGCGCTCGGGCACCCGGTCGGCAGCACCGGCTCGCGGCTGCTCACCACCGCGCTCCACGAGCTCGAGCGCCGGGACGCCACGACCGCCCTGGTCTCAATGTGCGCGGGCGGGGCAATGGCCACGGCCACCATCATCGAACGCCTCTGAGGCGGAACGTCGGGCGCCTCGAAGCGTGCTACTCGTCCTCGATGGTGATGCCGAGAGCGCCCGCCAGGATGTAGGCCAGGGTCACCGCGTCCGCGCTGGTAATGACGGCGCCGCGCATGCTGGTCACGCCGGTGATCTCGGTGAGGTCGCAGCGGGCGAACCGGGTGCCGGTCATCCGGGCGCCGGAGAACTGGGCCCCGGTCAGGTCGCAGTTCTCGAACCGTGCGCCCCGCAGGTCGGCCTCGGTGAAGTCGGCCTGCCCCATCCGGCACCCGCTGAACAGCACGTCGGCGAACTTGCTCATGCGGAACGACGCCAGGTCGACCCGGCAGCCGTCGAACCGAACGTCGCGCAGGTCGTCGTCGAGCAGGCTCAGCCCGGTCATCCGGCTGGCCAGCAGCTCGACCCTGGTCAGCGAGCTGTCCAGGGCGCGCAGGTTCGCCAGGTCACAGCGCTCGAGCCGGACGTCGCGGATCAGGCCGCGGCGCAGCCTGCCCTGGCTCAGGTTCACGTTGGCGAACGTGCACGCCTCGATCTCGGCACCGGCGGCTTCGCGGCCGGACAGATCCAGGTCGGCATAGGCGAGCAGCTCGCAGATGACGCTGTCGCCCAGGTCATTGCCGGGCAGCGCCGCGGCGGTGAACTTAGCGGGCAGGCGGGGCAGGCGGCCGCGGCGCGGCCTTGCCGCGCTTGCCAGAACCTCCCGACCGGCCGGCCACCCGGACATGGTACTGACCGGCCGGGCCAGAGCCGCGGTCCCTATCGGGGATCGGGGGCCTTGCGCCCGACGCCGGCGTAGAACCAGGCCCGCTCCGGGTGCTCGGGCAGTCCACCGTCGGGCCGCCACTGCGGCAGGTAGACCAGACCTGGCTCGACCATCTCGAAGCCGTCGAAGAACCACGCGATCTCGGCGCTGGTGCGGGTATGAGCCGACGCCGTGGTGCCCTTGTACAGGTCCTGGACCCGGGCCGCGGATCCGGGCGCGGCCTCGTGGGTGGCGTGCGAGATGACCAGGCAGCTGCCTGGCACCAGGGCGCGGGTGAACCGGTACACGAGTCCGGCCGGGTCGTCGGAGTCCGGCACGAAGTGCAGCACGGCCACCATCAGCACCCCGACCGGCTCGCTGAAGTCGAGCATCGAGGTCACATCGGGATGGCTGAGCACCGACTCCGGCTGGCGCAGGTCGGCATTGATCACCGCGGCCAGCGGGTCGCCCGCGAGGATGTGCTTGCTGTGCGCGACCGCGACCGGGTCGTTGTCGACGTAGACCACCCTGGCCTGCGGGTCACCGCGCCGGGCGATCTCGTGCACGTTCTCCTGGGTCGGGATGCCGGACCCGAGGTCGAGGAACTGCCGTACCCCGGAGGCGAGCAGGAACTGCACCGCCCGGCCCAGGAACTTGCGGTTCTCGGCCACGATGTGCCGGGCGTACGGCTCGGCCTGCAGCAGCCGGCGGCCGAGTTCCCGGTCGGCCGCGAAGTTGTGCTGCCCGCCGAGGAAGAAGTCGTACAGCCGGGCAACGCTCGGCCGGTCGGTGTCGACCCCGTCCAGGACTGGCCTGGTGTGGGTCACCGGCGCTCCTTCTCCCAGTACGGGCGGGGTTCGGAGGCCGGATCGCTGGCCTCCCTGGCCCGGCGGAACTCGGCCAGTTTCTCGTCCAGGTCCCGGACCGCCGGGATGTCATCGGCCACCCGCAGCTGACGGCGCAGCAGGTCCACCCGCCTGGCGATCCGGCGGGAGCTGTTCAGCGTGGTGAGCCGGGCCGAGTCGGCCAGCGTCAGGCAGGCCTCCTCGTACTCCTGCTGCTTGATCAGCGCCTCGGCCCTGAACGCCAGCGTCAGCGCGCTGTTGTGCAGGTTCAGCGGCGTGACCAGGCCGAGCGAGCGGCGGGCGGCGTCAGAGGCGTCCACCGGCATGTTCAGCCGCAGCATGCACTCGCTCTCGGTACCCCAGTAGAAGGAGCGATCGTAGAAGTACCACCACGGCGCCCGCGGCGTGTCGTCGGTGATCTGGCTGAGTGACTCCTCCTCCCGGTCCAGCGCCGCCTGGCAGCGGCCGACCTGGCCCGCGACCGCGTAGGCGCGGGCGGTGACATCGGCCGCGTAGGCCACCGCGTACGGGCTGCCGCTAGCCTTCGCCGCCTGCAGCGCGGCCTGGGCGTGGTCGATGGCCGGCCGGGACTTCTGCCGCACGGCGGACAGCTGGCTGGCCGCGGACAGCGTGTAGGCAACCAGGTCGTTGTTGCCGGCCCGGTAGGCCGCCGACCGCGCGTCGTCGTAGTAGTACCTGGCCGCCTTGGCGTCGCCCAGATTGAACATCAGCCAGCCGATCAGCTGGGTCAGGTCGCCGTACGCGGTCAGCGCCTGGCTGGTCACGATCTCCGGCATGTTCCTGGCCAGGGCGGCCATCGCCGACCGGAGCGCCATGGCCGGGTGCAGCGTGATCCGCGGGCCGACCGCCCCGCCCAGGCGGCGCAGGCCCGCGACGACCTCGCCGGTGTAGTTGACGATCCCCGGGTCGGCGTGCACCCGGCCGGACACCGTGGCCGCCGCGGCCCGCGGCACCTCGAGCACGGGAGCGGCCGCGACTACGGCGAGGGCGCTGCTGGCCTCCAGCAGCAGGGTGCGCCGGCGCAGCCGGCGGCCAGGCTCGTCCGCGCTGCCCGGCTCGTCCTGCTCGCCGACCTCGGCCTGCCTGATCAGCTCGAGCGCCGCTTCCAGGGTGGGCGAGTTCATCTCGGGCGGCTGGGTGTCCTCGGCGGCCGGGGCCCGGTCGGGGTCGGCCGCCGACGGGTACCCGATGTCGCGTTCCCGCACCGACAGCACCGGCGCCGGGGGCACCCGGACGCCGTAGTCCCGGCAGTCGGCGAGCAAATCCGTCACCCGGCACTCGTACAACCTGGCCAGCCGGTCCAGGGTGTCCAGCGACGGCGTGTGACCGGTGTGACCCGGCCACTGCTCCCAGTAGGAGAAATTCTTGAATGTCTTCGGATCGTCGGGCCAGAACTGCGTCCAGCGCTGCGCGGCCTGCGGCTGGCTCCAGCCGTGCGCCTGCCGCAGCGCAACCCGCGGGTTCACGCGGTAGGCCTGCTGGAAAACGGCTCCGATCTCGGCCCAGCTCCGCCCCTGCTGTCGCAGCTGGGTGGCTTGCATCGCCTGGGCCTGACGAACGCTACGCGGCTTCCCCTTCACACCCTGCTTCCTTCGCGGATTTGTCGCGGGTAGTGGCCGTCGTTTCCGTCCCCAGACTGACGGTAACCCCAAAGTGGCAGTCCGCGCGCCATTAAGCAGCTGTTTCTCCCAGAGGAACGGGGAGAAACTGAGATGGCTGCCCGTCTAGCCCTGAACTGCGCCAACTATGGCCGTAGCAGGTCGCCAGTCCGCAGCAACGGCGCACGGGCCCTGGCGCACGTCAAAAACGACAGTGAGTGCCGCCAATTCGGGAAGGAACCGGCGAACCGGTGAATGCCTCCCCGACTTATACCGCACTGGAAGTGGCTCCTATGCACGCGTCCTCCGGTAGCGCCGATGTTGCCGACCGGACCTGGCCGAGAGCACGCCGCAGCCGCCTGGAACTCGCCGTCGTGCCGTCGGCCGTGCGCATCGCCAGGCACTGGACCGCAGACCAGCTTGCCCTGGCCGGACCGGGGGGCAAGACCGCCGATGAGGACCTGGTCGACACGGCCGTGCTGGTCGTGTCCGAGCTCGTCACGAACGCGATCCGGGCCGTCACGCTGTCCGCGGCGGCTGGCCCAGCGGCGGCGAGCCCGGTCACGCTCGCCGGGCGCATCCTGTCCTTCGCCGACCGGCCGTTCCCGCCAGCGGGGCCGGCCCTGGCGCCCGCGGCCGCCGACCCGGCGACCGGTCCGGCCCTGACCCTGCGGCCGGCCGACCCGGGCCCGGCCACGGCCAGGGCCGCGGCTGCCGCGGTGGTCTCCGGATCGCCGCTGGTCTCCGGATCGCCGCTGGCCGCGCCCTCGTGGGTCTGCCTGTTCATCGCCAGGTTCGCCGCCCTGGTCAGGATCGAAGTGCACGACAGCTCGCGCGTCCCGCTCCCGCGGCCCCGGCCGGGCGACGACCAGGATGAAAGCGGCCGCGGACTGACCGTCGTTGCCGCCCTGGCCCAGAACTGGGGCTGGCAGCCAGGGCGGGCCGGCAAGGTGGTCTGGTGTGAGCTGTCCGGTTAGGACCCGCAGGAACTAGCCGGCGTCAGCCGGCTGAACAGGCCGAGGAAGGCTGGGAGGCGGACGAAGAGAATGGCCGTTCAGTGGCGAGCACCTCGCCAGCGTGACCGCGGTCCGGCACCGGCGGGGCGGAGCGGGAGATGGCGCCTGGTGCACCGGTCACGACGAGCAAGGGCGCGGTGAATTCCGCACCTGATGATGCAGGAAGTACCGAATAGCGGCGACGGCGAACGGCGCTATCGCGCCATTTGACCGGCCGTTGGCGGTCGCTGGTGACTACGGATGCTGGCTGCTGACGGAAATGACCTCGCCGGTCAGGTACGAGGCGTAATCGCTAGCCAGGAATACCATCACGTTCGCGACCTCCGAGGGCTCCGCCGAGCGGCCGAATGCCTCCTTTGTGACGAGCTCGTCGAGCACGTCCTGGCTCATGACCTTGGCCAGGAACGGATGCATGGCCAGGCTCGGCGACACCGCGTTGACCCGGATCCCGTGGCCGGCCACGTCCAGCGCGGCCGATCTCGTCAGCGCCATCACGCCCGCCTTGGCCGCCGCGTAGTGGGCCTGCCCGGCCTGGGCCCGCCAGCCCAGGACCGAGGCGTTGTTGACCACGGCGCCGCCGGTCCCCTGGGCGACCAGCTGCCGCAGGGCCGCCCTGGTACACCGGAACGTTCCGTTCAGCGTGACGTCGAGCACGGCCAGCCACTGCTGGTCGGTCATCTCCAGTACCGACGCGGTGCCGCCGAGCCCGGCGTTGTTGATCATCACGTCGATCCGGCCGAACCTGGCCACCGCGCCGTCGATCAGGGCCTGCACCTGCTCCTCGCTGGTGACGTCGCAGGGCCGCGCCCACACCCGGTCCGCCCCGTACACGTCCGCAAGTTCCTCGTGGCTCGAGGCCAGCCTCGCCGCGTGCGCGTCGCTGATCGCGAGGCTGGCGCCCTCCTCCAGGCAGCGGCGAGCGGCCGCGCCGCCGATGCCGGTCCCGGCCGCCGCGGTGAGCACGACAATCTTGCCGGCGAGCAGCTCATGCCCGGCCGGGCCGCCGACCTGCCCGCCCGCGCCCACCTGACCGCCCGCGCCCACCTGCCGGCCCTGGTCATCCATCGCGCTCCCCGATCTCCTCGCGTGACCACGGCAGCTTGAGCACCGACGCCTCAGCCACGCCCTCGTCCGCCACAACCACGGATTCCAGCCGGCCGACCCGGCCCGCACAACCCCGCCCCGCCAGCCGTGGCGGCCGAAAGCGCCGAAGCCGCCGGTCAGCATGCACTCGGCCTAGCCGCAGGTTCGAGCGGACTGCGAAGGCCGGTGGAGTTCGCGCGTGATGCCCCAATCAACCCCACCCAGTCTTGCTGTGGCGGGTCTCGTGTCGCGCGAGGCGGCGGCTGAGCCACCAGTGCCCGAACCGGGGCCGCATCGGCACCATGAGCCTGTATGAAAGCGGGGTTTCATACAGGCTCAGTGATCAAACCGGGGTTTCATACACGAGAAGATCGGACGAAACCGGCCTGGCCTGACGAGCGCACTCGCGGCTAGGCTCCCTACCAAGCACTTGCTTGATTGGTGAGCGGCTCCGCGCCTTCTGTTCCGGGCCGCGGGCCGTCGATCAGGAGGAGCGTCGTGGACGGCACTAGCCCGGCGGCCGGCCCGGGCAACCAGGCGAGCACGATCCCGGCAGCCGTGCAGGCCGCCGCGGAACTGTTCGGCGACACCACCGCGATCGCCGAGCCCGGCGGGCCCGTTATCAGCTATGCCGGATTGCACGCCCAGGTCAGGGACGTGAGCAGGGCACTGATCGGGAGCGGCATCGAACCCGGCGACCGGGTCGCCATCTGGTCGCCGAACTCCTATCACTGGGTACTCGCTGCCCTCGGCACGCTGTCGGCCGGGGCGACGCTGGTCCCGGTAAACACGCGGTTCACCGGGGCCGAGGCGCTGGACGTGATCGGCCGCAGCCGGGCCCGCGCCCTGCTGGTGACCGGGCCGTTCCTGGGCACCGACCGGCTCGCGTCGCTCGCCGCGGCGGCTGGGCAGGCGGGGCAGGCCGGGCAGGACGGGCAGGCGCTGCCTGGGCTGATCGTGCGGATACCGGGCGAGCCGGAGCCCGCGGACGGCGCTGGCCCGTCCCTGGTTCCCGGCGTTGTCGGCTGGGATGCCTTCCTCGGCCGGGCCGCCGCCGTGCCGGAACGCTGCGCCAGCGAGCGGGCCGCGGCGGTGTCGCCGGACGACATCAGCGACATCTTGTTCACCTCGGGCACCACCGGCCGGAGCAAGGGCGCGATGTCGGCCCACCGCCAGGCCCTTGGCGTGGCCCGGGCCTGGGCCGGCTGCGCCGAGCTGACGAGTGCTGACCGCTACCTGATCGTGAACCCGTTCTTCCACAGCTTCGGTTACAAGGCCGGCATCCTGGCCTGCCTGGTTTCCGGGGCCGCGATGGTTCCGCAACGGGTGTTCGACCCGGCCCAGGCGATGGCCCTGACCGAGTCGGAGCGGATCACCGTGTTCCCCGGCGCGCCGACGATCTACGCCTCGATCCTCGATCACCCCGAGCGGGGCGGCCGGGACCTGTCCAGCCTGCGGCTCGCGGTCACCGGGGCCGCCGTCGTGCCGGTCGCGCTGGTCGAGCGGATGCGCGCGGAGCTCAGCTTCGACACGGTGCTCACCGCCTACGGGCTGACCGAGGCCGTCGTGGTGACGATGTGCCGGCCGGGCGACAACCCGGCCACGGTGGCGGCCACGTCCGGTCGCGCGACGGCGGGATTCGAGGCCCGGATCGGGCCGTCACGGGAGATCTTGCTGCGCGGGCCGAACGTGATGCTCGGCTACCTGGACGACGCGGCGGCGACCGCGCAAGCCATCGACGCCGACGGCTGGCTGCACACCGGCGACGTCGGCCACCTGGACGAGCGCGGTTACCTGACCATCACCGACCGGCTCACCGACATGTATATCTGCGGCGGCTTCAACGTGTACCCGGCCGAGGTGGAACAGGCGCTGACCAGGCATCCGGCCGTTGCCGAGGCCGCCGTGGTCGGGGTGCCCGACGGGCGGCTCGGAGAGGTCGGCCAGGCCTACGTGGTGCTCAGGCCCACCGGGGCCAGCCCGACCGGCGGGACCAGCCCGGCGCCCGCGGCTCCTCCCGACGCGGCTGCCCTGATCGCGTTCTGCCGGGAACGCCTGGCCGGCTACAAGGTCCCCCGCGAGGTCGAATTCCGGACCGACCTGCCCCGCAACCCGGCCGGCAAGCCGCTGAAGCGGCTGCTCAGACAGGAGTCCCGATGACCAGCAGCCCGGCAGAACCGGACCAGGCCGATGAGCCGGTCGTGCGGTACGAGCGGCGCGGCGCCGCCGCCGTCGTGACGATGAACCGGCCCCGGTACCGCAACGCCCAGAACTCGGTGATGACCTACGCGCTAGACGACGCCTTCGAGCGGGCAACCGGCGACGACGACGTGCGCGTGATCGTCCTGGCCGGGGCCGGCCAGCACTTCAGCGCGGGGCACGACATCGGCACCCCGGGCCGGGACGCGCACGTCCCGTACGACCGCAAGGCCGTGCTGTGGTGGGACCACACCACCAAGGCAGGGGCCGACTCCCGGTACGCCAGGGAAATGGAGGTCTACCTGGGCATGTGCCGCCGCTGGCGGGAGATCCCCAAGCCGTCGATCGCGATGGTGCAGGGCGCCTGCATCGCCGGCGGCCTGATGCTCGCCTGGGTCTGCGACCTGATCGTCGCCGCCGAGGACGCCTTCTTCGCCGACCCCGTCGTCCGGATGGGCATCCCGGGCGTCGAGTACTTCGCTCACCCGTGGATGCTCGGGCCCAGGTTCGCCAAGGAAGCGCTGTTCACCGGGGACAGGTTCGGCGCCCAGCGGGCGTACGAGCTGGGCATGATCAACCGGGTGGTGCCGCGGGCCGCGCTCGAGGAGGTCACGTTCGCGCTGGCCGGAAAGATCGCCGCGATGCCGCCGTTCGGCCTCGCCCTGGCCAAGCGGGCGGTGAACCAGTGCGAGGACCTGATGGGAATGCGCTCCGGGATGGACTCCACCTTCGGCCTGCATCACGTCGCCCACGCGCACAACGCCGAAACCGGTGCCGACGCGCTGGCCGGCCTGGATGCCCGGTCGATGAAGTCCGCCGCCGGACCACCGTCAGCGCCGGCGGGCGCGCCGGAGGTGACTAACAGGTAGCTCACGGGCATCATGACATCAGCTCCCTCGATTCGGCAGGGAGCAGGACCAGCCCGGCTGGCCAGCGAGGGGGACCGGACATGACGCATCCCAACGAGGACCTGCTCAGGGGCGGGTATCAGGCGTTCGCCGAGGGCGACATGAATACGGTGCTGTCGGTCCTGGCCGACGACATCGTCTGGCATGTCGGCGGATCCAGCCAGGTCACCGGTGATTACCGGGGTCACCAGGAGGTCATGGGGTTCTTCGGCCAGCTCGGCCAGCTGACCGGGGGCTCCTTCCGCCTGGAAATCCACGACATCCTCGCGAATGACACGCACGGAGTCGCCCTGGTGACCGCCCATGGCCAGCGGGACGGCCAGGACTATGCGATCAGGGAAGCCAACATCTGGCACCTGTCCGGCGGCAAGGCCACGGAGTTCTGGTCCTTCACCGACGACGAGCCCGGCCTGGACCGGCTGCTCGGCTGACGAGAGCCGGGCCCCCCGTCACATCCAGTCGGCGTGGCGAGGCCAGGCCAGCAGGGTCTCGACCACCTCGGGCGGCCCGCCGGAGTCGGCCGAGGTGGAATACCGGCCCCGGTAGAACAGCAGCGGACGCTGGCTGCCGCACTCCCCCAGCTCGCGCACCCGGCCGATCACGACCTGGTGGTCGCCGCCGGGGTGGATGGCTTCGAGTTCGCAGCCCGCCCAGGTCAGCACGCCGTCCAGGACCGGGGACCCAGCCGCGTCGGGTGTCCAGGACACGCCCTCGAACTTGTGCTGGCTGCTGCGGCCGAACCGGCTGGCCAGCTCGTGCTGGTCCTCGGTCAGCACGTTGACCGCGAACTGCTTCGCCCGCGCGATCCTGGGCCACGAACTCGACTGCTGCGACGGGCAGAACACCACGAGCGGCGGATCGAGCGACAGCGCGGCGAAGGCCTGGCACGAGAACCCCACCGGCTCGCCGTCCTCGATGGCGGTGACGACCGTCACGCCGGTGGCGAAGTGCCCGAGCACCTGGCGGAACTTCTGCGGCTCGGGCTGATAGCTCGCTGGCTTGGTCCCGCGTCCCACGATCACCGCAAGCGCCCCTCCGGCTCCGTTCATTCCCGGCTGCCTCGCCCTGGGTGCTTCCGGCGCCGCTGTTAGGACAGCCTAATAAACGGGCGGCCAGGGTCAGTGGCCGGTGCCGGCGGCGAAGACGTGACCCCATTCGCTGACCGCGGTGCTCTGGCGGCTCACCCAGGTCGCGTCGTCGACCAGCAGGCCGCCGGTGCCGTACTCGATGTCGAACCCAGCCGGGGTGCGCAGGTAGCACGAGACCATGCGGTCGTTGGCGTGCCGGCCCAGGGTGGCGCTGAGCTGGCCGCCCCGCCTGGTGCACCGGTCCATCGCCCGGCCCACGTCGTCCAGGCTCGCGACCTCGACCATGACGTGCACGCAGCCGCTGGGGGCGGGCATCGGGGCCAGCGCGAGGCTGTGGTGGCGGGCGTTCAGCCCGAGGAACCGCATCATCGCCGGCGACCCGTCGTCCCGGCCGAACAGCTCGCCGGGCAGGCCCATCGAGTCGCGCAGCCGGAATCCGAGCACCCCGGTGTAGAAGGCCAGCGCGGCCTCGTCATCGGCGGCCGGGATCACCACGTGGCCCAGGCCCAGGTCGCCGGTGACGAACTGGATCCCGTACGGGCAAAACGCGGGCCGGTTGTCCAGGGACGCGCCCCAGAACGCTTCCAGCCGGTGCCCGGACGGGTCCTCGAAGCTGAGCAGCCCGGCCACCCGGCGGGCGGCGAGCTCGGCCGGGCTGCCTTCCTTGGCCGGCACCCCGGCCTGGTCAAGCGCCCGTGCGAGCGCGGCGAGGCCGGCCGGCCCGCTCAGCTCCCAGCCCGAGGCGAGCAGCCGGTCTGACTCGCCAGGCACGATCACGAACCGGGCCGGGAAGTCGTCCATGCGCAGGTAAACGGCTCCTGGCTCGGGGCCCCGGCCTGCGGTCAGACCCAGGATCTTCATCCCGAACTCCAGCCAGGAGCCGGTGTCGGTGGCCTCGATTCTCAGGTAGCCAAGGGATCTGATCATGTCCGCTCTCCGAGGAAGTCCAGCACCAGGCGGTTGAACGCGTCGAACTTCTCCAGCTGGGCCCAGTGGCCGCAGCCGCTGAACACATGCAGCTGCGCCTTGCGGATCTGCTTGAGCGGGACCAGGGCGCCGTCCAGCGGGTTGACCCGGTCCTCCCGGCCCCAGATCAGCAGCACCTCGTTGCGCAGCCGGTGCGCTTCCCGCCAGAGCATCCCGTCCTGCGCCGTGGCCGGGTCGTAGAACGACAGGCCGAGCGCGGCCATGGCGGCGAGCGCCTCGGGCTGGCTCGCCGCGGCGTACCGTTCGGAGATCAGCTCGTCGGTGATGAGCCGGGGGTCGAACACCAGCGTGCGCAGGAAGTCGGCCAGCTTCTCCTTGCTCGGCCCGGGCGGGGCGGCGAACTCGGCCAGCCGTTTCACGCCCTCGGTCGGGTCCGGCGCGAGCACGTTCAGGCTCAGCCCGCCTGGTCCCATGAGCACTAGTTTCGCGGCCCGGTCAGGATGATCGAGCGCGAACCGGACCGCGGTGCCGCCGCCGAGCGAGTTGCCGACCAGGTGCACCCGCCCGATCCCGAGCGTGTCGAGCAGGCTGGCCAGGGCCCGGGCCGAGAACGTGAAGTAGTTGCCCTGCACCGGCGGCTTATCTGATGCGCCGAATCCTGGCTGGTCGGGCATCAGGACCCTGAACCCCCGCGCGAGCACGGGCAGGTTGCGGCCGAAGTTCGACCACGCCGACGCGCCGGGGCCGCCGCCGTGCAGCAGCACTACCGGCGGGCGTTCCGCGCCGGATCCCGCTTCGTGGTAATGCAGCCGCATCATCGCGGTGCCGGCGAACCGGCTGGTCGTCTCCTGGCTGACGGTCACAGCATCGCGTCGGCCGCCGGCGGCAGGCCGAATTCGCCCCGGCCGAACATGGCCAGGGCCCGCTCCGGGTCGTTGATCGCGTGCACCCGGCCGGCATGCGCGTCCCGCCAGAACCGCTGGATGGGCGTGCCGGTCCGCAGCGCCCGGCCGCCGGAGTTCTCGAACAGCAGGTCCACCGCGCTGATCGCCCGGCCGGTGCCGCGCACCTGGTCGCGCCTGATCCGCAGCCGCAGCGGCATCGGGATCGGCTCGTCCGCCCGGGCGTGGCTGATCAGCTCGGTCATGTTGCGTTCCAGGGCCAGCCAGGCCGCGTCGATCTCGGCGGCCGCCTCGGCGATCCTGGCCTGCGCGAACGGGTCGTCGGCGACCTTGTGACCCGCGTAGGCGGCGCTGACCCTGGTCCGCTGGTAGGCGACGTGCGCGTCGTAGGCGCCGGATGCCATGCCGATCACCGGGGTGGTGATCGCGTAGGAGAACACCGAGCCGAACGGGATCCGGTACAGCGGCGCCGGGTTCACCGCCTGGCCGGGGCAGACGCACGTGGTGATGTCGGCGAAGCTGAGCGAGCGGTGCTCGGGCACGAACACCTCGTCGACCACGATGTCGTTGCTGCCGGTGCCGCGCAGGCCGACCGTGTCCCAGACGTCGTCGATCACGTAGTCGCTGGCCGGCAGCAGGAACGTGCGGAAGTCCACCGGCGCCCCGCTGTCGCCGGTGACGATGCCGCCGAGCAGGACCCAGCGCGCGTGGTTGCAGCCGGAGGAAAAGCTCCACCGGCCGCTGAGCAGGTGGCCGCCCGGCGCCAGCGTGGCCTTACCGGTCGGCGCGTAGGACGACGACAGCCGGGTGGACGGGTCCTCGCCCCAGACCTCCTGCTGGGCCTGGGCCGGGAACAGCCCGACTTGCCACGGATGCACCCCGACCACGGAGGCGACCCAGCCGGTGGACCCGCACGCGCTCGCGATCTGACGGACCGCGCGGTAGAACGTCAGCGGGTCGGCTTCCAGGCCGCCGTACCGGGCGGGCTGCAGCAGCCGGAAGAACCCGGTCTCCGCCAGGGCCTTGATCGTCTCGGCCGGGATGACCCGGGCGTCCTCGGTCTCCTGGGCCCGCTCCCGCAGCCCGGGCAGCAACTCGCCGACCGCGGCGACGACCGATTCGCCGACCTTCTCCTCCACCGGCTGCTCCTCCCGGGCTCAGAACTGGTCCCTAGACTAGAACATGTTCTAGTCTAGGGCTATGAACGACGGCACCAGGGCCCGCATCATCGACGCGGGCTCCCGGCCGACGCGCTACGCCCGCGGGTGGCACTGCCTGGGCCTGGCCGAGCGGTTCAGGGCCGGAGGCCCGCACGCGGTCCGTGCGTTCGGCACCAAGCTGGTGGTCTTTGCCGACTCGGCCGGGGCACTGCACGTGCTGGACGGGTACTGCCGGCACATGGGCGGCGACCTCACGATGGGCACGATCAAGGACGACCAGGTGGCCTGCCCGTTCCACGACTGGCGCTGGGGCGGCGACGGCAAGTGCGCGCATATCCCCTACGCCAGGCGGGTGCCGCCGGCCGCCAGGACCAGGTCCTGGCTGACCCTGGAGCAGAACAAGCAGCTCTTCGTCTGGCACGACGCCGAAGGCAACCCGCCGCCCGAGCAGGTCACGATCCCGGCGATCGTGGGCGCCTTCTCGGCCGAGTGGTCCAGCTGGACCTGGGACTCGATCCTGGTCGAGAACTCCAACTGCCGCGAGGTCGTCGACAATGTCGTCGACATGGCGCACTTCTTCTACATCCACTTCGCGTTCCCGACGTACTTCAAGAACGTGCTCGAGGGTCATGTGGCCGCACAGCACCTGACCACGAAGTCCCGCCCCGATGTGGACACCGGCTCGAACTACACGGCCGGCGGCGAGACGACGCTGCGCTCCGAGGCCGCCTACTACGGCCCGTCGTACATGATCGACTATCTGTGGCACGACTACCACGGCCTGACGATGGAGAGCGTGCTGATCAACTGCCACATCCCGGTGACGCCGGACTCGTTCCTGCTCCAGTGGGGCGCCATCGTGAAGAAGCCGGCCGGGGTCAGCGACACCCAGGCCGACAAGATCGCGGCCAAGTTCGCCGACTTCATCGCGGTCGGCTTCCAGCAGGACGTGCAGATCTGGACCAACAAGACCAAGATCGATAACCCGCTCCTGTGCGCGGAGGACGGCCCGGTCTACCAGCTGCGGCGCTGGTACGAGCAGTTCTACGTCGACGCTGCCGATGTCACCGGTGACATGGTGGCCAGGCACGAGTACGAGATCGACACCACCAGGGCCGTGCGGTCCTGGGAGGCCGAGGTCGCCGCCAACCTGGCCGCCAGGGCCAGCCGGCCGGGCTGAGCATGGCGGCCGTCAGAGCGGACCGGCCCAGCTCGCCAGCCCTCCCGGCCGATGAGCGGCCGTGGCGTTACGTGCCGGTGGCGTGCCAGCGGTGCGGGACCGTCGTCGAGGTGGCCAAGTTCAGCCTGCAGCACACCAGCGTGCAGTGGAGCCCGCAGGCCGTGCGGCGGTGCGCCGAGTTCGGCGCCGCGCGGGCGGCCGGCCGGCCCTCCGCCCTGATCGCGACCTGCGCCAGCCTGCGGGCCAGCATCGACGCGGCGGTGACCGCGGGCCGGGTAGAGATCCTGCCTCCGTGACCTCCGAGCGGACCTTCTACCAGGTGCCGGTGGCCGAGGTAATCCGCGAGACCGACCAGGCCAGCTCGCTGGTGCTGGACGTGCCGCCGGAGCTGGCCGGCGCGTTCGGCTACCGGCCTGGACAGTTCCTGACCGTCCGGGTGCCGCTGCCCGGCGGCGGCTCGGTGGCACGGTGTTACTCCCTGTGCAGCTGCCCGCTGACCGGGGAGCCGCTCGCGGTCACGGTCAAGGCGATGGCGGGCGGCTACGCCTCGAACTGGCTGGCGGGCCAGGTGACCCCGGGAACGGTGCTTGACCTGCTGCCGCCGGCCGGGATGTTCACGCCGTCCTCGCTCGACGCCGACCTCCTGCTGCTGGCCGGCGGCAGCGGCATCACCCCGGTGATGTCGATCCTGCGCTCCGCGCTCGCCGCCGGGACCGGCCGGATCGTGCTCGTCTACGCCAACGCCGACGAGCGGTCGGTGATCTTCGCATCCCGGCTGCGCGAGCTGGCCAGGGCCGAGCCCGGCCGGCTGGTGGTGCTGCACTGGCTGGACGCGCTGTCGGGGCCGCCGGGCGCGGCCGCGCTGCGCGAGCTGAGCCGCCCGTACGCCGCCTACGACGCCTATGTGTGCGGGCCCGACCCGTACATGGCCGTGGCCAGGCAGGCGCTGCGCGAACTCGGCGTGCCGGCCGGGCGGGTGCACGCCGAGCGGTTCCTGTCGCTGGCCGAGAACCCGTTTGAGGCGACCGCGCCCGCCGACGCCGGCGGCGTCGCCGCCGCGCTGCGGGTGGAGCTGGACGACCAGGTGCACACGCTGGACTGGCCGGCCGGACGCCGGATGCTCGACGTGATGATCGAGGCCGGCCTGGCCGCCTCGTACTCCTGCCGGGAGGGCATCTGCGGCGCGTGCGCCTGCCGGCTGATCAGCGGCAAGGTCGAGATGGCCCACAACGAGGTGCTCGAAGACGAAGACCTCGCCGACGGCTACGTGCTGGCTTGCCAGTCGGTCGCGCTGACCGGCGAGGTCGGAGTCCGCTACGACTAGGCGATCACCGGGCTCACTCGGTCCGCAGGATCTGCGCGCCGCGCAGCCGGGCCGCCCGGTAGCCAGGCCAGGCGGCCAGCAAGTTGGCGGTGACCAGCGCGAGCGGTACCACCAGCGCGAGCGCGATGGCGGCCAGCGGCGGGTGGTAAACAGCAGCGTCTCGTGCGCGACCTCACGCCAGGTGACCCGGCCGAGCACGACCCCGAGCGGCACGCCGAACGCCACCCCGACCGCGGCCAGCAGGCTGGCCTGGGTGATCACGACGAGCCTGGACTGCCGCCTGGTCATGCCGAGCGCCTGCATCACGGCCAGTTCGTGCCGGCGGCGCCGCACCGCGGTCGCCAGCGCGTGGCCGACCGCGCCGAGCGCCAGCAGGACCAGGAAGGCGCCCAGCGCGAACGGCAGCACCGCCACGTCCCTCACCTCCAGGATCGCCTGCGGCAGGGCCGGCGGGGTGAAGCCAACCGGCACGCCGGTCGCGACCCTGGCCAGCGCGGTCAGCCGCCGCGCGGCGGCGGCCGCGGGCACGCCGGGCCGGAGCGTGACCTGCAGGCCGCGGAACTTGTAGGCGTACAGCGATCCCGCGAACAGCCGGTGATAACCCGCGACCGTCATCCAGGCGCCGGTGTCGTACTCGTTGTGCGGCCCCCCCGGCACGAATCCGATCCCGGTGACTGGGACCCGGTCCGGCCGGCGGCCGCCGCTCAGGGCGATCACCGACCCGACGCCGGCGTGCGCCTGGCTCGCCGTTGTCGGCGCGAGGGCGACCTCGCCCGGCGTGCGCGGCAGCCGGCCGGCCGTGAGCACCACCGGCATCGCCTTGCCGCCGACTGGCGCGTACGTATAGGTCGTGATCGAGACCTGGCCGTCCTGGGCGACCGCGCTGGCGGAGTCGTTCAGCCCGGTCACCAGCGGGCTCGCGGCGAGCGCGGCGAGCTCGCGGCCAAGCTTCGCCGCCGGCACGAAATCGTGGCCGTTCTCGCCGATCCAGCTCTGGAGCTGGTCGGTCTGGCCGAACCTGGCCGGGTTGGCGGCCGCGTCCGAGACGCCGGCCGAGAACGTGAACGCGGCCAGCACGCCGAGCACGCCGGCGATCGCGCCGGCCAGGGCGGGCCGGACCGGCAGGGCGGCCCGGCCCCGGCCAGGCTCGAACGCGAACCGGGCGCCGATCAGCACCGGCACCGGGGCACCGCAGGCGGCCGCGGTACCGGCGATGATGGACCGCCGCGGAGCCCGGTGAGCCCGGCTGGCGGCGACCGCACCGTAGGCGGCGGCGAGCGAGCCGGCCAGCACCAGCGCCACCGCGAGCATCCAGCCGGGGCCCAGGATCACCCAGTCGGCGCTGATCCCGGGGGCGGGCTCGAGCAGCGCGGCCGCGCCGATGGGCATCCAGCCCGACGCCGCGATGGCGGCCGCGATCCCGAGCGTGGCCCCGGCCGCGGCGGCCGCGGACGGGCTGGCGCTCGCGGCTACGATCGCCTCGCGCGGCGTGATCCCGGGCGCGCGCAGTACTTGCAGGTCGGTGACCGACGCCGCGATATACCGGACAGCGGACTGGCCGACCAGGAACAGCGCCGCCGCCAGCGCGGCCAGCCCGAACGCGAGCAGGCAAGCCGACTCGTTGTCGATGGTCCGCTGGGCCGGGGCGCCGAAGGCGACCTGGTTGTCCCAGACGTCGATGTCGGGCGGCCGACATCCTGGCCAGGTCCTTTCGGAACCGCGGGATGGCCGCCTCGCCGCCTTTCAGCCTGATCATCGCGTTGATGACACCGGGCCGTACCCCGTTCCCTGGCCCGGCCCAGGAAGTTGGCCGGGTAGCGCCTCAGCATCGCCGCCGTCACCTGGACCGCGCCGCGCGAGCCGACCGAGTCCGCCAGCCACGGCGACCGGACCACGCCCACGACTCTGACCCTGATCCTGGGCCCCCTGGCCGGGCCGGACGAGGGGTCCCAGCCGGTCGCGGCCTGCCCGGCCGTCGGCAGCTGAATGGTCAGCGAGTCGCCCACGCCCTTGCGTAGTTGCGCGGGAACAGGCCGCTGACCACGACCTCATGCACCCGGTGGGGTCGAACACCCGCCCGGCCAGCAGCACCGGCCGTTCGATCGTCCGCATCAGGTTGTCGTCGCCGGGCGGGAAGCCGACGTTCTGCGAGCCGAGCGGGTAGCCGTCGATCTGGTAACCGGCCACCGCGAACGTGCTGACCGCGGCGACCTCGGGCAGCGCCCGGACCGGGGCCCAGTCGAAACCCGGCTGGTTCGGGAGCGCGGTCACGGTCGCGGGCAGCGTCCTGGCTTCCAGCCGGCTTATCGCTGTGGCACCGCGGCGCGCGCCGCCGATGGCCGTCAGCACGGTGGCGCGCCGCCGCCGCCGCCACTCCAGCGTGGTCCAGGCCACGGTCAGCGTCACGACGGCACCGCCACGCGGCCGTCGCGCAGCCGCACGACCCGGTCGGCCCCCGCCGCCACGTCCCGGGCGTGCGTCACCATCACGATGGTCTGCCCGCCGGCGTGCAGGCCGCGCAGCAACTCCAGCACCTCGCTCGCGCCCGTGCTGTCGAGGGCGCCGGTCGGCTCGTCGGCCAGCAACACGGCGGGCCGGTTGACCAGCGCCCTGGCGATGGCCAGGCGCTGACGCTCGCCGCCGGAGAGCACCGCGGGCAGCTTGGCGCCGTGCTCGCCGATGCCGAGCAGGTCGAGCAGCTCCCGGCCGCGACCAGCCGCCTCCTTCCGCCGCAACCCGCCGAGCAGGCCGGGCAGCACGAGGTTGTCGAGCACGCTGACGCCGTCGAGCAGGCTGAAGAACTGAAAGACGAAGCCGATGTGGCGGCGGCGGAACCGGGCCAGGAAGTCCTCGGAACAACCGTCGATGCGCTGGCCGGCGACCTCCACGCTGCCCTCGTCCGGCCGGTCAAGGCCGGCGATGATCTGGAGCAGCGTGGACTTTCCGCAGCCCGACGGCCCCATCACGGCCACGAACTCCCCGGCGCCGACGGCCAGGTCGAGCCCGCGCAGCGCCCTGACCGGCGCGAGCTCGCTGTCGAAGCTGCGCCGGACGCCCTGCACGCGCACGGCCCGTTCTTCGGTCATGACAGTCAGTAAAGGGCACGGCGGGCAAACGCTCAATGGTGTTAGAACGAGGCGGCAGGGATGCTGGCCCCACCGTCTGGCGAGCAATCAGTCGCCGGTCACCCCGTCGACCTGCTCGCGCAGGAAGTCGGCGTGGCCGTTGTGACGGGCGTACTCCTCGATCATGTGCAGGTAGATCCAGCGCAGGTCCATGGGCGTGCCGGTGCGCTGGAAGGTGTAAGTGTCATCAAGCCCGGCGCCCGCGACGGCCGCGTCGGCCCGCTCGCACTCCCGCCGGTAGGTGATCAGGTCCTGCTCGGCCCGGTCCTCGCGGGTCAGGTCGAAGTCGCCGTCGGGGTACTCGTCGCTGCAGTACAGGTAGCCAAGCTCAGCCTGGCCGCGGAACCGGCTGCGGAACCAGGACCGCTCGACCTCGGCCATGTGCCTGACCAGGCCGAGCAGCGACAGCGAGGACGGCGGCACGGCCCGGCGGGCGAGCTGCTCGCCGGTCAGCCCCTCGCATTTGAGCAGCAGCGTCGCCCGGTGGTAGTCCAGCCACGCCTGCAGCGCCTTGCGCTCGCCGGCCACCTCGGGCGGATCGGTTCGGTTCGTCTCGGGTGCGGTCCAGGTCATCGCCCCATCATCGCAGCCGCCGGAGGGGCGGTCCGTGGCCGTCCCTACTGCGGGATGTCGGCCAGCTTCATCGCAATGTGGCTGCGCACCGCGGCCGCGGCCAGGGCGGCGTCCCGGCTGCGAATCGCGGCGAACAGCTCCCGGTGCCGGGTCGCCACGTCGGATTCCGCGCTGGGGTAAAGGCCCCGCTCCGGTGTCCAGACCAGGAAGGGGATGCCGACCGCGTGCCAGCTGCGCCACAAATGCCGGTTGCGGCCGGCCTTGATCAGCGTCGCGTGGAAATCGATGTCCAATTCGACCGCCCGGATAGCGTCGCCGGATTCCTGCGCGACGGCCATGTCGGCCAGGATCTCCTCGAGCCGGCCGCACAGCTGTTCCCAGTCCGCGATGCCGAGCCGTTCCAGCGCCTGCTCCACCGCCAGCACCTCAAGCGACGTGCGCACCGCGAGGCCGTCGGCCGCGTCGTCACGATCGGGCATGGCGATGTAGGTACCGCGCTTCGGCCGGACGACGACCAGACCCTGGTTTTCCAGCACCCGGATCGCCTCGCGGATCGGCGTCCGGCTGACCTGAAGTTGCTGCGCGAGATCCTCCTCGGGGACCTTCTCGCCCGGGCGCAGCCGGCCCTGGATGATGGCGTCCCTGATCGCTCGCACCACGCTGTCGCGGAGGGTGTCGCGCTCTAGTGGCATCAGGGCCCGGCCCCGGCCGAGACCTGGCGCGGCCGTACGTCCGCTCACCGGCATCCTCTTCCCGTGATTCCGGTGGCCGGCCGGTCCCCGGGCCGGCCAGGCCGGCGGCCGCGCAGGCGCATGGGCCACGTCATCGATCGTACTCTCGGTTACCCCTTCACCCCGGTCCTCGCGATGCCCTGGATGAAGTAGCGCTGCAGCAGCAGGAACACCGCGAGGCTGGGGATGCACAGCAGGGTAGCGGCCGCCATCGACGGCCCGTAGATGTTCACCTGGGTGTAGTTGCCGGACGCGGAGGAGAACTGGGCCACTCCGACTGGCAGCGTGTACATGTTCTGGGTAAAAGTGACCAGCAGCGGCCACAGGTAGTTGTTCCAGTTGGCCGTGAACAAGATGATCGTCGAGGCGGTCGCCGCGCTCCTGGCCAGCGGCAACGCGATCTGCGTGAAGAACCGCCACCGGCCGGCCCCGTCGATCGTCGCCGCGTCCTCCAGCTCGGCCGGCAAGCCGAGGAAGAACTGCCGGAAAATGTACACGCTGATCGCGTTCGCAATCAGCGGCAGCGCGATCGAGGCGTAGTTGTTGACCAGCCCGACCTTGAGGAACGCGATATAGAGCGGCACAACCGCCAGGTTGGCCGGGATCATGATCGACGCCAGGATCAGGCCGAAGACCGCGCTCCGGCCACGGAACGGGATCCTGGCCAGTGCGTAACCGGCCAGCGCGCCCAGGATCACTCCGACCGCGGTCCCGGCGAATGCCGTGATCAGGCTGTTCAGCATCCAGTGCAGCACCGGCCCGCGGAATACGAACCGGTAGTTGTTCAGCACGAAGGTGCGCGGGAACCACTCGATCTTGTTGGTGAGGATCTGGCTGGTGGGCTTGAATGACGTACTGAGCATCCATAGGAAAGGCGCGATCCACACGATCGCGACCAGCAGGCCAAGGAGCCAGCCAGGAAACCAGGCCAGCCGGCGCCGGCGGCCGCCCCGGCCGCGGGTCAGCGGGTGCGTCACCACGGCTTGTTCCTGACGAACAGCCGGAAGATGGCGGTCACGCCGACCGTGAGAACGAACAGCATGACGCCGATCGCTGACGCGTAACCGAGCTGCAGCTGCCCGACCCCCTCGGTGTACAGGTACTGCATGGCCGACGCCGACGCGTTGGCCGGACCGCCGGCCGTCATCACGTTCACCTGGCTGAAGATCTGGAAGGTGGAGATCATCTCCAGCGTGATCGCCAGGACGAAGGTGCGCCGCAGCAGCGGGATGACGATCCAGCGCAGCGTCCGCCACGGTCCGGCGCCGTCGATCTTCGCCGCCTCCAGCATCTCCTCGCTGATCTCCTGCAGCCCGGCCAGGAACAGCACGAAGATCAGGCCGGTGTCCCACCACACGGTCGCCACGCTGATCCCCACCCAGGCCCAGCCGGGGCTGGTCAGCCAGGGGATGTGCGTGTGCAGGTAGCTGTTCACGAGGCCGAACTGAGCGTCCAGCAGCCAGACCCAGACCAGGCCGATGACCGGCGCCGACACCACGTTCGAGGCGTAGAACGCGATCCTGGCGAAGGTGTGCCCGAGCCAGCGCTGGTTCACGTAGACGGCGAAGGTGAACCCGAGGACCGTGACCACCGGCACGACCACGACGACATATTTCGCCGTCGTGACGAACGCCTGCCGCACGAGCGGGTTGCCGAGCGCCTGGGCGTAGTTGTGCAGCCCGGTCCACTGCGGTGCTCCGATGATCGACCAGTTCGTGAACGAGACGAACACCCCGAACACCAGCGGGGCCATCGTGAACAGCACGAAGGGCAGGAGGAACGGCAGCGCGAACGTGTATCCAGAAATGGCCTGGCGCAGCGTCTGCCGGCGGCGGCGTCGCGCCAGCGTCATGGCGGTCAGGGCCGGTCACCTCCGGACGGCACCCGGCACGGCGGGGGGGGGCGGGGGGAGGTGGCTCTTGTGACCATCCTCGGCCGTCGACGAAGGAGAAAACAGG
>JBPCKO010000038.1:0-22797 GCA_051004215.1 Streptosporangiaceae bacterium | reverse complement strand
CGGCGCGCTGAACACGCTGCGCGAGAGCCAGTCCCACCTGAACACGGCGGCCGGCCGGGGGGACGACCCCCCACCCCCCGCGGACGCCGGCCGCGGGGAGCAGCAGCCGGGGGAGCCCCAGTGAACGTGCAGTCGCAGGCCAGGGACATCGGGGCGGACGAGCTGTTGCGACTCTATGAACAGATGGCGGTGATCCGGCGCACCGAGAAAGCCGCCCACGACCTGTTCCTGGCCGGCCTGGTGAAGGGCACCACCCACCTGGCCGCCGGGCACGAAGCGGTCGCGGTCGGCGCAAGCGCCGGGCTGCGGCCAGGCGACTACGTGTTCGCCACCTACCGCGGCCACCACCACGCGATCGCGCGCGGCGCCACGCCCGAGGAGTGCCTGGCCGAGCTGATGAGCAAGGCGACCGGTATCTGCCAGGCCAAGGGCGGCTCGATGCACCTGACCAAGGCATCGGCCGGGATGCTCGGCTCGTACGCGATCGTCGGCGCGCACCTGCCGCTCGCGGCCGGTGCCGCCTGGTCGGCGCAGCTGCGGGGCAGCGACCAGGTCGCGGTGGCGTTCTTCGGCGACGGCGCCACCAATATCGGCGCCTTCCACGAGGCGCTGAACATCGCCGCCGTCTGGTCCCTGCCGGTGCTGTTCATCTGCGAGAACAACCTGTACATGGAGTACACCCCGATCGGCTCGGTCACCGCGGTGCCGAACCCGGCCGCGGACCGGGCCCCGGCCTACGGCATCCCGGCCGAGCTGATCGACGGCAACGACGTGGTGATCGTGGCGCAGACGGTAACCAGGGCCGCCGCCCGGGCCCGGGCCGGCCCGGGGCCCACCGTGATCGAGGCCAGGACCTACCGGCACTTCGGGCACAGCCGCACCGATCCGGCCACCTACCGGCCGGCCGAGGAAGTCGCGGCCTGGATGGAGCGCGACCCGCTCGACATCGCCAGGTCCCGGCTGGCCGCGCTGGGAGTTCCGGTCGAGCAAGCGGTCGAAGCGGACGACCGGGCGGCTCGCACCGTCGCCGCGGCGATCGCCGCGGCCCGGGCCGCGCCCGCTCCCGACCCGGCGGACGCGTTCACCGATGTCTGGGCCGATGGAGGATCGCAATGGCGAACATGAGCGACGGCGCGGCGGACCCGGCGCGCGGGCGCGGGGACACTGTCACGTACCGGGAGGCCGTGGCCGAGGGCATCGCCAGGGAACTGCGTCGCGACCCCGCGGTGGTGTGCCTGGGCGAGGACATCGGCAAGGCCGGCGGGGTGTTCAAGACGACCCAGGGGTTGTTCGAGGAATTCGGTCCCGGCCGGATCTGGGACACGCCGATCTCCGAGCAGGCGATCCTCGGGCTGGCCATGGGGGCGGCGATGACCGGGATGCGCCCGGTCGCCGAGATCATGTTCTCCGACTTCTTCGCGGTGTGCTGGGACTACCTGGCCAACGAGATACCGAAGATGCGGTACATGACCGGCGGCCAGGTCACGGTGCCGCTGGTGGTGCGGACGGCCAACGGCGGCGGGCTCGGGTTCGGCGCGCAGCATTCGCAGGCGGTGGAGAACTGGACGCTGACCGTTCCCGGCCTGAAGATCGTCGCGCCGTCCAACCCGGCCGACGTGATCGGGCTGATGGCCTCGGCCGTGCGCAGCGCCGACCCGGTCGTCTTCTTCGAGCACAAGGGCCTGTTCGCGAGCAAGGGACCGACCGCGCCCGAGGGGCACGTGGTGCCGTTCGGCGAGGCCGCGACCGCACGGTCCGGCAGCGACATCACGATCGTGGCGCTGGCCGCGACCGTGCCGATGGCGCTGACCGCCGCCGACCGCCTGGCCGCCGACGGGATCAGCGCGGAGGTGATCGACCTGCGCTGCCTGGTCCCGCTGGACATGGCCACGGTGCTGGCCTCGGTCGGCCGCACCTCGCGGCTGCTGATCGTGGAGGAGAACCCGTTCCAGGGCGGCTGGGGCGGCACGGTGGCCTCGATCGTCGCGGACGAGGGTTTCGAGTTGCTCGACGCTCCCGTGCGCCGGGTCGCGGCCGCCTGCGTGCCGCTCCCGTTCGCCGACGCGCTGGAGCAGCAGGTGATCCCGTCCGTCGAATCGGTCACCACCGCCGCCCGCGCCCTAACCGCCTACTAACCCCACTCCCCGCCGGCCCCTCCGCTGTGCTCCGCTGGCCCGGCTGAGCTGGGCATATAGGTTGAATCGGGCGGCCAGGGGTGCTGTGGGCGGCTGGAGAACGGAGTCGGGGAGCGGGCGATCGGGAATGGTTCGGGACCTTTCTTGATCACATGTGATTCATTTCATAGCAATTAATTCGTCGGATCTGCCTTCGTGACCCCGCATGTTCGGGCATTGTTGTTGACGAAAGCACCCCGCGTGCGCGGCGTGTTACGGAAAGTAACCACGGCGTCGCCTTGAACCTGCGACGAGCCCGCACGCTACTGCCAGGTCGCCGGGTCCTGCCCGCGACCGGAACGGTCCCGGCTGGATCGGTACCGCCAGGCAGGCAAACGGGTGGTAGTTGAGCACGCATCGGCGTGCCCGGCCGAAAGTTCACCTTGTCTCGCTTGCGATCGCGCCACCGCACGTTCACAACCCGATTTGCCATCGCACTGAGCGCTCCGGCGTTCGCCGCCGCGGCTATCGCCGCCGGGGGCGGGTTCTCCGGCAGCGCTGCTGCCCAGCCGGTGAACCCGGCACGCTCGGTCAGTGCCATCCAGCCCGCGGGCGCCGCCCGGGCCGCTGGAGCACACGCCGTCACCGCGGCTGACTCCGCCGCTCTCCTGTCCGCCAAGCCGGCCGCGGCCGCGCGTGGCCACCGGCTGAGCCGCAACGAGGAGATCGCCTGGAAGATGATGTTCAAGCGGTTCGGTTGGCGGCCGAAGTACCAGTTCCGGTCGCTACGCAGGCTCTGGGACCGGGAGAGCAGCTGGAACGTCCACGCGTCCAACCCCTACTCGGGCGCGTACGGCATTCCCCAGGCCGTGCCGGGCAGCAAGATGTCATCGGCAGGCCGCCACTGGCGCGACAGCGCCAGGACTCAGATCCGGTGGGGCTTGCGCTACATCAGGTCGCGGTACGGTAACCCGCGCCGGGCGTGGGCGCACGAGACCTCCACGGGCTGGTACTGACCGCCGTCGCCTGGTAGCCCGCTCTGGTAGCCCGTTCGCGGACGGACGGGCTACCAGGCGGGCTCGGCCCTGGCCGGCGCTAAGACCCGGTTCGACGCCAGGACGCTAGGACGTCAGGGCGTGCCTGGCCGGCGCGGCTTCCCAGGCGGAGGCATCGACGCCGCCTGGCACCGGCGCGGCCGGGTCGTAGGGCGTCCTGGTGTAGATGAACGAGCCGATGTCCAGCGCGTGCACCGAGCCGTCCCGGCCGATCAGCGGCACCAGTGGCTCGCCCGCCTGGTAGCCGTCCTGGCCGGTCCAGCCGCCCTCGCCATCGGGGCGGAACCGCAGCGAGCGGCCGTCGCCGTCTTCCCGGCACAATTCCAGCACCTGGCCGTCGAGTCGCAGCGAGAACGGCACCGGACCCCAGAACCAGGGGCCCAGCATGTCGAGTAGTTCCTCGCTGACCCTGGTCGGTATCCACTCGGGCGGGCAGTACGGCTCGCTCTCGGCCAGGATGCCGAGCAGGTCGGAGCCGAGTTCGCGGCTGAAGCCGCTGGTCGAGTTGCACATGACGATCGCGGCGTCCGCGCCTGGCGCATCGGTGACCTGGAGCAGCGCGATGAACCCGGGCATGGAGCCGGTGTGCCCGTAGTACCGCTGGCCACCGGAGTTCCACAGCTGCAGCCCGAGGCCGTAGCCGGCCGCCCACGGCTGCCCGCTCAGGTCGCTGATCACGACCGGCTCTCGCATCTCGGCCAGCGTCTCCGGCGCAAGCAGGCCGGCCTCGCCGGCCAGGAACCTGGCGAACGCGGCCAGGTCCGCCACCGTCGTCCAGAGCTGCCCGGCGGGCGCCATCGCGCCCGCGTCGTGCTCGGGCTCGGCCAGCAGCGCGTCGGCGTACGGGTGCACCGCGTACCCCGGCGCGTACGACCGCTGCGGACGCGTCGTAGTCCTCGTCATCCCGAGCGGCGCCAGCAGCTCGGCCGCGATCACGTCGGACCACGGCTGGCCGTGCTCGGCTTCGAGCAGCGCCCCGAGGAGCGCGTACCCGACGTTCGAGTAGTGATGCCGCCGGCCAGGGCGGAATCTGGCCGCCTCTTCGCCGAGCGAGCCGGCCGACAGCTCGGCCAGCGAGACGCCTGGCGTGCGTTCCCACCACGGCCCGGCGGTCTCGGCTCGCAGCCCGGCCGAATGCGAGAGCAGCTGCCCGATGGTCATGGCCGCCGCCGCGCCCGCCGTGGCCGCGTCGAGGTGCTCGCCGAGCGGGTCGGAGAGACTGAGCTGGCCGGCGTCCCGCAGCCGGAGCACGCAGGACGCGACGAAGGTCTTGGTAATGGAGCCCGCGCGGTACTGAGTGGTGGCGTCGGGGGCCTGGCCGTCGACCAGGCCGCGCCCTTTTGCCCACACGATCTCACCGTCGCGGACGAGCCCCGCGGTCACCGAGGGAAGCCGCTGGCCCGCCTGGTCGCGGGCAAGCCTGACATCGAGCAGGCGCCGGGTCCGGTCTTCGATCATGCTGCCCAACGTTACCGGCGCGTGACCTTCCGGTCAGCCGCCTTAAAGATCATGGATATTTCTCACGATTGCCCCTGACGCCCGCTGCGTGGGCGCTTGGCCGGTACCGTCCGGCGGCCGGCCGCGGCTCGCCAGGCACCGGTTAAGCTGCCGGTGCCGCGCAGGACCGACCGAAAGGGGCGGACGTGCCGTTCTGGCAGCCCGATGCCGATGTTGTCGCGATCATCGATGCACCGCCGACGCCGCTGGCCTCGCCGTCGCCCGCCGAGCAGTTCGTCGTGCTGCTGCATTACGAGGCGCATCCGCCGGTCAGCTTGCTGGCCCAGCCGCGGCTGAGCCTGGCCGGCTTGCGGCTCGATCCGCAGATCGCCGGCCGGCAGCGGACGATGCGCTTTACCGGGCTGTCCGTGCTGCGCATCGGCGACGGCTCCCAGCGACGCCTCGCCCTGCCCGCTGGCGCCCAGGTCAGCGTGCCGGTCTGGGCGCCGGGCGGACAGCGTTTCGCGTTCACGGTCGATGAGCCCGCCGGGATCGGGGCGTGGACGTGCGAGGCCGCCGCCGGGGACCCGGTCCAGGTCCCGGGTCTGGTGGTGCGGGACGTGCTCGGGGCCGAGCCGCCGGGCCTCGGCGGCACCGTGCGCTGGTCAAGGGACGGCCGGTCCCTGCTCGTGCTGGCGGCCCCGCCTGGCGCAGACGGGCCGATCCCAGGCCGGGCCGACCTGGCGGCCAGCACCGCGGCCGGCCCGGGGGTACCGGCCGGGCCCAGGATCGAGGAGGTAGCCGGCAAGCGTACCCAGATGGCAACCTTCCAGGACCTGCTGACCAGCCCGGCCGACGAGGACCGGTTCGAGCAGCTCGCCACCACCGTGCCGCTGCGGGTCGACCTCGCCGCCGGCACCTCCGCCGCGCTCGGCCCGCCCGGGCTCTACCAGTACCTCAGCGAGTCTCCCGACGGCCAGTACCTGCTGGTCTACCGGTTGCAGCGGCCGTTCTCCTACCGGGTGCCTTACGGCTACTTCGCCCGCCGGGTCGAGGTGCTCACCGCAGCTGGCGAGCCGGTCACGGTCGTCGCCGATCTGCCGGTCAGCGACGAGGTGCCCAGGATGGGCGTGCCGACCGGGCCGCGGCAGGTGTCCTGGGAGGAGCGAGCGCCGGCCACCCTGATCTGGGCCGAGGCGCTCGACGGCGGTGACCCGATGGCGCCGGCCACCCACCGCGACGCCATCATGCGGGCCGCAGCGCCGTTCGACGCCCCGCCTGAGCAGGTCTTCAAGCTCACCCACCGCAGCATCGGCTGGAGCAGCCTGGAGCGGCCGGGGACGGTGCTGCTGACCGAGCGCGACCGGGACCGGCGGTGGCTGACGACCTGGCTGGCCGACCTGAACGACCCCGGCCGCAACAAGGTCGTCTTCGACCTGTCCGAGGACGACGCGTACGCCGACCCCGGCAGCCCGATGATGCGGCTGCATCCCGACGGCAGCAGGACGATCAGGCAGGACGGCGATGCGATCTTCCTGCGCGGGGCCGGCGCGTCGCCGGACGGCGAGCGGCCGTTCCTGGACCGCCGGGACCTGGCCACCGGCGAGGTGACCAGGCTGTTCCGCAGCCCGGCGGACGCCTACGAGAGCGTGCTTTGCCTGACCGCTCAGGCCGGTGACGAGGCGGTGATCTGGCACCAGAGCCCGGCCGAGCCGCCGAACCTGCGGCTCGCGACGCTCGGGCCGGCCGCCGGCCAGGACGGGGCCGGTACCGCCGGGCACCGGCCGCTCACTGCCTTCCCCGATCCGCATCCGCAGCTCACCGGCATGAGCAAGCGGATGATCCGGACCGACCGCGGCGACGGGGTGCTGCTGTCCGGGATGCTGCATACCCCGTCCGGGTATGATCCGGCCGCGCACGGCCCGCTGCCCCTGGTGATCTGGGCGTATCCGTACGACTTCGGCGACGCGACCACGGCGGGCCAAGTCAGGGGGAGCACCAGCCGGTTCACCAGGCTGGTGGCGTCGGACCCGGCCTGGTTCGTGCTGCGCGGCTACGCGGTGCTTGCCGACGCGACCATGCCCGTCATCGGCGACCCGGAGACCAAGAACGACAGCTACATCGAGCAGATCTGCGCCGGGGCGGCCGCGCACGTGAAGGCGCTGGCCGGGGCGGGCATCGCCGATCCGGCCAAGGTCGCGGTGGCCGGGCACAGCTACGGCGCCTTCATGACCGCGAACCTGCTTGCCCACACCGACCTGTTCGCGGCCGGGATCGCCCGCAGCGGCGCCTACAACCGCACGCTGACGCCGTTCGGTTTCCAGACCGAGCGCCGGAGCTTCTGGGAGGCGCCCGCGATCTACGACCGGGTGTCGCCGTTCCGGTACGCGGACCAGATCAGCGCGCCGATCCTGCTGGTGCACGGGGCCGACGACTCCAATTCCGGCACGTTCCCAGTCCAGTCCGAGCGCCTCTTCCAGGCCATCCAGGGCAACGGCGGCACGGCCAGGCTGGTGATCTTGCCGCTGGAGGACCACGGGTACATCGGCCGGGAATCCGTGCTGCATGTGCTGGCCGAGCAGTTCGCCTGGCTGGATCGCTGGCTCGGACCCGGGTGGCGGCCTTAGCCGCGCCAGGCCGGGCCGTAAGGGGTTCGCTTCCGCAGGTCGCCGGTCAGCATGCGGCCCAGCTTGCGCGTCTCCCGGCGGTTGATGAGGCCGCCGGCCGCGGCCCCGGTCAGCAGCGGCCCGAGCGAGAAGACGCTGCGCCCGGCCTTGGCCGCGAGCCGCCGGCGGAGCTGCCTGGCCAGCGGGGACCCGGCCGCGACGATCAGGCCCCCCGGCGCCAGCGCGATCCCGCGCCGCGACGCCCAGGCGCCGACGTAGGCGGTCATCCGCTCGGCGACGTTGCCCGGCGCGCGCTGGCCGTATACCTCGTGCAGCTCGGCCACGAGCTTGATCTCGATGCCGACCACGGAAAGCGTCTCGGTCATCACCTCAACCCCCGCGGCGGGCAGGAACGGCATCACCGCCCACGCGCCGACCGCCATGCCCACGGCCGCCGACGCCCGCGCGGCGCCCTCGATCAGGGCCTCAGCCAGCTCGTCAGGACCGCGGCCGGGGAACTGGGCTTGCAGCGTCGCGATATCCCGCACCGGCAGCCGGGGTGCCATGGCCAGCACCTGGCCGCTCAGCCAGCGGCCGCCGGCGCTGAACCCGCGCCCGGTCACGTGCGCGCCACGGCGAGCCGCCTCGCGCAGCGTGGCGCTGAGCCGGTGCTCGCCGCTGGCCCGGTCCGCTCGCCTGGCCAGCCGCCGCCTGGCCCGGCCGCGGAGGCCGTGGCCCTGGGCCTGCCGCTGCCGTTCCTGCTCGTCGGCGAGCTCGACCGCTTCCGACACCGCCTCCAGGGCGGCCTTGGTCATCTCGTCGGGCTGGCGTGGCGTGGGTTCCATACTCCGGAGGAAATCACATCATCCAGCGGGCGGGGCGCCGGGCCCGGCGCCGGGCGGAAAACGCCGGGGTCAGCGCCGGGCCGGGGGACTCTGTCAGTCGGGCGAGGTCAGGGTCAGTCAGGCGAGGTCAGGGTGGCGGCCCGGCACCATCAGGAGGCGTACCGCTGGGCGGCCGTGGCGTGGTCGAAGATCTCTTCCTTGGCGAACCAGACGCCGATCTCCCGCTCGGCCTCCTCGGGATTGCCCGAGGCGTGGATCAGATTGGCGACTGGCTGGCCGTGAGCGTTGGCGTAGGCGCGGCTCATGTGCGCGAAATCACCCCGGATGGTGCCGGGCGCGGCCTGGTCCGGGTAGGTCGGACCGACCAGCTTGCGCACGCACGGCACCGCGTCCACGCCTTCCAGCACCAGCGCGATCACCGGCCCGGTCTGCATGAACTTGGCCATGGCCGCGTAGACCTCGGGGCCGAACCGGTCCTCCAGATCGAAGTAATGCCGCCTGGCCAGGTCGGCATCCATCCAGACCATCTTGGCCGCGACGACCTTCAGGAGCGCGTCCTCGAATCGCGCGAGCACCCGCCCGGTCAGCCCGCGCGCCACCGCGTCCGGCTTGAGCAGGACCAAGGTCCGCTGGATGGTGCTGTCGTCGGTCATGGAAGATCCTTCCGCAAGTGTTGTCGCGGGGAAATCCTAATGGTCCGGGGGGAGTGCGCCTGCCCAGGTCCTGGCCGCCCGGCCAGGGTGAGCCGGGCCGGGTGAGCCGGCCAGGCGGAAACTCTCGGACTCCGGTATCCGTTGTCCCGTTCGTGCCGGGTAAACGGCGCCGTGAGGCCCGCAGGGCGCGGGTTCGCGATCCGCGCTGAAGGGCATATGCCAGGAGCGGTATCGTCGGCCCGCAAGCCTCAGCGGCCTGATCCGGCACATAGAGTGTGCGCTCCTGCGGCGCAGGAGTGACAGCCGCCTCATCCGGCTGACCCAAGACAGCGTGATAGGCCATCGAGCAAGGAGGTCCTTGTGGCACGAGCAGTACCTGGCCGGCGCCGGATAGCCCGGCGCCGGAGCGGGCGCCTGATCGTGCGCATCGTGGCCGCCGTCCTGGCCACCTTCCTGCTGGTAACCGGATGGTCGGTCGGGCACGCGCTGACCGTGCCGGGGGGCGGCACGTTCGCCGAGCGGATCGCCGAATGGGCCCGCACGCACTATCTCAGCCCGGTCGTCACCTTCGGCGAGTGGCTGACCTATAAGACGCCCAAGAAGGGCGGCACTCCCGGCATCGCGTTCAACAGGCAGGGCGGCCAGACCGTCAAGAAGAAGAAGCACTACCACGGGTTCACCCCGATCATCCCGGCGAACCTGGGCTCGCCGGCCGGCCATCCGCTGCGCGGCGAGGGCGTCTGGAAGGTCGCGGTCACCGTCCACGGCCACCCTGCGCTGCTGAAGACCTATGTGCGGCAGAGCAAGGCCTACTCCTCGTACTACGTCGGCATCGTCTCGATGGACCAGCGCCTGCTGAAGTTCGGGCTCCGGCCGGGCACCGAGGATCCGGGCCCGGGCCGCTGGGGCGTCCCGATGGACCTCCCGCCCGGTGCCAGGACCGGCCTGGTGGCGACGTTCAACAGCGGTTTCCGGATTTACGCCGCCGGCGGCGGCTTCTACCTGCACGGCCACTATGACGGCAATCTCGTCAAGGGCGCCGCATCCGAGGTGTTCTACAAGAACGGGCGGATGTCGATCGGCCGGTGGGGCAGCGGCGGGCTCCAGATGGGCCCGGGCATCGCCGCGGTCAGGCAGAACCTGAAGCCTATCGTCGAGCACGGCCAGGTGCCGGCTAGCGTCGATCAGAATGTGCTGTCCACGTGGGGTGCCACGCTGGGCGGCGGGTACAACGTGTGGCGGTCAGGTGTCGGCATCACCAAGGACCACCGGATTATCTATGTGTATGGCGACGCGCTGACCGTCCGCACCCTCGCGGACCTGCTCAAGCGGGCGGGCTGCGTGACCGCGATGGAGCTGGACATCAATCCCGACTGGATGTCGTTCATGTACTATCTGCCCAAAAATCACCCGAGCGACCCCACCCCGGTGAACCTGCTGCGCAACCAGATCCAGAACCCGTACCGTTATTACTCCATCTCCAACCGAGACTTCACGACGGTCTTCGCCCGATGACAGTTCCCACACCCGCGGCCAAGCTGAGCGAGCCGCCGAGCGGCTCTTCCGCGCGCCTGGCCGGCCCGGCCCGCTGGCTCAAGGCGGTGGTCCAGAGCACCAGGCCGCGGCAGTGGCCGAAGAACCTGCTGGTCTTCGCCGCCCCGCTGGCCGGCGACACGTTTGGCCGGCCCTACGGCTTCTGGTACGCGCTGCTCGCCGCGGTCGCCTTCGTCGCCGCCTCATCGGCCGTTTACCTGGTCAACGACGTCGTCGATGCCGAACGGGACCGCGGCCACCCGTATAAGAAGTTCCGACCCGTCGCGGCGGGCCGCCTCCAGGCACCGCACGCCGTGGCGCTGGCCGTCGCTGGCGCCATCGTGGCTCTCGCGGTCGGCCTGCTGATCGGCGAGCCGTTGCTGACCGCAGCCGTGGCCGCCTACCTGCTGATCTCCTTTCTCTATTCGGCCGGGCTCAAGCACGTGCCCGTCGTCGAGCTCGGCTGCGTGGCCTCGGGATTCGTGCTCCGGGTGGTCGGCGGCGCCGCCGCGACTCACGTTCCCCCGTCGGCCTGGTTCCTGCTGGTCTGTAGCCTGGGCGCGCTGATGGTCGCAATCGCCAAGCGGTACACCGAGCTGACTGTGCTCGGCGCCGAATCGGTCACGCACCGCCCGGCGATGCGGGGTTACTCGGCTCCGGTGCTGCGGCTATCCCAGCGCCTGGTGTCCGGTGTCATGATCGTCTCCTACGTGCTGTGGGCTTACACCGAACCGCACGTCGGCACCAGGCCCTGGCACCTGGCCAGTTCGGTCGCCCTGGTTGCGGCGCTGGTCAGGTTCGACCGGCTGACCGCCAAGGCGACGAGCAAGCCGGTGGAGGACCTGATCGCCCGCGATCCGGTCATGGTGATCTGCGAGATCGCCTGGCTGGCCCTGTTCGCGCTCGGCCTGTAGCCCGCAACGCCCGATCGGAGCGAATCAATGCTCGACAACCTCGGCAGGCCCGGCCGGGTCCTGCTCCTCGGCGGCACCAGCGAGATCGGCCTGGCCATCCTCGGCGCCCTGCGCGCGCCGGGAGACACCGAGGTGCTGCTGGCCGGCCGGGACGAGCAGCGCCTGGCCGCCGCGGGCAAGGAACTGCCGTACCGCTGCACGCCGGTGGTCTTCGATGCGCTCGCCGCGCCGGAAGGTCACGCCCAGGCGGTGGCCGGGGTATTCGGCACCGGCCCGGTTGACCTGATCATCGCGGCCACCGGGGTGCTGACATCGCAGGAGGCGGTGGACCGTGACCCGGTGCTGGCCGCGCAGATGATCACGGTGAACTTCACCAGCCATGTCACCACCCTGCTGGCCGCGGCGGAGCGGATGCGCGAGCAGGGCAGCGGCACGATCGTGGTGCTGTCGTCGATCGCGGCGATCAGGCCGCGGAAGGCCAACTACGTCTACGGCGCGGCCAAGGCCGGCCTGGACGCCTTCGGCCGCGGCCTGACCGACGCCCTGGACGGCTCCGGCGTCCGCGTGCTGCTGGTCCGCCCCGGCTTCGTGGTCGGCCGCATGACCGCCGGCATGAGCAAGGCGCCGCTGTCCTCCACCCCGGCTCAGGTCGGCGCGGCGGTGGCCGCGGCCCTCGAAAGCGGGGGCAGCCCGACGGTGGTCTGGGTCCCGCGCAGCCTGGCCGGCCTCGCGGTGGCCCTGCGGCTGGTGCCCAGGGCACTGTGGCGTCGCATGCGCCGTTAGTGCCTGTCTGATTCACCTGAGTCTGTGTAGATACCAGCCTCCGGCCCGGCGATCCGTCGTACTGTTGGCATGCCGGAAACAGCCTGCAGCGATGAGGCTGCGTTAGTACCTCAGTCAGGCGGTCATGAGCACAATCGGTGGCAGACGGCGGGCCGGGCCTGCCGCCGTGCCCACCGCACCGGTTGTGTCGTGGCCGGTCTGGTCAGGCTCGGCCCCCGCCGTCACCGACTACTTCAGCCCGCGCCAGGAAACCGGCTTCGGCCTCGATGCGAACCCGGGTGACCTGGCCCGCCGGGCCGGCGACGGGCCGCATCCGCTGACCTTGCTCGTCGGCCCGAACGGTCACGGCAAGACCTACCTGGCGGCCGCGGTGCTGCGGGGCGCGGCCCGCTCCGGACAGTCCGACCTGCAGGTCTGGGTCAACGCCTCCAGCCCGTCGGCGGTCGTGATGGGCTACGCGAGGGCCGCGACAGATGTCGGGATCGCCGACCGCGCGACGCCGCCCGATGCCGCCGCCTCGAGGTTCCTTGACTGGCTGGGCCGTACCGAGCGGCCGTGGATGATGGTCCTGGATAACGTCACCGACTCGGCCGGGCTGCGCGGGCTGTGGCCGGCCGGCGCGGCCGGCCAGGTGATCGTGACCTGCCATCCGTCCGCTGACATGTCCGAGGTCGCCGACTCGGCCCCCAGGATCTGCCGGATCAGCGAGTTCAGCCCGCGGGAGGCGCTCAGCTACCTGACCGCGCGCTTGTACGACGACGCCGGCAAGCGGGTCGAGGCCGTCGACCTCGCCGCCGACCTCGGGTACATGCCGCTGGCCCTCGGGCTGGCGGCGACCACGGTGGCGGGCACCGGACTTGACTGCCGGCAGTACCGGATCCGGTTCGCCGGGCGCCGGCAGGAACTGCTCGGCCGGGCCGCCGACGGCTCGGTCTCGCCCGCCGAGGTCGCCTGGTCCCTCGCCCTCGACCGGGCCGACCAGCTGCCTCCCGCCGGGCTGGCCAGGCCGCTGCTGGCGTTCGTCGCCCTGCTCGATCCGGCCGGGATGCCGGTCCAGGTCGCGGCGAGCCGGGCCGCGTTCGGCTACCTGGCCAGGCACGGCCGCGGCATGCCGGTCGACCAGAAAGAGGTCATGGCCGCCCTCGGCGCACTGGCCCACTCCGGGCTGGTGGCGATCGACCGCACGGTCGGGGTAGGGCTGATCGCCGTGCACCCGCTGGTCCAGGACACGGTGCGCAGGCTGGTCCCGGCGGCGGTGCTGGACGACGCCGCCCGCTCGGCAGCCGACGCGATCGTCGAGGTCTGGCCGGCGCTGGAGTCCGATCCCGCCCAGGAGCAGGCGCTGCGCGGATGCGCCGGGTGGCTCGGCGGCATCGCCGGCGACCTGCTCTGGCTGCCGGAACCACACCCGGTGCTGATCACGGCGGGCAACAGCCTCACGGCGGCGGGCCTGGGCGGGGCCGCGGTCGCGTACTGGAAGTCGATGCTCGCGGCAAGCGGCCGGGCGCTCGGGCCCGAGCACCTGCGCACCCTGGCCATGCGCGACCTGCTGGCCAGCGCGTGCGAGAGCGCGGGCCGGATGGACGAGTCCAGGGAACTGGCCCTGATCAGCGTGGCCGAACGCGAGCAGGTGCAGGGTCCCGATCACCCGGACACGCTGACCGCGCGGACCGCGCTGGCCCGGATCTACGCCGAAGCGGGAATGTTCGACGCGGCGATCGACGCCTACGGTCGCGTGCTCGCCGACCGGGAGTGGGTGCTGGGTCCCGAGCACGCGGACACCCTCGGCGTGCGCAGCCAGCTCGCGGGCACGTACCTGCAGGCGGGCCAGCCGGACCAGGCCATCGCGCTGTACCAGCGCAACCTGGCCGACTGGGAGCAGTCACTCGGCCCCGAGCATGCCGACGTGCTGGCCGAGTACCTGAACGTGGCCAGCGCCTACCAGCGGGCCGGGCGCCTCGACGAGGCGATCGCGATCTTCGCCCGGGTACGCAAGATCAGGGAGTCCAGCCTCGGTCCCGATCACCCGGACACCCTGACCGCGGCCGCGCTGCTCGCCCTGGCCTACAAGTCGGGCGGGCGGCTGAAGGACGCCATCACCTTGTACCGGCAGGTGCTGGCCAGCCGGGAGGCGGCGCTCGGTCCTGACCACCCGGACACGCTGACCGCGATGGCCAACCTGGCTTCGTGCTACCACACGGCCCACCGGATGAAGGACGCGATCCCGCTTTACGAGCAGCTGCTGGCGGGCCGGGAGCGGACGCAAGGTCCCGACCACCGGGACACCATGACCGCGCGCGGCAACCTGGCCGGGGCCTACCATTCGGCCGGGCGCCTGTCCGACGCGCTGCCGGTGTACGAGCGCACGGTCGCGGAATTCGAACGGGTCCTCGGGCCCGATCATCCGGACACGCTCACCTCCAGGGCCAACCTCGCGCACGCCTACTACATGGCCAGGCGGCTCAGTGATGCGCTGCGGCTGTTCCAGCGCACGATCACCGATGCCGACCGGGCACTTGGCCCTGATCACCCGCTTACCCAGGCAATCTCCGACAATCTCCGCACAATCACGCGGTTAGGGCAACCTGCGGGCGCGGCACGCAGCCATAACGTCAACCGGAAATACCGGCCGGTGCTGGTGTGAAACGCCGGCGGCATAGCACTTTTCGCACTTACGACGTGTCGGTAAAGGTAATCTCTTTACCGATCCATTGGCTTTTTATTAATGCACGAACAGCATTGGCGCCATGGTCGACGGGCATGATCGTTTCCGGCCGGACTGGGTGCCCCGACCGGCGCCCGAGCCGCGCTGAGTCTTCCGTCAGGCAAGGAGGCGTTCGCTGTGAGCACCGCAGGCTCGACCCTCACCAGACCTCAGCAGGCTCTCGCCGGAGCCGGGCAGATGCACATCGCGATGGTCGCACCGCCGTACTTCAGCGTTCCTCCCGCCGGCTACGGCGGCATCGAGACCGTGGTCGCTGACCTCGTGGACGCCCTCGTCGCCCGTGGCCACAAGGTCACGCTCATCGGCGCGGGAAACCATGGCACCCGGGCCCAGCGCTTCCTGCGGACCGCGCAGGACTACTCGGCCGAGCAGCTCGGCGAGGCGATGCCCGAGATCGTGCACACGGCGAAGGTCGCGAACCTGCTCGAGGCGCTCGACGTCGACGTGATCCACGACCACACGATGGCCGGGCCCCTGATGGCCCGCGGCCGCCTCACCCCGACCGTGGTCACCGCGCACGGCCCGGTGCACGGCGAGCACGGTGACTACTTCACCGCCCTCGGCGACACCGTCCGGCTGGTCGCGATCTCCGAGGCCCAGCGGCAGACCGCGCCCGACCTGGCCTGGTCCGCGACCGTCCATAACGCGATCAGGGCCGAGACGTTCCCGTTCGGCGCGGTCAAGGAGGACTACGCGGTCTTCCTCGGCCGGTTCCATCCGCACAAGGCCCCGCACCTGGCCATCGACGCGGCCAGGACGGCCGGGCTGCCGGTCGTGCTGGCCGGCAAGTGCTCGGAGCCGCTGGAGCGCGCGTACTTCTGCCGGGAGATCGAACCGCGGATCGGCCCCGACGTGACCATCTTCGGCGAGGCCGACCCCGCCGCCAAGCGGCGCCTGCTGTCCCGCGCGGCCTGCATGATCTTCCCGATCTGCTGGGAGGAGCCGTTCGGCCTGGTCGTCATAGAGGCCATGGTCTGCGGCACCCCGGTGGTCGCGCTCCGGCGCGGAGCGGTGCCCGAGCTGATCGTGCACGGCCAGACCGGCATCATCGTCGACGATCCGGACGAACTGCCAGGCGGCATCGCCCAGGCGCTCGAACTCGACCCCGCGGTCTGCCGCAAGCACGTCGAGGCCGGCTTCACCGTCGAGGTCATGGCCGAGGGTTACGAGGCGGTCTACCGCCGGGCGCTCACGATGGCGCCCGAGCCATGGCTCAGCGGCGCCGATCAGGCGCCGATCATCAGTTAGCTCCGGCGGGCCGCCGGAAACGATCATCAGGCCGAACGCCAGGCCCCCGCTAGGCTGCCGGAATGGCGGCTCGCGGTACGAGGGCAACTCAGGAATTGACCAGGTTGTCGATACCGCACACGGTGCACCCTTACCAGCATCAGGACCCGGCGGGCGGTTACGGACCCGAGGCCGCGGCCGCCCTCGGGGTGCCCCCTGAGCAGGTCTTCAAGACCCTCGTCGCCAGCGTGGACGGCCAGCTGACGGTGGCGGTGGTGCCGGTGGCCGGCCAGCTCAGCCTCAAAGCGCTCGCCGAGGCGGCCGGCGGCAAGAGGGCGGAGATGGCCAAGCCGGAGGAGGCGGCCAGGGCGACCGGCTATGTGGTCGGCGGCATCTCGCCAATCGCCCAGCGCCGCCGGCTGCCCGTCCTGGTCGACGCGACCGCGCTTGACTGGCCGACCGTGTACTGCAGCGCTGGCCAGCGCGGGCTGCAGGTCCAGCTGGCCCCGGCCGACCTGGTCCGGGCGACCGGTGCCGTCGTAGCTCCCCTCGCCCGCCCGGTCGCCTGACCGCGCGCCCGGAACGACTTGTCCGGCGTAGCCCCCATCGCCCGCCCGGTCGCCTGACCGCGCGGCCCGGCGGCGAACGGGTGATATCAGGCCGCGTCCCGGGCGGCGGCGCGTTCCACCCCGGCCGGGACCGGAGCGGCGGAACGGGGCAGGGTCAGCGGCAGCCGGGGGGTGATGGCCAGGGCCAGGACGCCGGCCAGGGCGGTGATCGCGAAGGCGGCCGCCAGCCCCGCCACCAGCGGCCAGCCGAACCTGACCGCCGCGCTGATCGCCGCGCCCCCGATGCCGATGCCGAGCGCGCTGCCGAGCACGTCGGCCAGGTTCAGCGAGGCCGATGCCCAGCCTTCCCGGCCCGCTGGCGCGTTCTTGAGCATCAGCAGCGTGAGCGGGGCGTAGGACAGGCCCATCCCGGAACCCGCGATCGTCCAGGCCGCGATCCCGACGGCGACCGGGACGGTGCTGACGAGCATGGCCGCCAGACCACCGATTCCGGCGAGGATAACGCCGAGGCCGAGCCTGACCAGCCGGCGGCCCTCCCAGCGGGTGTTCATCCTGGCCTGCACCCACGCGCCCGCCGTCCAGGCCAACGTGCTGCCGGTCACCGCGACCCCGGCGACGACCGGGCTGCGATGCCGCAGGATCGTGATCGTCAGCGTGACGAAAGCGTCCGCGCCGAAGTAGCAGAACGTGAGCAGCGACCGGCTCGCGATCGTGGCCGGCAGCCCGTATCGTGCCGACAGCGTGCCGGGCGGCATCAGCCGCCGCAGCACCGGAAGGCCGAACGCGCAGCCCAGCACCACGAGCACGCAGCCGGCGATCGTGGTGAGGGCGCCGTGGCCGTCGCTGGCGGCGGCGTGCGCGGCCGGGCTGGCCGACCCGCTGCTGGCCGAGCCGACGGCCAGGGTCAGGCCGGCCAGCACCAGGCCGGCACTGACGGCGACGCCAATCCCGTCGGTGATACGGTGACCGCCGCCGGCCGGCTTGGCGGGCTTGCCCAGCCGGACCAGGGCCGGGATCGCGAGCGGCCCGGTCAGCGCGATGAACGGCAGCAACCCGAGGAACACCCAGCGCCACCCGAACAGCCTGGCCACCTCGGCGCTGATCGCCGGGCCGGCTAGCCCGGGCACGACCCAGGCGGTCGAGAGCACGGCCATCATCCGGGCCCGCAGCCGCTCGGGCAGGGTGCGACCGATCGCGACGTAGGCCACCGCCGGGACCGCCCCGGCGCCGATGCCCTGAAGAGCCCGGCCGGCAATCAGGACGGTCATGCTCGGGGCCAGCCCGGCGATCGCCAGCCCGGCCGCGAACACGACGATCCCGGCGATATACGGGATGGCCGGCCCGCGCCGGTCCGCCGCCCGGCCGGCCGCGACAATGCCGATCATGGTCCCGAGCAGGAAGGCGCTGAATACGAACCCGTACAGGCTGAGGCCGCCGAGGTCCCGTGCGACCAGGGGCATCACGGTGATGACGGCGAGCGCCTCGGCCGCGACGAACGTGATCGTCGCCGTCAGGCCGCCGGTCAGGGGCCGCCGGTCCGCGGTCCACAGACCGTCCGCCCTTGCCGTCACCTGACTCCGTCCCGCTTTCACGTGCTCGCCCTGGCCGGGCGCGCCCTGGTCGGTCGCGCCCTGGTCTGTTCGCCTGCCCGGTCAGCTTAAGAGCTCACGCGCACTTGAAGTCAAAGCGGTTTAGGCCTCGCCAGTCAGCTCTGGATCCGAGATGGGGAGCGAATCATGACAAACCGGCGCCGATTTTGCCCACTTCGGATCCGGAGCCGACATGCGGGCCGGGATAGCGGACAGCCGGGCGGGCGAGCGGGCGGCGTCGGCAGCCTGAGGCGGTTGAGCGGCGGAGTTAGGCCAGCTTGGTGACGGGGGAGGCGGAGAGGCGGCGGCCCTTGGCGTCGCGGGCCTCGGCGGCGAAGAACGGGCCCTTGGCCCGCACCGGGATCGCGGTCTCGAATCCGTGCTTATGGGCCGCGCCGACCTGGGTCAGCGTGCTGCTGGTCCGGCCGGCCAGCACGGCCCAGGAAGCGACCTCGGTGGCGCCGTTCCAGCTCGCGTAGACCATCGCGCCGCCGGCGTGGTGCCGGGCGGCGGCCGCCGGCGGATCGGTCGGATGGCCGGCCCAGTCCCCGATGTAGGAGCGGTAGGCCGGGTCACCCTTGGTCAGCCGGCCTTCGAGCAGCAGCTTGCCGTCGGCGGAGAACTCGGAGAAATAGGGGTTCGTGCCCCAGCCGACGAAGACGCCGCCGTGCGGCAGCAGTTGCGTATTCCCCATGGCCCGGGCCAGCACCGGCGGGTCGTTGGTGAACTGGCTCCGCAACGTGACCAGCATCGAGTCGGTGTCGACGTCCAGGATCAGCGCCCGGGACTGGGACTCGTCCTTCGGCATCACCGCGTCGTAGCCGTCGTCGAACACGGTCATCACGTCCGGCCCGTGCGGCCTGCTGTCGTGCTGCCAGTAGAACTGGCTGCCCGGGCCCATGGTGAAGTCGGAGCGCTTGCCGTTCAGCCGCCAGACGATCTCGCCGGTCTTGCGGCTGACCCGGTACGCGCACCAGGTGTTGCGCGCGCCGATGATCAGGTCGCCGGACCCGTCGCCGGCGTCGGCGATCGTGTTGATGTGGAAGTAGTCGAACGGCTTCTTCCGGGTCCGGCCCGTGCCCTTCAGGGCCAGGTAGGACTCGCTGAGCGGGACGTGGTCCACGCTGTCCCAGTGGAAGAGCAGCTTGCCGGTGGCGATGTCGACCTCTTGGGCGACGCCGGACAGCAGCCAGCCGTCGGCTGGGCCGCCGACCGAGGACAGATCGTGACGCGACGTGCGGAACGCCGTGAACAGCGCGGTGCCCTGCGGGGTCAGGTTGAGCTCGTGAAAGTCCGCCTCGAGCCCGTCGTGGGCGTGCAGGGTGTGGGTGACCCGGTACGTGCTGTCGGCGATGACGACGACGCCCTCGCCGTGGCCGCCCTTGACCACGCGGCCCTGGAACCAGGTGAGCACCGGCCTGTCCTGGTACCTCTGGAACGCGAAGTCCAGCTTGTTCGTGCCGCCCCGGTCCGGGTCGAACCAGGCCAGCTCCCCGGTCGTGTCCATGATCATCGCGCCGCCCTGGCCGGGGCCAGAAGCGGCCAGGCCGAGGAACAGGTACTGCAACTTGTGCCCGGGAGCCACGTGGGTCAGCGTGACCTTCGGCGGGGTCAGGTCGGGCCTGGACACGAAGTGCTGGACGTCCTTGGACCGGCGCGGCTTGTGCGAGCTGGCGTTCCCCGTGCCGCAGGCGGCGAGGCCGAACCCGGCGGCGGCCATTCCGCTCGCGGCCATGCCGGTCCGCGTCAGCATCTCTCGCCGCGTCCAGCTCTCGTTCATCCGGTTACCTCGTCGCGAATTCATCTGGGCATCTGGAGTATCAATGCGGGCCGCGATTCTCAGGCCGCACGCACACATTATGGCTACGTTCGCCCGAATGGTTACCGGCGATACCGTGCCCCGTGAGCCAGGCCGACCGCCAGCGGCGGTACCGCGGCGTCCCCCGGCGCACCGGTTATACCCAGTGGCTCAGCTGATCTTAACCGTCCTCGACCGGCCGAGAACATGGCCCTTCCCGTCGCGGGCCTCGACGGCGAACCACGGCCCGCGGTGCGGCACCGACATCGCGGTTTCGAAGCCGGCCCGGCGGGCCGATCCGACCTGCGACAGATGGGACGAGCCCTTGCCCGCGAACACGGCCCACGTCGTGACCTCGGTCGCGCCATTCCAGCTCGCGTACACGGTGGCCCCGCCGCTGCGGGTTCGCGCGGCCACGGCCGGCTTGTCGGTCGGGCGGCCGGTCCAGTTCTGGCTGAACCCGCGGTACGAGGGCGAGCCCTTCTCGATGCTGCCGTCGAGCAGCAGCCGTCCCTCGGGCGAGAACTCGGAGAAGGCCGGGGTGGTGCCCCAGCCGACGAACATCCGGCCGTCCGGGAGCAGGTCCGCGCTGCCCATCGCCCCGGACAGATAGGTCTGGTGCGGGTGGATGAACTGCTTCTTCAGCGTCACGTGCTTGCGCTTGAGGTCCAGCTCCAGGATGAGCGCCCGGGAATTCTTCTCCTCCGCGGGCAGGGCGCCGTTGTCGAAGACGGTTAGCAAGTTGCCCGGGTGCAGCCGTACGTGGTGCTGCCAGAAGAACCTGGTCCGCGGGCCCATCGAGTAGGTGGACCGCTTGCCGCCGATCCGGTCGACCACCCGGCCGGTCTTGCGGCTGACCCGGTACACGGTCCAGGTGTTCCGGCCCGAGATCAGCAGGTCGCTGGCCGGATTCCTCGGCTCGACCTCGCAGATCGAGTTGATGTGGAAGTAGTTATATGGCTTCGTGGCGGTGCCGTTGCCGCCATCGCCCACGCCGAACTGCTGGTGCGTCTCGGAGATCGGGACATGCGGGTTGTGCCGGTCCCAGCTGTCCCATTTGAACAGCAGCTTGCCGGTCTTGATGTCGATCTCCTGGACCATGCCGGAGACCAGGTGCATGCCCGGCCCGCCGCCATAGTTGCTCAGGTCCACGTTGGAATGCCTCGCGTACACGTCGATCAGCGCGGTGCCCTGCGGGGTCACGTTGAACTCGTGGAAGTCGGCCGGGTATCCCTGCTGGGCCTTGATCGTGTGCTTGATCTGGTACGACGAGTCGGCGATGACCAGTTCCCCGATGCCGAACCCCTCGACGACCTCGCCCTGCCACCAGGTCAGCACCGGCTGCCCCTGGTAGGACTGCACGCTGACGTTCATGTGCCGGTGCGTGTTGGTGTTCGGGCCGAAATAGACGAACTCGCCGCCCGGGCTGAGGATGATCGTGCCGCCGTGCCCGGTCCCCGAGTAGGGCGCGTTCAGGAAGATGTACTGCGGATCCCCGCCCAGCCCGTACCGGCGCACCGAGATCTTCGGCGGCGTGAGGTCGGGCCGGGTGACGAACGGCGGGCCCCCGGTGGAGGAATCGGCCATCGGCGTGGCCAGGGCCGAGCCGAGCGGGCCCCCGTTGGAGCAGCTGGCCAGGCCGAGCCCGGTCGCGCCAGCGGCCGTCGCGCTCGCCAGCCCGAACAAGCGCCGTCGGGTCAGGTCGTCTGTCATGTGCCGAGCCTCCAGATCGGGGGTCTGGTACGCGCTGCCGTCCGCCGGTTCATTCTGTCGCATACCTGTAGCGGAGGGCGGACGAACGGTCATCCTAACCGCAACCTGGCCATGTAATGACCGTCCGCCGCCCGTCGCTTGACCTGGGCGTTACATACCCAGGCAACACCGGCTTCAGCGGCTGAGCGGGGGACCGCCGGGCGGCCGGCCCGCTGCCGGGTGGCCGGCCCGCCGTCCGGGTGGCCGGCCCGCTACATCGGGGCCGGGGTGCACACGGCGCCCCGGTCGGCGCCGGAAACCAGCGACGCGTACTTCGCGAGCGCGCCGGTCGTGTAGTTCGGGGCGGCCCGCTTCCAGCCGGCCCGGCGGCGGTCCAGCTCGGCCTCGTCGACGAGGAGGTCCAGCCGCCGTTTCGGCACGTCGAGCACGATCCGGTCGCCGTCGTTGACCAGGGCGATCGGGCCGCCGTCGAACGCCTCGGGCGCGGTGTGGGCGATGCACGCACCGAACGTGGCCCCGGAGAACCGCCCGTCCGTGACCAGCACGACGTCCTTGCCCAGCCCGGCGCCCTTGATCGCGGCCGTGACCGCGAGCATCTCGCGCATGCCGGGGCCGCCCCTGGGGCCCTCGTTGCGGATCACGACCACGTCGCCCTTGCTCACCTGGCCGCCGGTGATCGCGGCGAAGCTGTCCTCCTCGCGCTCGAACACCCGCGCGGTGCCCTCAAATCGCAGGCTCTCCAGGCCGGGGATCTTCACCACCGCGCCGTTCGGGGCCAGGCTGCCGCGCAGGACGGCCAGGCCGCCCTCGCGGCTGATCGGGTCGCTCACCGGCCGCACGACGGCCCCGTCGGGCGCCGGAGCACCGGCGACGTTCTCGGCCAGCGTCTGGCCGTTGAGCCCGATCGCGCTGCCGTCGATCAGCCCCGCCGACAGCAGTTCGGCCAGCACGACCGGCAGGCCGCCGATCTGGTCGAGCTCGCTCATCACGAACCGGCCGGCCGGCCGCATCGAGGCGATCAGCGGGGTGCGCCTGCTGATCACGTCGAAGTCGTCCAGGGTCAGCTCGACCTGGGCCTCGGCCGCGATCGCGAGCAGGTGCAGGATCGCGTTGGTGGAGCCCGCCGTCGCCATCACGACCGCGGCCGCGTTCAGGAACGCGGTCCTGGTCATGATGTCGCGCGGCCGCCGCCCGGCCGCGAGGGCGCGGACGGCCGCCTCGCCGGTGGCCCTGGCC
>JBPCKO010000037.1:0-9076 GCA_051004215.1 Streptosporangiaceae bacterium | reverse complement strand
CGGTGTTCCAGTAGTCGGCGAACGCGATGATCTCGGCGGCCTGCTCGGCCTTGGTGATGTCGGCGTTGGCGTAAACCATGTCGCCGCAGGCGTGGTCCTGGGCGAAGAAGGTCAGGACGGCCTTGGTACGCTGGGATCGGCGGGGCACGTAGTGCTTTTCCAGGACCGCCTGGTCGCCGTGGTGGCGGATGGCGTGGAAGTCGCAGTTGAACCCGGCCTCAAGGTGGCTCCTGCGGAACCGGCCGATCTCGCCTTCGACGCCGCCTTTCTCATGTGCTCCGGCCTTGCCCGGGACGCAGAAGAACGAGTCGAACCCGTAATGGGAGCGCAGCGCGATGAACCGCTCGGCCTCAGACCGGTCCCGGCCGCGGAGGACCCGCACGACCGCGGCCCGCAGGTTGTCATAGCGGACCCGGCCGGGCGCGGCCCCGAAGTACCCGAACGCCAGCACATGGCCCTCCAGGAACGCTTCCTGCGCCTGGGTCGCGAACGCGGCGTGGAACGCCCGCCCAGACGACGACAGCCGCATCACGAACATCCACAGCTTGAGCAGCTCCCCGGCGATCGCGGCGTGGAACTCGCCGAAGTCGACCTCCGCCTCGGCTCCCGGCAGGTGGGCCTGCGGGACCGCGACCTCGATCCGGTCCAGGCCCAGCTCCACGCGACGGCGCGCCACATACCGCGACACCGTCACCTCCGCCAGCGTCGCGCCCTGCTCCGCGACCAGCCGCTGCCACACCCTCCGCGCCGTGTGCCGCTGCTTACGAGGAACATCCAGGTCAGCCAGCAGCCACTCATCGATCACCCCGGCATACCGGTCAATCGCAGGCCGAGGCCGCCGAGGATAGGCCTTCCGCCCTGGCGGAACCGCGCTCGCCAGCGCCTGGCGCACCGTCCGCCGGTGCACCTGATGCCGGTCAGCCAGCTCCCGGATCGAGGACCCCTCAGCCCGCCGGTCCCGCCTTATCTGCTCGAACAGCTCCACTCTCGACCGCGCCACCTTTAACCTCCGCGCCAGGCAAACCGACGCAAAGATCACAACCAGGATGGGGCCACAATTCGCGACGACACGCCGCCCCACCACCAGGCGCCATCACCACCCAGGCGGGGGCCAGAATTCACGACGAAAGCAACACCAGCCGGGGCCAGATCAGGTGACCACACTCAGAGCCGTCACCCGGTTGTCGTGCCCGATGATGCCTGGCCGTTGGGTCCGATCCTTAGAAAGCGTTTCGTTGACGTACAGCAGTTTCAGGTGAGCACACCACGTTGATCGGGTGATCCCCTCGATGCGAACTAGCGCCAGACTGGTCTATGCCGGTCGCATGCGCAGGTCGATGGGCAATGGCTGCCCTTCCCGGGTGTCTCTGGTTGACAGCGTTGCTGTACTCGGCTGCTGTACGGTAGCGACCGCGCGAAGCAGTCATACGGTGGTGGCATGGCCTGCAGGATGAGTGAGCTGGGGGTTGACTACCGTGATCCGAATCGGCTGACGGTCTTCCGGTGCGCCGGCCAGACGGTCGGCGCCGCGAGCTGCTGCAGATTGAGAAATCGAGACGCACTTGTACAGCCTGGGCGATTAAATGCAGCAAGTTTCCGCAAAATGGGATCACCTGATGTTGCCGAGCGGCAAGATGACGGCATGCCATCCGAAACTTATTCTCTGTGGGATTACTTTCCCCGAAATGCAAGACCACCACTGTGGGTGGAGCATTTTATCGCTAATGTCCGGGCTGTTGAACCAAGTATTTCTACAGTTGAGCGCAAGACGGGGCTGGACAGCGATCACGTCCTTCGCGAACTGGCCCCGGGGCTACGGCAACTCGGCTATGTTGCTGAATCCGGAAAGAAAGCATCTGAGCGAATTCGGCGCCCTGTTCTTTTCGGTAGCAATGGTCGACCTGAAGTGTTAGCATTCACCCCATGTGCGCGGAGTAATTCCGATCTTCGCGGGGCGTCAGGGTGATGCGGCGGCCGGGACAGGTGGTGCCCACGGGGTGCCGGTCAGGTGATCCTGGACTGTCCATGGGGACAGGAACAGCGCGGCGGCGATCTCCTTGCTGCTTTCGCCCCGCAGGACCGCCAGCGCGACCTCAGTCTCGCGGTTGGTCAGGCCGTGCGCGCGCAGCAGTGCGGGCCCGACGTCGCTTCGCCCGGCCCGCTGAATGGTCACGGCGACCCGGTCCCCGGCGCCCAGCAGCTGCTCGGCCGTCAGCAGCAGCCAGCCACCGGACTGGGCGGGCAGGAGCGCGCGTGCCGGGACCACCGGCTCATCGTCCGGCGCCCCGGCCGGAGCGCCCAGGCCGGATTGCCCGCGAGCTGACATCGCGAGGCTATGGATGACACCGGGGAGAGCGCGTTCACGCCCGTAGGGCAGATCGTCCAGCAGTTCCTGGCCGTTATGCGTGATCGACTCCAGGTCGTCACGCTGGTCGAGGATGAGGATCGCGGGCGAGCTGGGCGGCCCGGCCGCGGATCCTCCGGCTTCCAGGGCTGCGATGCACATGCCGCGGGCGAGGTGCGGGACGGCCGCCGTCATCTGGGCATGATCTTCTGCGGTGAACGGGATCCCGGTGCGGCGGAACAGCGCGAGCCAGCCCCATCCCACGCCGTTGATGGTCAGCGCGGCGCGGAGTTCATCGGTCGCGCTGAGAGGGCCGAGCACGGCGCGGTAGCGGGGGCTGCGGTCGGGCTCGCCTCCGGTCGCTGCCCACAGCGAACCTACCGGAGCGGGTCCTCGGGCCAGGTCCGCCAGTTTCAGCACGTCAGGGACGGTGAGCTCGTACTCCCAGGCCCGGTTGGCGACGTCGCCCGCGGAGACCGTGCTGGCACTGGTGGTGGGCCACAAGGTAATGGGGTCGAGCAGACCCCAGCAGGCCATGTCGAATTCCGTGACCTGGCGCAGCAGGTCGACCAGGTCGGCGGGCAGGGCCGGTCCCGGAAACCCGCGCCGGCATCGGCCGGCAATCCGCCGGAGCAAGAGATCGGTCCTAGTCGTGGCCATAGGGCGAACCTACGTGTGCCGCACGACGCAGACAATCCCTACAGATGTGGGATAGGCGCGGCCATCTCCGCCACCTAACGTTCATCGCTAAGCGGCTTCAGCTGCTTCGGCCGGCCAGACCGCCGGCGCGAATACACCCGGCGAACGCAAAGGAATTCACAATGCCCCGCCACCTCGACGGCCCCGCAGATACCACGATGATGGGTGTCGTCCACGAGGCGCTGCGCCGCGACGTCGCCCGCCTTCAGGCCGCGCTGGCACCGCCTGCCGTCCCGGACGGCACACGCCGCCACGCCCTCGCCGGGCATGCGCTATGGTGATGGATTTCCTGCACGAGCATCACCGGGGCGAAGACAACGGCCTTTGGCCACTGGTCGCCAGCCGCAACCGCCAGGCCATCCAGCTCCTCACCGAGATGGAAACCGAGCGCGCCCTGATCGTCCCTGCAGCTGACCGCCTCAGCACCGCAGCCCGCCGGTACGGCCGCGACCCGGGGACCGGCACGCAGCGGGAATTCGCCGCCGCGATCGACACCCTGGCCGCCGTCCTCCTGCCGCATCTGGACCGGGAGGAAGCCGAAATGATGCCCCTGGTATCGGCGAGCATTTCCCACGCTGAGTGGCGGCAATGGGAGCACGTGCACAACGTCAAGGGCAAATCACCCCGGTATCTCGCCCGCAGAGCGCACTGGCTGATGGACGGGCTGGACCCGGACCGGTACCAGGTTCTCGTCCACCTCGTCCCGCCACCCGCCCGGTTTGTCATCGTGCATGGCCTCGCCCGTTCCTACCGCCGTGCCTGCGCCCGCAGATGGGGCGCCGGGCTGCCGGCAGGGCCATCCCGGGCCGCCAACGCAGGCGCTGCGCGCAGCTCTTCCTACTAGCCCTGCGCCGCATCCCCCAACCACAGGAAACCCCTCATGGCTTACCAGTTCGACACCGACCACCGTGAACTCGCCGACGCCCGGGCCCTCCCTTGGGCCGCGGCCGGTGTGCCCCCCGGCGAAATCCGGCAGGCACGCGATTCCATCACCGTCCTGTGGGGTTCGGCCCCCGGCAGCTGGCCGACGGTATGGGCCAGCCTCGCCGCGCGGTACGCCGCCAAAGGTGATCACCTGCGGGCCGCCACCATCTACGGCATAGCGAAGTTCCCGTGTCTGGCCGACGGCATCCGGGCGGCACTGCTCGACCGCCAGCTCGAGCAGTACCTCCTAGCCGCGCCCGGCATGCCAGTGAACTTCAGCAGGCAGCTCGTGCCCACCCCGCACCTGGGATCGCGGCTGATGGTGCCCGTGCACATCCTGTCCGCCCCGCAGGCCGGCGCCACGGCCCCGGCCATCCACGCTTCCGGCGGAGTGGACACCTGGAAAATGGACCAGCATCGTATCTTCACCGCCCTCGCCACGGCGGCGCGCTGCCATGTCATTGCTTTCGACCTTCCGGGCACGGGCGAGCTCACCGACGTCCCCATGACCCCGCAGTCCGGCGGCATCATCCCCGGCCTCGTCGCATTCGCTCGCACGCTCACCTCGGGCCGGGTCGGGCATCTCGGCATCAGCTTCGGCGGCCACTTCTCCGCCCGGAGCGGCCTCCGCGGCGACGTCGACGCCGCCGTTGTGCTCGGGGGGCCAGTCAGGACAGCGTTCTCCAGCCGGAATCTCGGGAGCCTGCCGCACGGGATGCTGCACATCATCGGTAATGCGATGGGGCTCTCCGGGCAGTCACCCGCCGACGGCATCGTGGCGCAGGCCCGCAGGTTCGGCCTGACCACCCTGCCTCCCGATGCGTCGCAAACGCCGATGCTCGTGATCAACGGTGACGCCGACCGCTTCATCCCGGCCCAGGACACCAACTGCTTCCAGGGCCGCCGCCGTACCGAGGTCCGGATCCTCTCTGGCGCTGGCCACTTCGATGTCCGGGTCAGTCACGAGACCTAGGCTAAGGGCTGGTCGGTGCGCTACTGGCTGGCGCCGCTGGAAACCACCTGCGAAGAGATCTTCGCCGCTGGATACCTGATCGAGCGCCTGACCGAGCCCCGCCCCCGGCCCGAGGCCGCTGCCATCGACCCGGAGGAATACGAACGGCTCAGCCGCGAGCCCCGGGGATTCATAGCATTCCGGCTTCGGCCGCGCGCTTGAGGCCGGAAACGACACTCACAGATCCGTAGGCACCAGTATGGCTCCCCTACCTGTTCAGACCGGTTCGCCCGCTCGGATTCATGCTGGGCTGCCATTCAGATTCCGTACGGCGCGGCGCCAGGATGTCCGCCCGGGTGGCTCAAGCATGGCTCCCTTCACAGCAAGTGGGCGCGCCATGGGTGTTGCTGGCCGTAGGCGGTGCTGAGCGCGTCGCGCAGCCACTGCCGCTGGGGTCTGGTGAGCAGTGGCAGCACCGCGGAGAAGTCAGTCTCGTCTTTGGGCCTGCTGTTCTTGGCCTTGTAGAACAGCTGGATCTCCGGGGCGAGGTAGGGGATGCCGTCGCTGGTGATGCAGCCGATGCTGGCGATGGGCCGGCGGATGCGCTGGTCGCGTCGCGAGATCCAGTTTCCGCCCGAGGATTCATCGAGCATGATCTGGATCCGCCAGGGCTGCGCCGGTCCGGGGCGGCACCAGATGTCATGGATCCCGGGCGGCAGCCGTTCCGCGGGTTCCCATGGACGCAAGCTGCCCGGTGGGTCGGCCGCCTGCCAGTCCCAGGTCGGCAGTAACTCCTGGATGGTCAGCTGGTCGCGCCGGAGCATCATTACGTCAATGTCGCCGTGGCTGCGCACCGGCCGCCCGGCCGCCAGCTCGATGGCATGTCCACCGGCGATCCACCAGGGCACCTTGCTGGCTGTGAAGAGCGCGGCCACTTCGGCCGGGCTGGCCGGATCCCAGGGACCCCACGGGCTGAGTGTCTGCGCCATCCCCTCATTGTCCGCGCGATGGATGCCTCGCCGAGAGAATCCAGTCCTGTCCGTCTTTCGGCAGGTGCCAGAAACTCCAGCTTGGTGTGCCTGGCTGCCGCTTGCTCGGCGCCCGTGCCATGTGCGCAATCATCGCGAGTCCACTGCTTACAGTGTTACAGTTGGCGCGGTTGACGCCCGGACGGAGGAAAAACCGTGTCGAACGTGGATGTGAAACGGGTCGAAGGTCAGGTCATGACGGTGAACTCGTACCTGGTGCGGGGGCCATCGGGTGTGGTCGTCGTCGACGGACAGCTCACGGTGTCTGATGCAGGCAGGGTCCGGCAGGCGGTCGAGGCTACCGGTGGCCAGCTCGCCGGTGTTCTGGTCACGCACGCCCATCCCGACCACTACGCCGGTATCGGGCACCTGCTCGACGGGGCCGACGTGCCGATCGTCGCCACGGAACGGGTCGATGAGATCATCCGGCGCGACGACGCGATCAAGGACGGCATCGTCGGCCCGATGATGGGCGCTGAGTGGCCTGCGCACCGCGTCTTCCCGAACCAGACTGTGGCCAATGACGGCACCGTGGAACTGGCGGGCTTGTCGTTCCATGTGCGCGACCTCGGTCCTGGGGAGTCCCCGGCTGACAGCCTGTGGTGGGTCGATGAGCACGCGATGTTTGCCGGTGACGTGTCCTATCACCAGATGCACAGCTACCTCGCCGATGGCTACTACCAGGAGTGGCTGGCCACCATCGGGCGGCTGGAGGAGGAGCTGCCCGCAGACGTGACCCTGTTTGTCGGTCACGGTGAGCCGGGCGGCCTGGAGCTGCTTGCTTCGCAGCGCCGGTATATCGAGACGTTCACCGCGGCGGTCGGTGATCATCTGGATATGGACGAGGACGGCATGAAGGCCGTGGTTGTTGCCCACATGCGCCAGCTCGTGCCCAGCGAGCGGCTCCAGTTCCTGATGGAACTGAGCATTGCGCCGGTGGCCGCGTCGCTGCGTAACCGTCAGCAGTCCGGGGGCTGATCTGCGTGGATCTTGAGCTGGGCGGGAAGCGTGCGCTGGTCACCGGGTCGAGTTCGGGTCTGGGTCAGGCCATTGCCGGCCGCCTGGCCGCTGAAGGCGCCAGCGTTATCATCCACGGACGCGATGCGGAGAAAGTCCGGGCAGTCACCGGGGGACTGCAGGCCGATGGCAGCCATGCCGATGGCATCGCCGCCGACCTTCGTGACGCAGATCAGGTCAGCCGCCTGGTCACCGAGGTAGCAGCGGGCGGCCCCATCGACATCCTGATCAACAATGCTGGCGCATTCGTCAACCGGGGCTGGGAGGAGACCACGCCGGGTGACTGGGCGGACATCTTCGAGACCAACGTGGTGTCGGCGGTGCGGCTCATCCATGCCCTTGTTCCCGGGATGCGCGACCGCGGCTGGGGGCGGATAATCCAGCTCGGCACAGGTGAGGCCACCAACCCGTTTCCCCGGATGCCTGACTACGCGGCGAGCAAGGCCGCGATCGTGAATCTGACCGCCTCCCTGGCCAAGCACCTGGCCCGCACCGGGATTACCGTCAACACCGTCAGCCCCGGAATCGTCGTCACCCCCGGGGTGCGGGCGTTCTACGAGCAGGAGGCGGCCCGCTGCGGCTGGGGCCAGGACTGGCCAGTCATCGAAGCCGCCGTGCTCCGCGAGATCCTCGACAACCCCACCGGGCGGCTCGGGCGGCCTGAGGAGGTCGCCGACCTGGTGGCGCTGGTCGCTAGTCCCCGGGCCGGATATATCAACGGCGCCAACCTGCGAATCGATGGTGGCAGCACCGCCGTCATCTGATGCGGTCCCGGATGCCGTCCGCGAACTCGTCCTGGGCGACGCTCCTGCCCGAACGGAAAGTGGAGGAATGATGATAATCGGAGTCCTGGGAAGCGGCATGGTAGGGCAGGCGCTGGCTACCCGCTGCCACGAACTCGGCCATACCGTGACCATGGGCTCCCGCTCCGCCAGTAACGAGAGGGCCGTCGCATGGGCTGGTGAGCGCGGCGAACGGGCACGCGCTGACACCTTCACCGATGCAGCAGGTGACGCTGACCTGGTCATCAACGCGACCAACGGCGTCAGCTCCCTCGCCGCGCTGGCCACTGCCGCGGATCAGCTGCGCGGCAAGACCCTGATGGATGTGGCCAACCCCCTGGACTTCAGCCACGCCGACTGCACCGGTAACAAGGCGCCGTCCCTGTCGGTGGTCAACACCGACAGCCTCGCCGAGCAGATTCAGCGCGCACATCCCGAGGCTCAGGTCGTCAAAGCGCTGAATACCATGAACAATGCGGTCATGGTCCACCCGGAGAGCGTCCCGGGAGAGCACGATGTTTTCGTCTGCGGCGACCACGCTCAGGCAAAGAGTCAGGTCGCTGGCCTCTTGCGGCAGTTCGGATGGCCCGAGCGCAGCATCATCGACCTGGGAGGACTGGACGCGGCCCGCGGCACCGAAATGTACCTTCCGCTGTGGCTGAAGCTGGTTGGCCTGCTCGGCCAGACGCCCTTCAATATTCACGTCGCGCACTAGCCAGACCCGCGCCGCGATGGTCTTGTGGCCCGGCGAGTCAGGCCCGTTCCTGGTCTCCTCCGTTTTCCTCGTAGGCGCCAGGACCGTGCGAGTGGACGCCGGGTCCAGGCTCGGCGATAGCCGATCGCATGGGCCGGGTGGCCCGGGGGGATCTCACCCCCCGGGCTCCCACAGACTCCGTACGTGACAGTCTCCCGTCAATACGGCTCTTCTCACCTGATCCGCTAGAACTCGGGCATCCACTTCCAGTGGGCGAACAGCTCGGGCTCTCTGTTCATGAGCCCATGCCACCGGCGTTTTGCCCGCTTGAATGCCCTCAACCGCTTGAACTTCCGCCGCGCCCATCGCACCAGGTAGGTGTTGATGCGTCGCAGGAGACCGAACATTTCGGTCCGGTAAAACTTCCCGTAGTAGTTCATCCAGCCGGTATTCTCCGGGGGTGGGCCGCTGCGGCGGAGGTTGGATCCTTGCGTTTGTGCAGCTCGGAGGCTGGTTGGGCCGCCCCGCGTTTTCCGGACAGCGGAATTGGAGCTATTTCATGCTGCGAGCTGCCGGTTCGGGTACTCGTCATAAACTTCCTGCGGAGTCCTGTAGCCGAGCGCTGAGTGGAGGCGA
>JBPCKO010000036.1:0-25115 GCA_051004215.1 Streptosporangiaceae bacterium | reverse complement strand
AGCCGCAGCAGGCCGGCCAGCACCGCCGCGGTGGCCCTGGCGTCGGCCAGGGCCCGGTGACACGGCCCGGTCCTGGCGCAGAAGTGGCTGGACAGGGTGGCTAGCCGGTGGTCGTCGACCTCGCCGGGCCCGAGCAGCATCCTGGACAGCACGGCGGTGTCGATCACCGGCCTGCCCGGCCAGCCGATCCCGCAGCGCCGGCAGGCCTCGGTCAGGAACCCCACGTCGAACGGCGCGTTGTGGGCGACGAGCATGGCCCCGCTGGCGAAGGCGAGGAAGCCGGGAAGCACGGCGCCGATCGGGGGCGCGTCGCTGACCATGGCATCGGTGATCCCGGTCAGTGACGTGATCGCGGCCGGGATCGGCATGCCCGGATTGACCAGGGCGGAGAACTCCGCGGCCGGCCGGCCGGGGCTCAGCCTGATCGCGCCGATCTCGGTGATGGCCGCGGCGTCGGCCAGCCATCCGGTCGTTTCGACGTCGACGACGACCAGGTCGGCCTCGGGCAGGAACGGCGCGGCGGGCAGCAGCCCGGGCAGCAGCCGCCAGCGGTGCTGGTCGCCCTCGTAGCGGTCATCCGGGCCGGCCGGCCCCGAAGCTGGCCCCGAGGCTGGCCGCGGCTCCTGGCCAGCAAGCACCGGCCTGGTCGGGCCGGGCTGCACCGGTGCGCTCATGAACTCACGCTATGGCCAGGTACTGACACCGGGCCGGGATGCGAGCGCGCCACGCCGGGCGGCCGGCGACGGCCGAACGGGAGTGAAGGCAGGAGCAAAAGTCACGTGAGAGTGCGCGAAGTGGTTGAATGCCCTACCGGCCATCACTACTGTGGCTGATCAAGCCGATCGCTTGGCAGCCGCTTCCGTGGCGGCGGCGAGAGGCTCGCTACCGAGTTCTTGGACTGGCCGCGAGGCCAGCAGGCGAACCGGGAGCCCCCCGGATCACCACGGGCAGGGCCAGAACTGGCCGTGCCGCGTGCGCCCCCAGGGTGCATCGGGCTGATGTGCCAGCCCGGCCGGGCAGTTGCCAAAGCCCGGCCCATAGGCCGACTCGGCAGGTGAACGTGAGAGAAGGAGCGTGCCTCGCGCGTGCGTACGCCGCTGTCCGTTCGCAAGATCGCGACCATCGCGGTCGGCCCAGCCGCCGCCCGTTCCGCCCTGCGCCGCTGGCGCCGGGCCTGGCTGGTCGCCCTTAGCTTCGCCACCGTCGCGGCGGTCGCGGGGATCGGCGGCTCGGCCGCCGCGTTCCCGCAGCCGACCGTGACCCAGGTCAGGGCCAGGCTCGCGGCGCTGAACGCTAAGTCGGCCCGGCTCGGCCAGCAGTACGACCAGGTCTTGCAGCAGCTCTCGGCGGCCAACCAGCGGCTCAAGGTGCTGAACAAGGAGACCGCGCGGTACCGGACCACTTTCGACCAGATGCGGGCCCAGGTCGGCCGGCTCGCCGCGGTCGCCTATGAGCAAGGCGGGGCCAGCTCGCCGGTCGCGCTGCTGACGTCCGAGTCGCCGCAGCAGGTGCTGAACCAGTCCTCGATCCTGACCGAGCTGTCGATCGCGAACGCCTCGCAGATCGCCCAGTACCGCGCGGCCAGCCGCCAGATGCTGACCTCCCAGCAGGCGGCCAGCCGGGCCCGGGCGGCGATCTTGCAGCTGAAGCACTCGCTGGCCAAGCGGATCGGCGTGCTCAAGAAGCTCGAAGCGCAGCAGTCAGCCCTGCTCGCCCAGCTGACGCCCGCCCAGCAAACCGGAGTCGGCCCGGGCGGTGGTGGCGGCACTGGCGGCACCGGCGGTAAGCCGCCCGCGCCGGCCGGCTCGAAGGCCGGCCAGGCGGTGGCCTTCGCCGACGCCCAGATCGGCTGCCCGTACGTGTACGGCGCCACCGGGCCGTGCGGTTCGGGCTTCGATTGCTCAGGCCTGATGATGGCCTCCTGGGCATACGCGGGCATATCCATCCCCCGGGTCAGCTATGACCAGATCGGCTCGCTGCCCGCAGTGCCGCTGCAAAATTCGGCCGGGAACTTCACGACGGCGTACCTGGAGCCTGGCGACATCCTCGGGTTCGCGGGCAACTCGCACGTCGGCATGTACGTAGGCGGCGGCATGCTGGTCGACGCCCCGGTGCCCGGGGCGAACGTGGAGAAGGTCGCGCTGTCCGGCTGGTACCTGTCTAACCTCGACGGCGCGGTCCGGCCGTAGCCCTGGGGGAGACCCGGACGTGACCAGTGCGCCGGGCGTCGTCTTCTCGGTGAGCGCGGCCGGCCAGACGGTAGCCGAAGCCGAGGTTGCCGATGCGGACGGCGCCCGGGCACTGCTGGCCGCCGCGCGGGCGGCCGGCGCGCAGCTCGCCTGGGCCCACAGCCATGCGGACCTGGCGCCGCTCGGCTTCCGGCCGCAGCCTGGCTACCGCCGGTCCGAAGCCCCGGCCTTCCGCGGGCCAGCCGGAACCGATGCCGGGCACGTGCCGCCCGGCCAGCTCCCCGACCACGTCGGCGTGCTCGCGCCGGAGGAGGATTCCGCGGCGCTCTGGGCCCGGGTCTTCCGCGGACAATGGGGCCACAAGACCCCTCAGGACTGGCCGCTCGACCTGCCCGAGGACACGATCACGCTCTGCCTGCGCCGCGACGGCGAGATCGCCGGGCTGGTCAGGGTCGAGCCGGCCACCGGACTGATCGACGCGCCCGGGCTGGCGCCCGGCTTCCGTGCGCCTGACGGTTACCGCCGGCTGCTGACCGCCGCTCTGGGCGCCGCGGCCGGGCGGCCCGTCACGGTCGAATCCTGGGGCGAGCCCGCCGAGCTGACCGCGGTTGCCGAGGACCTCGGCCTGGTGACCGCGGAGTACATGCCGGGCTGGGAGCTCGATCTGCTTACCTGACGCGGATCGGTAAGGTAAGCGGTCAAGATGCCGAAGGTCCTGATCGTCACCAACGACTTCCCGCCGCGGCGCGGCGGGATCCAGTCGTTCGTGCACGCACTGGCCAGCCGGCTTCCGGCCGGCCAGGTCGTCGTGTACGCACCGGCCTGGGACGGCGCCGCGGACTTCGACGCAGCGCAGCCGTTCCCCGTGGTCCGGCACCCGACTTCCCTGATGCTCCCGGTTCCCTCGGTCGCCCGGCGGGCCAAGGCGATCCTGCGCCAGAACGGCTGCGACGCCGTGATATTCGGCGCGGCCGCGCCGCTCGGCCTGCTGGCGCCCGGGCTGCGGCGGGCCGGAGCGCGCCGGATCGTGGGACTGACGCACGGCCATGAGGCCGGCTGGGCGTCGCTGCCAGGGGCGCGGACGCTGCTGCGCCGCATTGGCGACCGGGTCGACGTGCTGACCTACCTCGGGGAGTACGTGCGGATCCGGCTGGCCAGGGCGCTGACCGCGCAGGCGGCCGCCCGGATGGTCAGGCTGGCCCCCGGGGTCGACAACGAGCTGTTCAGGCCGGGGGCCGGCGGTGCCGCGATCCGGCAGCGGCTCGGCATCGGCCAGGACGTTCCCGTGGTGCTGTGCGTGTCCCGGATGGTTCCGCGCAAGGGCCAGGACACGCTGATCCGCGCCTGGTCTGGCGTGCTGGCCGGGCTGGCCGCCCGCCGCCCAGGGGTGCGGCCGCTGCTGCTGTTCGTCGGCGACGGGCCGTACGCCGGCCGGCTGCGCGATCTGGCCAGCCGCCATCAGGTCTCCGAGTCTGTGCTGTTCGCCGGCCCGGTGCCCTGGGCGGAGCTGCCCGCCTACTACGACGCGGGTACGATCTTCGCGATGCCCTGCCGGACCCGGCGGGGCGGCCTGGACGTCGAGGGGCTCGGCATCGTGTATCTGGAAGCCTCGGCCACCGGCCTGCCGGTGGTCGGCGGCGACTCGGGCGGCGCGCCCGACGCGATCCTGCCCGGCGAGACCGGGTACGTGGTCCGCGGCCGGGACGCCGGCGCGCTGACCGCCCGGCTGACCGAGCTGCTCAGCGACCCGGCCGGCGCCGCGGCGATGGGGGAGAAGGGCATCGCCTGGGTGGACCGGGAGTGGCGCTGGGACCTGGTCGCGGCCCGGCTGGCTGAGATCCTGGCCGGCTGACCGGCCAGAATCCGGTCACCGGCCGGAGTAGAGCGCCTCGATCTCCTGCTCGTAGTCCTTGGCCACGACATTTCGCTTGACCTTCAGTGACGGCGTCAGGTGCCCGCTCTCCTCGGTGAAGTCGGCCGACAGGACCAGGAACTTGCGGATCGACTCGGCCCTGGACACCGCCTGGTTGGCGTCATCGACCGCCGCCTGCAGCTCGGAGTTCAGCTCAGGATCGCCAGCCAGGTCGGCCGCGGTGGCCCCGGCGGGCTTGCCGTGCTGGCTCGTCCAGTACTCCAGCGCCTCGGGATCGAGCGTGATCAGGCAGCCGATAAACGGCCGGTTGTCGCCCACCACCATGGTCTGGCTGATCAGCGGGTGCGCGCGGAGCCTGTCCTCGAGCACGGCGGGGGCGACGTTCTTGCCGCCCGCGGTCACGATCAGCTCCTTCTTCCGGCCGGTCACCGACAGGAAGCCCTCGTCGTCGAGCGCTCCGATGTCGCCGGTGTGCAGCCAGCCGCCGGAGTCCAGGGCCTCGGCGGTCGCCTGCTCGTTGTGCCAGTAGCCGCGGAACACCACCGGCCCGGAGATCAGGATCTCGCCGTCGTCGGCGATCCGCACCGAGGTGCCGGGGATCGGCAGCCCGACCGTGCCGATCTTGTTGCGGCGCGGCCGGTTCACGACCGCGGCCGCCGAGGTCTCGGTCAGCCCGTAGCCTTCCAGCACCGTGATACCCGCGCCGCGGAAGAAGTGCCCGAGCCGCTCGCCGAGCGGCGCACCGCCCGACACGGCGTACCGGACCCGGCCGCCGACCGCGGCCCTGAGCTTGGCGTAGACGAGCCGGTCGAACAGCGCGTGCCGGGCCTTGAGAACGGCGCCCGGCTGGCCGGGGCCCGCCTGGGCCCGGCTCCAGGCGATCGCCGTGCCCGCGGCCGCGGCGAAGATCCGGCTCTTCGGCCCGCTGGCCGAGGACTGCTGCTGAGCGGAGTTGTAGACCTTCTCGAACACCCTCGGCACGGCGAGCAGGAACATCGGCCTGGTCTCCGGCAGCCCCTTCGCCAGGGTCGAGGCGTCCGGCCAGTGCTCCAGGATCGCCCCGCCTTCCAAGCAGGCGACCTGGATGATCCGGGCGAATGAGTGAGCCAGCGGCAGGAACAGCAGCGTGGAGGAGCCGGCCACACTGAAGAGGTCGGCCAGCGCGCCCTGGACCGCGTTGCGGCCCCCGGACAGCAGGTTGCGGTGGGTGAGCTCGCAGCCCTTCGGCCGGCCGGTAGTACCCGAGGTGTAGATGATCGTGGCCAGGTCACCGGCGCCGCGGCCGGCCATCCGGGCGGCCAGGTCGTCGTCGCTGACCTCGGCCCCGGCCGCCGTGACCTCCCCGATCGAGCCGATCGGCCAGATGCTCGCCAGGTCGGGCAGATTGGCCTTGACGCTGGTAATGACCGCGGCGTGCGCGTCGGTCTCGGCGAAGACGGCCCGGCAGCCGGAGTCGGAGAGTATCCAATCGACCTGGCCGGGCGAAGATGTCTCGTACACCGGGACGGTGACGGCGCCCGCGGTCCACAGCGCGTAGTCGATCAGCGTCCACTCATAGCTGGTCCTGCTCATCAGGCCGACCCGGTCGCCCGCCCCGATTCCGGCCGCGATGACGCCCTTGGCCAGCGCCCGCACCTCGGCGGCGAACTCGGCCGCGGTCACGTCGGTCCAGCGGGATGCGGACTCGCGCCGCCGCAGCACCACGGTGCCCGGCGCCTGGGCCGCCCGGGTGGTGAGCACATCGGTGAGGGTGGCCGGGTCCGGCACCTCGGCTAGGGCGGGAATGGTGAACTCGCGCAACGGGCCTCCTTGCCGTACCCACGCTCGACACACTGACGATCGTGATTCCCGATCTTTGCGGACGGTACCGCCCTCACTCAAGCCGGGCCGCTCAGGACGCCGGTTGCGGCCGCCTGTTCCGGCCGGGGCGATCTGCGTATGGTGAGCCAATGCGGGTCCATGTGATCAGCGACGTGCACGGCCGGGCCGACGCGCTGCGGCGGGCCGGTGACGGCGCGGACGCGCTGATCTGCCTCGGCGACCTGCTGCTGTTCCTGGATTACGCCGATCACTCCCAGGGCATCTTCGCCGACCTGTTCGGCCAGGACAATGCCAGCCAGTTCATCGCGCTGCGGGCGGCCCAGCGGTTCGACGAGGCCAGGGCGCTGTCCGCCCGGCTGTGGGCCGGGCTGGACGGCGAGCCGGCCGACGCGATCAACGCCGCGGTGTCGGCCCAGTACGCGGAGCTGTTCGCGGCCATGCCGACCCCGGCCTACCTGACCTACGGCAACGTCGACATCCCGCGGCTGTGGGCGGCCCACCTGCGCGACGGTCACCAGGTGCTGGACGGGCAGCGGGCCGAGATCGGAGGCCTCGCGTTCGGCTTCGTCGGCGGCGGCCTGCGCTCGGTCTACCGGACTCCGAACGAGCTCGAGGACGAGGTGTTCGCGGCGAAGCTCGGGGCGGTCGGCGCGGTCGACGTGCTCTGCACCCACATCCCGCCCGAGGTGCCTGAGCTGCTGTTCGACACCGTGTCACAGCGGATGGAGCGCGGCAGCCAGGCGCTGCTGGACGCGGTGCGGGCGACCCAGCCCAGGTACCTGCTGTTCGGGCACGTGCACCAGCCGCTGGTCAGCCAGGTCACGATCGGCCGGACCCAGTGCGTCAACGTCGGCCATTTCCGGGCCCGCGGCGAGCCGTATGTGCTCGAGCTGTAGTTGTACGCTCCGGTCATGGCCGACAAGACGAGCTCGACGATGACGATCGACGCCCCTGGTCCTGTCATCATGGCGGTCATCGCGGACTTCGCGGCCTACCCGCAGTGGGCCTCGGGGGTGCGCACGGCCGACCCGCTCGCCCACGCGCCCGGCGGGCGGGCCGAGCGGGTCAGGTTCACGATCGACGCTGGCCTGATCAAGGACAGCTACGTGCTCAGCTACGTCTGGGATGGCGACCGGGCGGTGCGCTGGCAGCTGGCCGAGCGGGGTACGTCGGTCTCCGAGATGACCGGCGCCTACCTGCTGGAGGAGGCCCAGAACGCGACTAAGGTGACATACGAGCTCGCGGTCGGGCTGGCGATACCGATGATCGGCATGCTAAAGCGCCGGGCGGAGAAGACGATCATAGATACGGCCCTGAAAGGCTTGCGGCACCGCGTGCAGCAGGCCGTCGGCGAAAGTGGTGGTGGCAAGTGACGGAGCCAGGCAGCCCGCGGCCTGGCGGCTCGCCGGGCGACTCCTGGGAGCAGCGCGCCGCCGGGCTGGCCAGCGAGATCCAGCGCTGGCTGATCCGGACCAGTGCCCGGACGATGCGCGACGAGCTGGGCGGGCAGGTCAAGAAGGCGCTGCGCGGACCAGAACCGGAGCCCGGCGACACCTGGGGCACGGCGACGACCGAACCTCCGTACGCCGCCGACGAGGCACCAGAATGCGCGTGGTGCCCGGTCTGCCGCGCGGCCAGGCGGATCTCGCAGGCCAGGTCGGCCCCGGACGCCCGTACCAGCCCGAGGCTGGCCGACGCGGCTGACGTCATGGCCGCGGCGGTCAAGGACGCGCTGGCCGGGCTGGACACGATCCTGTCCTACCGGTCCCCGGCCGACCCGGGCCGGCCGGGCAAGCCAGCGGGCCCGCCAGGCGGCAGCGACCCGCGGCCGGCCGACCAACCGCAGTCGTCCGGCGAGCCGTTGCGAAAAGAAACTCAGGGCAGCGGCCCGGCCGACACCGCCCGGGCCGGGGAGCTCCGGGCCGACCAAGCGGAAGAGCCTGAGGATGAGCCTGGCGATCGGGGTTGACGTCGGCGGTACCAAGATCGCCGCCGGGGTGGTCGACGAGAAGGGCGCCATCGTCGAGCTGGTGAAGCGGCCGACCCCGGCGGCCGACGGGTCGGGCACGATCGAGGTGATCAGCGGCGCGGTCTCCGAACTGCTCGGGCGGTACGAGGTCGAGGCCGTCGGCATCGGGGCGGCCGGATTCATCGAGCAGAGCCGGTCGATGGTGGCGTTCGCGCCCAACCTCGCCTGGCGGAACGAGCCGGTGGCCAGGCAGGTCGAGATCCGCACCGGGCGGCCGGTCGTGGTCGAGAACGACGCCAACGCGGCCGCCTGGGCTGAGACCAAGCTCGGCGCCGGGCGCGGGCACGACCACGTCATCATGATCACGCTCGGCACCGGGATCGGCGGGGGCATCGTGATCAACGGCGAGCTGTACCGGGGCCGGTGGGGGATGGCCGGCGAGCCAGGTCACTACCGGGTCGTGCCGGACGGCCGGCTCTGCGGCTGCGGCAACCGGGGCTGCTGGGAGCAGTACGCGAGCGGCAACGCGCTGGTCGCCGAGGGCCGCGAGTTCGCCCGCCGCTCCCCGGGCGGGGCCGCCCGGCTGCTGCAGCTATCCGGCGGGTCGCCCGAGGCCATCACCGGGCCGGTGATCACCACCGCGGCCCGGGAGGGCGACGCGGCCGCCATGCGCTGCTTCGACATCATCGGCAGATGGCTCGGGGCTGGCCTGGCCGACCTGGCCGCGATCCTGGATCCCGGCTGTTTCGTGCTCGGCGGCGGCGTCTCCGACGCCGGCGACCTGCTCCTGGCCCAGACCAGGGCGGCGTTCTCGAACGGGCTGACCGGGCGCCAGTACCGCCCGCACGCCTCGGTCGTGCTGGCCGAGCTCGGCCCCGAGGCCGGCCTAATCGGCGCGGCTGACCTGGCCAGGATGAGGTAAACCCGGGCGCTGCTTCCCCGGCGGGGGTGGCTGGCCTGGCCGGTCAGACCACCGCGCCCTGGTCGGGCCCGTCCTTGCGGGACGGCCCGTCACCCAGCCTGGATACCAGCACGACGAAGCCGGTGATGAACGCGACGATCGCGGCCAGCTCGGCCCACCCGGGTACCGACCAGCTCAGCGTGGTCGCGAGGAACAGGTAGCCCGGCCCGCCGAACAGGGCGGTCCAGGCTCCCCTGGCGACCGGGTCCAGCTTCGGCAGCGGCGGGATCTGGGGCGGCACGTAGCGGCCGCCGCCGTCCTCGTCGAAGAACTCCAGGTCGGCCAGGTCCTGAAAATCCAGGCCGCCGCCCAGACCGTTCTGCTCGTCGCGGCCGCGGAGGTCGTCCTGGCCGTCGTCGTGGCGCTGGGCGGGGCCGGGGCGGGCCGGCTGGCCGGGGCGCTGACTGCCGTCCTCGCCGGGCTGGCCGTCCTCGCCGGGCTGGCCGGGCCGACCGTGATGCGGGCGGGCCGGGTCCTCGCGGGGGAGCCGGGCCGGGGGAATGGCATGGCGGCCCGCGGGCTGGCCTGGCCGGCCGGGGTCGCCCTCGCCGTACTGGCTGGCCTCGGCGAAGCGCAGGAAGCTCGCGGGCCTGATCACCCGCCGGCGGCTGACCGGCACGTCGTGGTCCTGGCCGGCCTCGGGTTCGGCGGCCCGGGAGTCGTCCTGGTCCGGCTGGCCAGCATCCCGCTGGCCGTTGTCGCGGCGGCCCGGGTCCTGGCGGCCGGTGTCTCGGCGGCCGGTGCGGCCGGTGTCCTGGCGGCTGGCGTGCCGGGCCGAGGTGAGGTTCTCGCGATCGGGCCACGGGGGGTCGGCGGGGTCGATCGCCTGCGGGAGCTCGAGCCGGGCGACCAGGTCACGCCAGACGGCCTGATCACCGCCCCGATCGCTACTGGTGTCGCGCTCCACGGTGCCCCCCGCATCCTCGCTGCATCGTGCCTAGCCCTCGGTGCCGTGTATGCCCGTGGACATCCATCCTGTCATTCCTTTCCCGCATGACTGTGAGAACGAACGAAATCCAGGCTTCCGGCAAAGATGCTCTCGGCGTCGTTGTCCAGCGTCGCGACGTGGTAGCTATCCGGGCAGTCCCTGACTTCGAGCAGGCCGGCGGGCAGGCGTTCGCGCAGCATGGCGAGGCTGCGGGGGCCGACGACATGGTCCTCGGCGCTCTTGAACACCAGCACCGGCGCGCTGACCTGACCCAGATCGCGCTGGGTGGTCTTCCACAGGCCGGGCAGCGTCGCGGCCGCCTTGACCGGCGTGCGGTCATAGGCGAGTTCGGTCGCGCCCGGCTTCTTAACGTCGCTGCCGACGCCCTTCAGCGACGGCACGACCAGCTTCATGGCCGGCGCCAGCAGGAACAGCTTGGTGTCGGCCGTCACCGACGGGTTGACCAGGACCAGCCCGCTGATTTCCTGGCCGTGCAGCTCGGCCAGCCGCAGGGCCAGGCAGGCGCCCATGGACAAGCCGGTCACGAAGATCTCGTCGGCGTCGCGCTGCAGGTCAGCCAGGGCCCGGTCGACCTCGGCGTACCAGTCCTCCCACCGGGTCCGCGCCATTTCCTGCCAGGTCGTGCCGTGCCCCGGCAGCCGCGGCAGGCTGACCGTCAGGCCAGCCGCGGCCAGGTGTTCCGCCCACGGCCGCAGCGACTGCGGGCTCCCGGTGAACCCATGACAGAGCAGTACCGCGGTCGGCCCGCCCCGATGGTGGAACGGCTCGGCGCCTGGCCGTACTGACATGGCTACGTCCTCTCCGCGTCCGCGCGGGCCGCGGGCTGATGATCCCCTGAGTATCCCCGAATCGTCGCATGTCCGATCATGTTCCGCAGCCTGCGTTTGCGGCCACGTGTGCGGCCGTGTTAGCAGGTGCGTTGGCGGGTTGCGTTTGCCGCCCGGCCGGAGCCACTGGCGGGCGCGGGCTATTGCCGGGCGACCTTGCGTGAAATCATGTGACGCATGTTCTACTGGTTGGTCAAGGCGGTCCTCGCCCCGATCTTGCGGCTCTTGTTCCGGCCGTGGGCCGAGGGCACCGAATTCGTCCCGCTGACCGGCGCGGCGATCCTGGCCAGCAACCACCTCTCGTTCTCCGATCACTTCTTCGCGCCGCTGCCGCTGCCGCGCAAGGTGGTGTTCCTCGCCAAGTCCGAGTACTTCACCGGGCGGGGCGTGAAGGGCCTGTTCAGCCGGGCGTTCTTCAGCGGCGTCGGGCAGATACCGGTCGACCGCTCGGGCGGTGCGGCCAGCGAGCGCGCGCTGGCTACCGGGCTGCGGGTGCTGGCCGGCGGTCAGCTGCTCGGCATCTACCCGGAGGGAACCCGGACCCCGGACGGCCGGCTGTTCCGCGGCAAGACCGGGGTCGCCCGGCTGGCCCTGGAGGCTAAGACGCCGGTGATACCGTGCGCGATGATCGGCGGCTTCGAGTTCCAGCCGCCCGGCAAGATCATGCCGCAGTTCCGGGTCAGGCCAGGGGTCCGGTTCGGCAAACCGCTGGATTTCTCCCGGTACTACAACCTGGAGACCGACCGGCTCGTCCTCCGCGCCGTCACCGACGAAATCATCTACGAGATCATGAAGCTCTCCGGCCAGGAGTACGTGGACCAGTACGCGGCCGCCCACAAGGCAGCGCGCCAGGCCGAGAAACGGGCCCACCTGCAGGAAATCGCCAAGGCCAGAGCCGCCGACGTGGTCAGCAAGGTCACCCACCCGCGCAATGCCCCCTCAGGCCCCGCCGCCACCCCGGCCAGTCCCGCCAGCTCCGCCACCCCGGCCACCCCCGCCGTCAGCCCGGCCGCCAGCCCGACCGCCAGCCCGGCCAGCCCGGCCGCCAGCCCCGCTAGCCCCGGCCAGAGCGAGACAGCAGCGGCGCAAGGCGAGGCCGACGGTGCGGCTCGACCGGCGCCCGCTGCCGACTTCGGGGGCTCGCCCGGCACGGTCTGACCCGGTCCAGGCGCGGCGCATCCCGAGCCGACCGCGCACGCCGAGCCGTCCTGTCGGACCCGCTGGCAAGGTGAGCCCATGAGCGCAGGCACGGAATTAGCACAGTTACTAGCCCGGCAGCACTTCGTGGTCACCCGCCGGCAGGCGGTGGCCTGCGGAATGCACCCGAATGTCGTGCACCGGCAGGTGCTACCTGGCGGTCGCTGGCAGCGGTTGCTGCCCGGCGTGTTTCTGACCGTGACCGGGACGCCAGCCCAAGATCAGCGGGAGATGGCCGCGCTCCTGTACGCCGGCCGAGGGGCGACGCTGACCGGTCTGGCCGTCTTGCGGCGGCATGGCCTGCGAGTGACGTCACCCGATCGATCGACGTCCTGATCCCGGCGGCCCGGGTGCGTCGTAGCACCGGCTTCGTGCGGATCCTGCCGACGACCCGGCTGCCGCCGTCCGTCTGTTACGAGGGGCCAATCCAATTCACGTTCGCTGTTCGGGCCGTCGGTGACGCGGTCCGCGATCTGGGCGAGCGGCGGGAGGTGCGCGCTCTCGTCGCGGCGGCGGTGCAGACGCGTCACTGCACGGTCGAGCAGCTGCGCGAGGAACTCGCGGCCGGCCCGGTGCGCGGCTCTGCGCTGTTCAGGGCCGCCCTGGCCGAGGTGGTCCAGGGAGCGCGATCGGGGCCAGAAGCCGAGCTCGTTGAGCTGCTCCGGCGAGCCAAGCTGCCGACGCCGGTGCTGAATCCGGGGCTGTATCTGGGTAACCGGCTGCTGGCCCGGCCGGACGCCTGGTGGCCGGAGGAGGGGGTCGCGGTCGAGGTCGACTCGCGGCAGTGGCACCTGTCCCCGGAGAGCTGGGAGCCGACGATGCGGCGGCACGCCAGGATGACCGCGCTCGGCATCCTTGTCGTCCACGTCACGCCCCGGCAGATCAGGTCGGAACCGCAGGAGGTAATCGCGACCATCCGGACGGCGCTCGCCGGGCGCCGGGAGATCGGCGGTGCAGGCGACCTGCCGGTCCGTACGGTCCTGGCGGCGTAGGGCCCGAAACCCGCGCCCCGGACCCGCGGCCCCGGGACCCCGCCACTTGGGAGACGGGCAGCCTACGAGGCGCGCGGCCTCCGGAAGCGGGCTAGGCCACGGGCGCGGGCGGGCCGGCGTCGCGGGCCCAGCCGAGGCTGCGGCGGACCGCCTCGCGCCAGCGGGCATGCCCGGCATCGTCACGGGCGCCTGGTTCGAACCTGCGGTCCAGCCGCCAGGTCGCGGCGATCTCGCTCCTCGACGTCCAGACCCCGGTTGCGAGCCCGGCGAGGAACGCGGCCCCCAGGGCAGTCGTCTCGGCCACGACGGGCCGCTCGACCGGGCGCTGCAGCTGGTCGGCCTGGATCTGCATGAGCAGGTCGTTGGCCGCGGCCCCGCCGTCTACCCGCAACACCGCGCCTGGCCCGGCCGCCGCCGGACCGGCGCTATCGGGCCCGCCCTCCGGCGCCAGGCCAGCCTCGGCGGTCATCACGTCCACGACGTCGCGGACCTCGAACGCGATCGCCTCCAGGGTGGCCCTGGCCAGGTGGGCGGCCGTGGTGCCCCTGGTGATGCCGAAGATCGCGCCGCGGGCGTCCGGGTCCCAGTCCGGCGCGCCGAGGCCGGTCAGCGCGGGCACGAACACCACGCCGCCCGAGTCGTCGGCCGAGCGGGCCAGCGCCTCGCTGTCGGCAGCGCTCCGGAGCAGGCCGAGCCCGTCGCGCAGCCACTGGACCGCGGCCCCGGTGACGAAGACGGAGCCCTCGAGCGCGTAGGTCAGCGCCCCCGAGCCATCCATCCAGGCGACCGTGGAGACCAGGCCGGCGCTGGACCTGACGATCTGCGAGCCGGTGTTTGCCAGCACGAACGATCCCGTGCCGTAGGTGCACTTGGAAGCTCCCGGGGCAAAGCACGCCTGACCGAACAGCGCGGCCTGCTGGTCTCCGGCCACGCCGGCGATCGGAACGGACAGGCCGAGAAACTCCTCAGGGTCGGTACGCCCGATTTCGCCGGCCGAGGCGGTCACCTCGGGCAGCGCGTGCGGCGGCACGCCGAACAGGTCGCACAGCTCGGCCGACCACTGCCCGGCGGCGATGTCGAACAGCAGCGTCCGGCTGGCGTTCGACGCGTCGGTCACGTGCCGCCGCCCGCCGGTGAGCCTGGCAATGAGGTAGGAGTCGACGGTGCCGACCGCGACGGAGCGGTCGGCCACACCTGACCAGACTTCGCCATCGTGCCGGGCAAGCCAGGTCAGCTTGGTCGCGGTGAAATACGGGTCGAGTCGCAGGCCGGTGAGCTCGGTGACCCGGTCCTCATGGCCGGCGTCCCGCAGTTCAGCGCAAATCCCGGTGGTCCGCCGGTCCTGCCAGACGATCGCCCGGTGCGGGGCGGTCAGCGTCGCCGCGTCCCACACCACCGCGGTCTCGCGCTGGTTCGTGATGCCCACGCAGGTGACTGGCTCCGCGCCGTCACCGGCGGCCCGCAGCGCCTTCGCGCAGGCCGCCAGCGTCGCCTGCCAGATCTCTTCCGGCATCTGCTCGACCCAGCCGGGATGCGGGAAATACTGGCTGAATTCCGCGTAACCCCGAGCCTGAACGGTTCCGTCCGCGGTGACAATCAGAGCCGTGACGCCAGTGGTCCCGGCGTCGATAGCAAGGACGCTCATGGGGACTAGTGTGGCGTGCGAGCCCCTTGACGACCTGAGCATCCCGCTATCGAGTACCCGCACGAGCGGCAGCGGCGCCGCCCCGGGTGAGCTCATGCGGCGAGCCGACATTGCTGGAGGAAACCTGATGCGCGTCGGAGTCCTGACCGGCGGCGGCGACTGCCCCGGCCTGAACGCGGTGATCCGTGCGATCGTGCGCACCGGCACGTTCGATCACGACTGCGAATTCGTCGGCTTCCGGGACGGCTGGCGCGGTCCGCTCGAGGCCGACACGCAGCCGCTTGACGTTCCCGCGGTGCGCGGCATCCTGCCCAGAGGCGGCACGATCCTCGGCTCGTCCCGTACCAACCCGCTGTCGGACCAGGCGGGCGCCGACGGCCAGACCGGCCTGGAGCGGATCACCGCGAACCTGGCCAGCCTGAACGTGGACGCGCTGATCGCGATCGGCGGCGAAGACACCCTCGGCGTGGCCGGCCGGCTCTATGCCGCCGGGGTCAATGTGGTGGGCGTCCCGAAGACGATCGACAACGACCTGAGCGCGACCGACTACACGTTCGGGTTCGACACGGCGGTGAACATCGCGATGGAGGCGATCGACCGGCTGCACACGACGGCCGAGAGCCACCACCGCGCCCTGATCGTGGAGGTGATGGGCCGGCACGCCGGCTGGATTGCGCTGCACGCCGGCCTGGCGGGCGGAGCGAACGTGATCCTCATCCCCGAGCACCCGTTCGACATCGAGGAAGTCTGCGACTACGTGCAGCAGCGGTTCGAGACCCGGTACGCGCCGATCGTGGTGGTCGCCGAGGGCGCTCACCCGAAGACCATCGGAACCTCGGTGATCGACACCGAGCTGGACTCGTTCGGCCACACCAGGCTCGGCGGGGTCGGTCAGCGGCTGGCCGAGGAGATCGAGCGGCGCACCGGCAAGGAGGCGCGGGCGGCGGTGCTCGGGCACATCCAGCGCGGCGGCACGCCGACGGCGTTCGACCGGGTGCTGGCGACCAGGTTCGGCATCCACGCGATCCGCGCGGTCGCGGCCGGCGCGTACGGCTCGATGGTCGCGCTGCGCGGCACCAGCATCGTCCGGGTGCCGATCGCCGAGGCGACCCGCGAGCTCAAGCTGGTCCCGCCCGAGCGGTACGCCGAAGCCGAGGTGTTCTTCGGCTGACCGCCGCCTGGCGTCCGTTTTCCATCCGCCGGAACATCCCGCCGTGCTACTGCGGCCGGTCAGGCCGCGGTCGCCGGGCCACTGTCAGCCGTGGCGGGCCCGGAAGGCGGCGGTCTTCACGCGGTTCTGGCAGGCAACGGAACAGAACCGGCGGCTGCCGTTGCGGGAGGTGTCGACGTAGACGCGGTCGCAACGGCCCGCGGTGCACACCCCGAGCCGGCCGTACAGGTCGCTGCCGAGCACGACCGCCAGGCCGGTCGCGCAGCCGGCCGCCCAGCCGGTTACCAGGGACTCGTCGGCCCCGTGGAAGTGCAGGTGCCAGGGTTCGTCGTCGTGGCGGTCCAGGCGCGGCCGCGCGCCGGTGAACCGCAGCAGCGCGTTGGTCTCGGTGGCGGCGTCGTCGCGCCGGTCATCGGCGACCGCCTCGAACACGGCTCGCAGTGCTCCGGCGATCATCGCGAACCCGGCGGCTTCGTCCGCGGTGACGTCCCGGGTGCCGGGCCGGGTCGCGCCCAGCAGCGCCGTGACCGCGCCCGGCAGCTGACCGGGCGGGGGCAGCGGGTACGGCCGGCCGTGCGCATCGCCCGCCGTCAGCAGGTTGACGAGCCGCACGGCGACGGTCACGACCGCGTCCAGGTGACTGCTGAAGTTCACTTGACCAGTGACTCTCTCGTCCGTACGTTAGTAACTGTCCAAACCATACTAGCCAGTGACGTAGGCAGCGAGAGGACGCGGGAATGACGCAGACGCTCACCGAGTCGGGCGCGGCCAGGTGGATCGAGCGCTGGGACGTCCAGCAGGAGGTCTACCTGCCGGACCGGGAAGATCGCTTCACTGCCCTCATCGATGCCGTGCGTGAATGCGCCGGGCGGCCCGACCCGCTGGTGCTCGACCTGGGCTGCGGCCCGGGGTCACTGGCGGTGCGCCTGCTCGGCCAGATCCCGGCGGCGGCCGTCGTCGCGATCGACGCTGACCCGCTGCTGCTGGAACTGGGCCGGACCGCGTGGGCCGGGCTGCCCGCGCTCCGCTTCGCCGAGCAGGACCTCCGCGGGCCCGGCTGGGCGGCGGCGCTCGGGCTGGACCGCCAGGCCGATGCCGCGGTCAGCACGACCGCGCTGCACTGGCTGCCGCCGGACGACCTCGGCGCGCTGTACGCCGAGGTCGCCTCGGTGCTGCGGCCGGGAGGGCTGCTGCTGAACGGCGACCACCTGCGGCACGACGAGACGGTCGCCCCGACCCTGGCCAGGCTGGACCGGGCGCTGATCGAGCGGGAGGAGCGCCGTCGGGCCCCGGAGGGCAGAACGGAAAGCTGGCGCGGCTGGTGGGATGCGGTCCGCGCCGATCCCGGACTGGCCGCGCTGGCCGCCGAGCGTGACCGCCGGTCGCCGGAAGCCGATCACCATGGCTCGCCGTCCGGCCTGCTGAGCGTGCACGTGGCTGCCCTGCAGGCGGCCGGGTTCGCCGAGATCGGCACGATCTGGCAACGCGGCGAGAACCGGCTCCTCTGCGCCGTCCGTCCCGCCTGACCCTCTCCCGCCCGACCCTCTCCCGCCCGCCCCTCTCCCGCCCGCCCCCTCGCTCGCCCACCCGCCGCCGCTCCCTCCGAGCGCGGGTTTCATGATCTAGTGGAGTTCCTCGCGGATGCCTCGAGCAACTCCACTAGATCATGAAAAGCATGAGCGCGGCCCGGGTGGTTCGGGGCGTTTGTCCTGTGGCAGGCTGGCCGCATGACGTCGGGACGCAGTCCGGCCCAGCCCGCGGTTCAGATCCGGCCCTACCAGGACGCCGACCGGGACCAGGTGATGGCGCTGGCCGACCGGCTGACCTTCGGCGTAGCGCCGTGGCGGGACCCTGACGCGGTGCTCGCCGCGGTCCGCGGCTGGGTTCGCGACTCGATCGCGGCCGTCGGCCGGCCGGATCACGCCGCCTATGTCGCGACCGACGGGGCCGACGGGGCGGAAGGGGCCGACGTGGTCGGGCTGCTCACCCTCAGCGAGCGAACTCACTTCAACGGTGAGGTCGATGTCTACGTCAGCGAGCTGATCGTCCGGGCCGACCGGGAGCGGCAGGGGATCGCCCGGCTGCTCATGGGGGTAGCCCAGGAGTGGGCGGTCAGCCGGGGACGGCGGTATCTGACCCTGCAGACCGGCACGGCTAACCAGGTCGCCAGGGCCGCCTACGCGGCGATGGGATTCGAGGACGAGGAGATCCAGCTGACCAAGGAGGTCAGGCCCGTCTCCTAGCCGCGGGCCAGCGCGGCCGGGCGACCGCCATCAGGGACTTGCAATTTACATAGGTATATTATATAAATATCCTATGGATCTCATCCAGCCCGCCGCCGACCTGCTCGAGGTCGTCTCGCTCGTCATCCGCGGCGTGGCCGTGAACCGTGACCTGAGCCTGACTGCCGCGGCCGCGCTCGGCTCACTCGACCGGCTCGGCGCGCAGCGCGTCACCACGCTCGCCGCGTCCGAAGGCGTCTCGCAGCCCTCGATGACCCAGCTCGTCCAGCGGCTGGAGCAGCGCGGCCTGGTGTCGCGGACCTCGGATCCCGCCGACGGGCGGGTCGCCCTGGTCAGCCTGACCAAACAGGGCCGGGCCGCGCTGGCCGGCCGGCGTGAGCGCAACGCGGCCACAATCGCCGCGCTGCTCACCGACCTGCCCGAGGACGACGTCCGCGCGCTGGCCGACGGGCTGGCGGCTGTGCTCCCGGTAATCAGGGAGCGCGTGCTGAGCCAGGCCCGCGCGGCCGAGGTCCGGTGAGCACGACCACCGCGGCACCGGGCCTGACCACCCCGCCCGGCAGCCACGAGCACGGCAGGTGGCCAGCCCTTTCCGCCAGCCGCGCGCGGTGTGGGCGGTCGCGTTCGCGTGCGTGGTCTCGTTCATGGGCATCGGGCTGGTCGATCCGATCCTGCCGTCGCTGGCCGGAAAGTTGCACGCCAGTCCCGCTCAGGTAGAACTGCTGTTCACCAGCTATCTGGTCGTCACCGCGGTCGCGATGCTGGTCACCGGGTGGGTCAGCAGCCGGATCGGCGCCAAGCGCACGCTGGGGCTTCTTCACCGTGCTCGGGTTCGCGCCGTTCCCGATGCACCTGGACACGCACCAGCTCGGCATCGCCTTCACGGGCTGGGGCGTTCTGGTCGCGATCTTCGCGGTATTCGGCGCTCCGCGGCTGCAGGCCAGGTTCGGCATCGCCAGGACCCTGTACGCGAACCTCGCCCTGTTCGCCCTCGACATCGCGATCTTCACCAGCAACCAGGCCGTGCTGATCGGCGCGGTCGTCGCGACCGGCATCTTCATCGGCGTGAACAACACGATCACGACTCAGGCCGTGATGACGGTCGCGCCGGTCGAGCGCAGCGTGGCCGCCGCGGCTTACGGCTTCGTCCGGTTCATCGGCGGCGGTCTCGCCCCGTACGTCGCCGGCCGGATGGCCGAGCGGTGGGGCGTCCATGTGCCTTCTACGTCGGGGCGGCCAGCGTCGTCGTCGCGATCGCCGTACTGTCGACCGGGCACCGGCTGCTCAGGGTGGCCGAGCAAAACCAGGCCGCCGGGCGGGCCGCTGCCGGGCCCGGGGAAGACAGCGATTCGGCCGAGGCGCTGGCCGAGGAACTCGGGTCGGCGACCTGACCCGCGGCTCGCTAGGCCAGGGCTGCCGACGGCACCGCCCGCCGGGCATCGATGAGCCCGAAGTGCGACGACATATGGAGATCGAACACCGCTACGCGCCACCCGGCGGCCAGCAGCGGCCGGGTCGCGGGGTGTGGAGCGGGCAGGCACGCACGGGCCTGCCCGCCCGGCGGTTCCAGGCTGGCGAGCACGGCGAGCACCGCGTCCCGCGCGGTGTCGTCGCTCGCGGCTGATCGCATCGCGAGATGGCTGATGCCGTACTCGGGGCCGGCGCCGCCCGCTGAGCCGGCGGCGGCCGGCTCGCCGTCCAGGCTGGCGATCAGGCCGGTGCCGGCCGGCCAGCGCGCCCACATCCGGTGCTCGGCGGCGCGGTCGGTGCCCGTCCAGTCCCGTTCCAGCCCGCTGACCAGGTCCGGTCCGGCGGGCGACACGGACCAGCCGTCCGGCATCCGGAGCCGCCGCACGCCACCCCGCAGGTTCAGCAGCGGCCACCAGGCGTCCACGCCGAAGCTGGCGTAGAGCGGCAAGGCGTGGGCGTGCAGGCTCGCGAACGTCATCTTTCTCGGCTCGCCGTCCCACAGCCGGGTCAGGATCGCGCGGCCGGTGCCCGAGCCATGGGCCGCGGGCTGCACGAACAGGTCGGTCAGCATGGCGATGGCGCCGGCCCCCGAGCCGATCCGCAGCGTGGCGCCGAATCCGGTGACCGCGCCATCCCGCTGCGCCACCAGCAGGGTTCCGTGCTCGAGCAGGTGGCCGAGGTAGTCGGGGTAGACGTTCTCCCAGTCTTCGTCCTGGCCCGTCGCCTTGGCGACGGCCGTGATCGCGCCGAGGTCGCCGGCCCGGGCCGGGCGGACCGTGACCGGGGACGGGCGCGCGGCAGTCATCGGTCCACCTTGCCATAGTCAGGAAATTCGGGTGCCGGGGGCATTCCGGCCCAGCGGGTTTCCGGCCGGGACCTGTCAGACTCTAGCCATGACCGCCGTGCCTGCCCTCCCGACCGGCGGCTCCGCGCAGCCGCGGCCCGGCAGCCCGCCCGGGCGGCTGCACGAGCCTTGCGTTCTGCTCAAACTCGGCGAGATCATTCTGAAAGGGAAGAACAGGCAGCAATTCCAGCGATTGCTGCAGAACAATATCCGGCTGGCGGTCGCCGACCTCGGGCTCGGCTTGCGGCTCTGGCAGCGCGACGGGGTGATCGTGCTCACCCCGGTCAACCTGGCCGGCGCGCCGGCGGCCATGCCCGCCCAGGATGCGGCCGACCTGATCGCCGAGCGGATGCTCGATGTCATGGGCGTCGCGCGGGTCTGCCGCGCCACCCGGGTGGCCAAGGACGCTCAGGCCGCGATCGACACCGCGGCCGAGCTGGCGGCCGGGCGGCCTGGCTCGTTCGCGGTCCGGGCCAGACGGCGGGACAAGCGCTTCCCCGTCACCTCGGCCGAGCTGGCCATCGCCATCGGCAGCCGGATCCAGCGGGACTTCGGCAACCCGGTCAACCTGCGCCACCCCGATTTCACCATCGGCGTCGAGGCCGACCAGTCCGAAGTATTCGTCTACGTGGACGGCCTGACCGGTCAGGGCGGGCTGCCGGTCGGCATGAGCGGCCGCGGGCTGGTGCTGATGTCGGGCGGCATCGATTCGCCGGTCGCCGCCTACCGGATGATGCGCCGCGGGCTGTACTGCTCGTTCCTGCACTTCTCCGGGCTGCCGCTGACCGGCCCGGCCTCCGTCTACAAGGCGTACGGGCTGGTCAGGCAGCTCGACAGGTTTCAGCGCGGCTCACGGTTGTACGTCGTGGCGTTCGGGCGCGCTCAGCAGCGGCTGGCGACCTCGGGTTCTGGCCGGCTGCAGGTCGTCGCGCAGCGCCGGCTGATGCTGAAGACCGCTCAGGCCGTCGCCCGCCGGGTGCGGGCGAGCGCGCTAGTCACCGGCGACTCGCTCGGGCAGGTCGCCAGCCAGACGCTGGCCAACATCACCGCGCTGGACGAGGCGGTGCGGCTGCCGATCTTGCGGCCGCTGATCGGGCTGGACAAGGCCGAGATCATGGCTCAGGCCCGGCAGATCAGCACGCTCGCGCTGTCCCAGCTTCCCGACGAGGACTGCTGCTCGCTGCTGCTGCCCAGGCAGGTGGAGACCAGGGCCAGGGTCGCCGACCTGCACCGGATCGAGGCCAGGGCGGACATCGACGAGCTGGCCGAGGAGCTGGCCGCCAGCGCCCGCGAGTACCGGCCTGGGTGACCCGGCTAGGCCACCGCCGGCTCGGGAGCCGGAGCCAGGGTGCGGCCCAGCAGGGCCGGCAGGGTGGAGACGATCTCGGCCAGGCCGTCGATGTCCGGCCCGGCCAGGGCCTGGTCGCCGTCGCAGAGCGCCTTGGCCGGCTCGGGGTGCACGTCCACGATCACGCCGTCGGCCCCCACCGCGATGGCCGCCCTGGTCAGCGGCAGCACCAGGTCGCGGCGGCCGCCCGAGTGCGACGGGTCGACGATGACGGGCAGGTGCGACAGCCGCTGGGCCACCGGCACCGCGCTGATGTCGAGAGTGTTCCTGGTCGCGTTCTCGAACGTGCGGATGCCGCGCTCGCACAGCACGATGTCCAGGTTGCCCCGCTGCGCGATGTACTCCGCGGCCATCAGCCATTCCTCGATGGTCGCGTTCATGCCCCGCTTGAGCATCACCGGCTTGCCGGCCGAGCCGACCGCCTGGAGCAGCGCGAAGTTCTGCATGTTGCGGGTCCCGACCTGGAGCATGTCGGCGTAGGAGCAGACCAGGTCGACGTCCGCCGGGTCGACCACCTCGGTCACGATCGGGAGCCCGGCCTCGGCCCGCACCTCGGCCAGGATCTTCAGGCCGGCCGCGCCCAGCCCCTGGAATGCGTAGGGCGAGGTGCGCGGCTTGTAAGCGCCGCCGCGGAGCAGGGACGCGCCCGCGCGCTTGGCCATCAGGGCTGCGGCCAGCGTCTGCTCGGGCGTCTCCACGCTGCACGGGCCGGCGATCAGCGTCATCGTGCCGGGGCCGATCGGCACGCCGCCGACCCTGATCACCGAGCGATTGCGGTGGTGCTCGCGGCTGACCAGCTTGTACGGCACCGAGACCCTGATGACGTCGGTGACGCCGCTGGCGCTGCGCAGGTTGAGCGCGCCGAAGCTGTCGACGTCGCCGACCAGCCCGATGATCGTCCTGGACACGCCGCGGCTGACGAAGGCCTCGCCGCCGGCGGTGCGGACCACATCGACGACTGAGTCGATATCTTGCTGCGTGACCTCCGGGGCCATCACGATCACCATCTCGTCCTCCCTGACTGGCTTTAACGACGAAAAGGCCCCCGGCCATCCGGCCGGGGGCTTGGAGTTCATCCGCGCGCTGCGCTTGCGCATCGCCTAGCGGGCTACCTCCCCTGGACCGGAGCGGAAGCCGTAGAAAAACTCATAGGCGCGGTGCACGCTGGGTAGCTTAGCGCACTCCGGGCAGTCTCCGCGGGCTGGTCGGCGAACGGTGTGCCGCCCGGCAGTGACAAGATGGCTGCTGGTCAGTTAAGGCCATCGCGTCGAGAGGAAGGACAGGTCAGCCCGTCATGAGGCAGCCGGGCTCTGATGCGCGGGGGATCCGCGGCCTGGGCGCGGGCACCGGTACCTGGGGCCCGGGACACCAGGACGAGGCCCCGAGCGCGACCGGACCGGCGCCCGTCCCGCCGCCTCGCCGCAGCGGCAACGGCGCGGCCGGCAACGGCCCGAGTCACGACGGCGCGAGTCACGACGGGACCAGTCATGACGGGCCGAGTCATGACGGTGCCGACCGCGTGAACTCCCGGCGCCGGCTCCCGCCCGGTCAGCACGTCCAATCGAACATGCCGGTGCTGCACTACGGCCGGGTCCCGGCCTGCAACCCGCGGACCTGGGACCTGCGGGTGTGCGGGGCGACGGCCGGCGGCGGGCTGCGGCGGTGGGACTGGGACGGCTTCTGCGCCCTGCCGCGGAGCGAGATCGTGGCCGACTTCCACTGCGTGACCAAGTTCAGCGTCCTCGGCATCTTGTGGCGCGGCGTGCTGGCCGCCGACCTCCTCCGCGCCGTCCCGCCGGCGGCCGCGGCCACCCACGTGATGATCTGGGCCGACTACGGGTACGGCGCGAACCTTCCGCTCGAGGTCTTCGGGGCCGGTAACACCCTGCTCGCGACGCACCGGGACGACAAGGAACTGACGCCTGAGCAGGGCCATCCCGTCCGGCTGGTGGTGCCGTCCAGGTACGGCTGGAAGAACGTCAAGTGGGTCCGGGCGATCGAGTACATGGCCGGGGACCGGCGGGGATTCTGGGAGGAACGCGGCTACCACAACAACGCCGACCCGTGGCGCGAGGAGCGCTACTCTTACCAGGAGCAGCCTGGCGAGGGTCCCGCGCTGTGAGGCCGGCCGCTACAGCCCGCTGAACAGGCCGATGACCAGGGTGATGACCGTGCCCTTGGGCTGGCTGCCGGTCGGCGAGTACTGGCCGACCTGGCCGCCAGGGCCCGAGTGCTGCACCTTGATATGGAAGCCGGCGGCGCGCAGCTCGTCGATCGCCTGCGAGATCGGCATGCCCTGCACGTCGGGCACCGCGACGGTCGGCGGTCCCGGCGAATAGCGGACGGTGACGACCTCACCGGGGGTGATCGGGCTGTTGGGCGGGGGCGACTGCCTGGTGATGGTATTGGCCGGCTCGCTGCCCTTCTTGTTCGCGACCGGGTTGATCGTGTAGCCGCCCGCCGAGGCCGCGGTCTGCGCGTCGGCCACCTGCAGGCCGGCGAAGTCCGGCAGGCCAGGGCCGACGCTGACGATCAGCCGGACCGGATGGTTCTGCGGGATCGACCTGTAGGCCGCCGGGATGGTGCCGATCACGCTGCCGGGCGGCACCGTCGCCGAGACGGACCTCTTGTCCTTGCCGGGGACCAGGTGGGCCTGGACCAGGGCCGCCTTCGCGGCCGCCTCGGTCTGCCCGCTGACGTTCGGCACGACCCGCATCACCGGGCCGAGGGAGGTGGTCAGCTTGATCGTGGACCCGCCGGCGACGCGCTGGCCGTGCCCGGGCGTCGAGCCGATCACGTAGCCCTTGCGCAGCGGGTTGTGCACCGCCTGGCCGACCTGGACGTGCAGGCCCTCGTTCTTCAGCGCCGTCTCGGCCGACGTCAGTGACATCCCGGCCAGCGCCGGCACCTTCTGGTAGCGGCCCGAGCTGAACCACCAGGTCGCCAGCGCGATCACCAGGATGACCGCGAGCGCGGCGGGCAGGTAGAACAGCTTGCCGCTGGACAGGAACCGGCCCCGCGGGCCGCCCCGGCCGCGCCGGTACCCGCGGCCCTGGCGGTGCGGGTCCTGGCCGAAGGTGTCGTAGGCGGCGAGCGAGCCGGCTTGGGAGACCACCAGCGTGTGGTTCGCCATGGAATCCAGGCCGGCGCCCCGGGGATCGGCCGCGGACGACTGCGGGCTGAGCGAGGGCAGCGCGGACGCGCCGACGACGCCGGTCACGGGCTCAAGCACGCCGGATTCCGGGTAGCCGTCATGGATTGCGGGCAGGTGCCGGGTGGCGTCGCCCTCGCCAGGCCAGTCTCCGTCACCCTCGATCGGACCGGAGTCCGGCGCGCGGTACCAGTGCGAGCCAGTCCGGCCGGGCTGGGGTTCTGAGCCATAGCCGTCCGCGGCGTAGCCGTCCTGGGTGTAGCCGTCCTGGGTGTAGCCGTCCGCGTCGTAACCGTCCGGGGGGTAGGGAGCCTGACCGGGAACCGGGCGGCCGCCCCTGATCTGCTGGATCGCCCGCAGGAACTGGCCGGCGTTGCCGGGCCGCAGGTCAGGGTCGTGGGGGGGTGCACCGGGGAACCATGACTCGGGACGGTGCAGGGGGCAAGGGCACCAAACACGAGGACG
>JBPCKO010000035.1:0-3955 GCA_051004215.1 Streptosporangiaceae bacterium | reverse complement strand
TCTCCTCCTCTTCGTTGGCGGGGAGGGAGCTACGGTGCTGTTTTTCCGTCGGCAGGAACCCCGACCGCTTCGTCGGGCCGGCGCGGCTCAGAGCAGCTCTGGCTGCCGCCACGGCTCGCCGTGCACGTGCTGGGCCAGGAACGCGAGCACCGTCTCGTACCAGACTGCGACATCACCGGGCTTGACGATCCAGTGGCTCTCGTCGGGGAAATACAGGAACCTGGCCTGCTTGCCGAGCCTGGACAGGTCCGCGTACATCCGCAGCCCCTCGCCGACCGGCACCCGGTAGTCCCGGTCGCCGTGAATGATCAGCACCGGCGTGCCGATCGCGGCCGCGTGCAGATGCGGCGAGGCGGCCAGGTACCGCTCAGGCTGGGCGGCCGGGTCGCCGAAGATGCGGCGCCAGAACGCGGGCTCATCGGTGGTCGCGAACATCTGGTCCAGGGCCCAGAGCCCGGCATGGCTGACGATCGCGCGGAACCGGCCGGTGTGCCCGGCAATCCAGTTCGCCATGTAGCCGCCGAACGAGCCGCCCATCATCGCGGTCCGCTCGGCGTCGATGTCCGGCCGCCCGACCACCGCGTCGGTGATGGCCATCACGTCGGTGAACGGCTTGTCGCCCCAGGTGCCGTGCCCGCGGGCGATGAAGTCCTGGCCGTAGCCGGTGGACAGCGCCGGGTCGGGCAGCAGCACGGCGTAGCCCCTGGCCGCCATCAGCCACGGGTTCCACCGCCAGGACCAGGAATTCCAGCTCATCACCGGGCCGCCGTGGACCCAGAGCAGCAGCGGCGCCTTGGCCTGCTCGGACGCGCCCTCCGGCAGCACCAGCCAGCCGCGGATCCTGGCCCCGTCCGCGGCCTGGACCGCGACCTCCTCGAGCCGCCCTGGTACCCGGACGTCGTCGCCCGGCGCGGCCAGCCTGAGCGGCGGGGCCGGTTCGCCAGGCTGAGCCGGCAGGTCGATCCTGACCGGTACCGGCGGCTCGCTGATGGCCGCGCGCAGCGCGTACAGCGCCCGTCCGTCCGGCGCCGGGCACAGGCGGTCATAGGCCGCGTCATCGGCCGTCACCCGGCTGACCATGCCGGTGACCGCGTCGGCGCGGAAGACCGGGCGCCGCCCTTCATCATCGGCGGTGAAGAAGATCGACTGGCTGTCGGCCGCCCACTCGGCCGACAGCGGCCGGCGGTCGAAGCCGGCCAGCAGATCGCGCTCGCCGTCACCGTCGGGGCCCGTGACCACCAGGGTGACGTCGCCGGGACCGTCGTAGTCGTCATGGCCGGACCGGATCGCAAGCAGCAGGCGGCCGTCGGGGGAGATCCGCGGCGCACCGTAGTCAGCGCCATCCGCTCCGGCCACTGTGCGCCGGCCACCGCCGGCCAGGTCGACGCGCACGAGCTCGGTGCGCCGGCCACCCGACTTCTCCGGCCCCCGCCAGCTGATAAAGGCCAGCGCCCCGTCCGGGGACAGGCAGAACTCCTGCTCGTCGTCGAGTCCCTGGCCGGCGTCCGGCGTGAGGTCCCTGAGCTCGGGGCCTGGCCCAGGGTCAGCGTTCTCCTGCGGTACTCCGGTGAACAGGCGCAGCCAGTCGGGGCCGAGATCGTGGTCCCAGCGCCGGACCGGGCCTTCCTCGTGCAGGATCGCGCTGACCCCGGCGTCGGCCCTGGCCTTGCGCTTGGCCTCGTCCTGGGCCGGGCCGCTGGTGCCGGGATGAACCGGCCCCGCGGCGAGAAACCGGCCGGCCGTCCTGGCGGTGGCCAGGCCGGTCACGCCGCCGGGAAGGGACGCGGCCCGGCGGGCCTCACCGCCGGAGGCCGGCAGCAGCCAGATGGCGGCCTTGGCCCCGCTGGCGGGCTGGTCCTTGGCCGCCCCGGGCTCCGGCCGGCGGGACAGGAACAGCAGCGAGCCGTCGGCCAGGAAGGCCATCCCCGACTCACCCTCCGCCGACCTGGTCAGCCGGGCGGCAGGCCCCCGGGCGGTGTCGATACGCCAGATGCTGGTGCCGAATTTCTTCGGATCGGGCCCGGGCGCCTGTATCACCGCGGCCAGCCAGGACCCGTCAGGAGCCAGGCGCAAGTCCGTTACCGTGGGTATCGCGATGAATTCGGCAAAATCATCGAATTGGGACGGCATCGTCATCTCCCGCACGGCGGCAACGGCCAGTTTCCTCGCCCGGCCGGGTAAGCTTTGCCCAGGTCAGGCGGGTTGCGATGGCATAAGCTGCCGCGATCAGAGTTTGTTACTCGGTGCCGACATTACACTTTCTACAGGTCACTGCCCGATGCGCCGGGTGAGGGGGAACTTGTCCGGCCAGGGCACCCGTTACTCCCTCGGGAGGCGGAACTAGGTCGGCGAGGAGCAGCACGGATGACGAATGCACCAAGCGCGGGGTCGTATGACTTCGCCGACTATCTTGGCGTGCTCAGGCGCAGATGGCGGACGATCCTCGGCTTGACCCTGGCCGGGCTCCTGGCCGCCGCCGCGTATGTCGTCGTGGCCCCCAAGACGTACACGGCCACCGCTTTGGTGTACGTGACGGCCAACGCCGCCAACAGCGAGGAGCTGCTGGGCATCAAGACGCCGACCGTCGTGAATATGGACAACGAGGCGCAGGTCGTCACCTCGACCACGGTGGCCAGGACTGCGGCCGCCTTGCTGAAGACCCGCCAGCGGCCGATCGACCTGGTCCGCCAGGTCACGGTGGCGGTGCCCGCGAACACGCAGATCCTGCAAGTTTCCTGCTCGGCCAGCTCGCCGTCCGGCGCCTCGAACTGCGCCGAGGCCTTCGCGCAGGGTTACCTGACCACTCGTCAGAACACGGCCCTATCCAAGATCAACCAGAACATCAGCTCCGACAGTCTCAGGCTGAAGAAGCTCGAGAGCCAGCTGCAGGCCGTCGAGACCGCGCTCAACGGGCTGCACACGACGTCGCCCGGCTATATCGCCCTGCACTCCAGGCTGGTCAACATCGGCACCAGGATCGCGCCGCTGCGGACGGCGATCGCTGCCCTGGGCACCTCGAACGACTACAGCCCCGGCTTCGTGCTGACCAAGGCCGTCCCGCCGTCCTCGCCGAGCAGCCCGCGCAAGCTGCTGTACGGCCCGAGCGGCCTGATGGCTGGCCTCCTGATCGGCCTGGGCCTGGCCTTCTTCGCCGACCGCAGGGACGACCGGCTGCACGGCCCCGCCGACGTCGAGCGGTTCACCGGCCTGCCCGTGCTGGCCACGCTTGGCCACCGGCCGCCGGACTTCGGCTCCGCCCTGACCGCGCTGGGCTCGGCCCAGGGCCGTACCTTCAGCGAAGTCTCGCGGGTGATCGCGAACGCGCTCGGTGACGGCGACCAGACCCTGCTCATATCCGGCTCGCCGGACGCCGGCCAGGTCGCGCTGAACCTGGCCGCGGCCCTGGCCAGGACCCAGTCCGAGGTCCTGCTGGTGCTCGCCGACGGCCTGAGCCAGTCGGCCCCGGTGCTGGCGCTGTCCGGGCTGGACGCCAAGCGCGGGCTCGGTGCGGTAGCCGCGGGCGCCGCCACCCTGGCCGACGTCGCGCGGCCGTTCCCCGGATATCCGAAGCTGCGGGTGATCGCCGCCGAGGGCGGGCTCGACCTGTTCGAGGAGCTGCCCGCCGAGACGGTCACGCGGCTGGCCCGCGACTTTCATGCCACCGCCCGCTACGTCGTGATCGCGGCCGAGGCGGCCGGAGGCAGCGGCCTAATCGCGCTGGCCGAGTTCGCCAAGTCCGCCGTGATCGTCGCCGACATCGGCAAGGGCCACCGGGCCGACATCATGCTGGCTCTGCGCCGGCTCGCCCAGATGCGGTCCCGGGTGCTCGGCGCGATCGTGCTGCCACCGCCTGGCCGGCTGTCCAAGGCCGAGCGCCAGGCCTACGAGGCCGAGCAGGCCAGGCAGCCGCAGGCCGCGGCCTACCGGGCCGAGCCGCCCGCTCGCGGGCCCGAGC
>JBPCKO010000034.1:0-52050 GCA_051004215.1 Streptosporangiaceae bacterium | reverse complement strand
TGCCAGCACTCCTGTTCTCAGGGCTATGGGGATGGCGTGGTCTGGCTGGCCGGGCCGGGAGGTTGCCGCCTCCCAGGCCCGGCACTCTGCTGTCAGGCGGATTTGCGGGCTGCGGCCTCCAGCGGGGTGATGGCCAGGACGCGGAAGGCGCGGACGATCTCGCCCTTGCCGTTGACCCACGGCGCAAACAGCAGGCCGTCGAGCTGCACCTGGCCCTCGTGTGGCAGCACCGGCTCATCGCCAGCGATCTCGACCCAGATGTCCTCGGTGGTCTCCCGGGCGTCATCGATCGCGTGCAGCTTCACCTTCCATACCGGGCGCCCATCGCGGGTGACCGCGTCCTGGCCCTTGACCTGCTTGCGCCAGGGCCGCCCGGCAGCTCGGAACCGCACCCCGTCCGTCTTGATCGTCAGAAGCATGATCGTCAACCTTCCGTATACGTTAAGTCGTTTGCACGATTAACGTTGCGAACAACTCATGAGTCGATCGTACACCAAACGTTGCAGGAATGCATAAACTTGTCTCATGAGCAGGTTCATCACGACCGGTGTGGCAGCCCGTGAGCTGGGGATCAGCACAGCCACACTCACCCGCTGGGCGGCCGCCCAGCTCACCCCTCCCGCCGCGCGCACAGAAGGGGGGCACTACAGGTGGGACCTTCCCGTACTACGTGAGCAGGTGCGACGACTCGGCCGACCGGCGAGTGAGCAGACAGCCGCCGAGGACATCGCACGGGTGATCCACGCAGCGAACCGGGAACTACAGATCGTTCAGGGCGATCCCCGCCCGTCGCCACCGTGGGATGACGCGCCCGAGTACCAAGTCCGGGAGAACGTCGCGTCTGTCGTGGCAGCGCTGGCCGATCCGGAGCGGACCCCTGAGCAGAGCCACCAGGGATGGTACGAACGGCTGGCCGCAGACGGTTGGCGGCATGGCCCCGTCAAGGATGAAGCGGCGAAGACGCACCCTGACCTCGTGCCGTTCGATCAGCTACCCGAGCACGAGAAGCAGAAGGACCGATTGTTCATGGCGATCACGCGAGCGCTTGCCCCAGAAGATCTGTGACAACTTTCTCCACGGCTTCAAGGGCACGCCCTGCGGGCGCGCCAGCCGTCCGGGCTGAGCCAGTGCCGGGCATGACCCGAGGCAGAGACGACAGGGCAGAACGCGGACGCGGCAGAAGATCGCAGTCATGTGCGGCACAGGCAGTAGGGCCGACCGCCGGTCGCGGGGGCGGCAGTCCTGCCCGCTGCCTCCGCGCTTTTGGGAGCGCCCGGCGCGGGCAACTGCCGCCACCGTCCGGCACGCCCCGCACCGGCCGCCCGACGCGACCCGCCGCCACGAGCCCGCGCCAGCGCGGTCAGCCAGGCCAGGCGAGCCGTCCTCCAGCGCCCGCGATGGTGCCACCGAGTCAAGATCACCATCAAGGGCACGTCGCTTCGCGATGGCGCAAGCGCCACCCTTGACGGCGATCCTGATTCGGCTGGAATCGGCGCCTATCAGGAGGACGGGGGAGAAGTGTGGATGCGTGCCACGGACGTGCCACACGGGCGGGCAGTGGCGTGCTGTCAGGAGCACTCACGCATAGCCGAATCGGTGCCTAAACTGCTGGTTTGCAGGTCGGGGCAGGTCACCCGGAATTCTTTGCAAGCAGGGGGTCAGGGGTTCGAGTCCCCTTAGCTCCACCATGAGCGTCTTACTAGAACCGGTGACCCCTACCAGGGCCAGTTCTAGCAGGTCGGTCGAGGTCAGTTCATCAGCCCAGATGCCATCGTGGAAGGCCACCCCGCTCAGTGCGACTGGTGGTCTTTTGCGTTGGTTGGACCGGGCATAGGCCCGTCCTGCTGGCACGATCACGTCGAACGGCTCGGCTAGCTCGTCAGCCGTGACCTTTGTGCCGTCTATCTTCAGCTTCGTGAAGATGGGACTGCCCCCGCTTTAGTTGACTCCGGGGGTGGGTGGGTCAGGCCGCGGTTGCGGCACGGTTGATTGTTCTCGTACTCGATGGGTGTGAGCCGTCCGAGGCGCCGCTGGCGCCGCCGCCGGTGGTATCACTCACCCGGTGATTTCGCGGTCCTCGCGTCCCTGGTTTGGCCGGGCCTCGGCCCCGGCATGGCGCGCCGGAGGCGTGCCCTTGAAACCGCGCTCTCATGCCAGGACCAAGCGGCGCTGGCTCCAGTAGCGCTACCGTCGTGGGCTGCTCGGGCTCTGCAGATGCCTGCCCTGGCCGACCGCATAGGCCTCGCTGATCCATCCGGCGAACTCCTCGTCGAGGTCTTCTGGGCTGCTGATCCGTACCTGGTGCACGAAGAGTCGCTGGGTGTAAGGAGCTGAGCTGATCAGACGCGCATCATGGACGACGCGCTGAAGATCCAGATACCCGGCGAGGCCGTGACCGGGTCGACAGGGCGCCCGCGAATCCGCGTCGTGTGCCCTTGAACGTAATGATCGTCTTGGAGATCGCGTAGGTGAACGGGCCGCAGTCTGCTACTAGCTCGACGAATCGCCGGTACAGGGCGATCGAGCTTGCAGGCTGGTCACGCAGGTGATCCTCGACAGACCAGGTGCGGGCCGCTGACGTGCCACTGGTGCTGGCGCCGGAAATCGCTGAAGTGCTGGGGTCCATGGCCCACAGGTTAGACCTGCGCCCGGCGGCACGGCCCTGTCCACTGCCGGACGCTTACGCGGCTGCTTGCACCCGACGCGGCGTGAGGTCTTAGCGTGCGCATATGGGCAGCGCGGAGGCGGTCGGCAGATCAGAGCAGGCGTGGAAGGTGGCCACGCTGGCGAAGGCCACGGGCCTGACGGTCCGGGCGCTGCACCACTATGACGAGATCGGCCTTCTCAGTCCGTCGAGGCGGACTGCTGCGGGCCACCGGTTGTATACCGCGGACGACGTCACACGGCTGTGCATGCACCTGGCCAGCATGGCCGCCGAGCTGCAGCAGCAGGACTACCGTCCCCTGGAAAAGCTGTTCTCGGCCAGTGAAGAGATGACCATGCTCGATGGACCTGTCCGCAGCACTACGGTCCTGCTTGTTTACGACGACCCGAGCGCGGCGCAGGAATACCTCGTTCGCGTCTTCGGCCTATGCGCTGGTCCGGTTCTGCGCGGAGCTGACGGAAAGGCCGAATTCGTCGAGGTCCGAGCGGCTGACCACATCATCGGCCTGCATCGCATTTCGGGAAACTGCCAGTCGCCGCGCACGGCGGATGCGGTCACCGGCATGACGGTCATAGCCGTTGATGATGCCGACGCCCACTATGAACGCAGCGACCAGGCCGACGCTTTCATCGTCGAGGAACCTGTCGACCAGCCCTACGGAGTGCGTGAGTACGGCGCGCGTGGAAATCGCCGCACGCGACGCGTCCAACGCCAGTACCCGGATGAAGGCCGCCACGTTCCCCGTGACCAAGACCCTCGACGAGCTGGACCGGGCCGCCTGCTCTATCCCCGGCCCGGCGCTGGACTACCTGGCCTCCCTCGAGTGGATCCGGGCCAAAGAGAATCTCTGCCTGGTCGGGCCCGCCGGCACCGGCCAGTCCCACGTCCTGGTCGCCCTGGGCATCAGCGCCGTGCACGCCGGGCACAAGGTCCGCTACTACACCGCCGCGGACCTGACCGACGCGCTCTACCGCGGCCTGGCCGACAACAGCGTCGGCCGGGTCATCGACACCCTGCTCCGCCACGACCTGATCCTGATCGACGAAGTCGGGTTCGCGCCGCTCGGCGAAACCGGATCCCAGCTGCTGTTCCGGTTCGTCTCCGCCGCCTACGAACGCCGCTCGTCCGGCATCGCCAGCCACTGGCCCTTCGAATCCTGGGGCCGGTTCCTGCCCGAGCACACCACCGCCGTCAGCCTCCTGGACCGGCTGCTCCACCACGCCAAACGTAGTCGGCTCGATGCCGTTCTTACCCCTACTATTTGAGGCCAGCAGGGGTGAGTCGCACCGCGCCGCCGATTTTGGGGTACCCGAAGGCCTGGAAGCTGTCCTCGGCGGAGGGCCAGTCGAGATCTACATCCACCCACGGGGGATCCTCCAGCCCACTGACTTCTAGGACTACGATGTCGGGATAAGGACGTGTCGACCCTCGGTCTTAATTTGATGGTCGTGGGACGGCAGGTTGCTTTGCTATGCACTTCATGGCACCAGTCCCGCGGTGAAGGATTCCCGCGGCGATGGGGCGGCGGGGGCGCTGACGGTCATCACCGAGTAGGCGTGCTTGCCGTTCCCGAATGAAGTGAGGCCGGACAGCGTGATCGTCGCAGGGTAGCCGGTGAAGGTGCCCTGGGCACAGTTCGGGTTGCAGTCGTCGACCTCCAGCACGCCGGCGCCGGCCGCCTTTGCGTTCCCCCAGCCGGACCAGGTGAGGTTCTTCACAAAGCCGGAACCGTCCCCGGTGGTGAGGATCTGAGTCGGCTCCGTTTTCATCCTGGCCGGACCGCCGGAGCCGGTACAGGTGAGAGCTGGTGAAATGCAGACCTTGAACTGCGTCAGCGATCCGACCGGTGATGGTGATGCGGACGCCGGCGGGCGGGACGTCGAGGGCTTGGGCGGAACGGACGTGCCGCCCCCGCCCCACTGCACATAGCTGACGTCGGCTGGCCCGAAAGTAGCCTGGACACCCTTGCCGATGCTGGCCACTATCACCCCCTTGCCTGCGCGCACGGCGGCGAAATGGACTCCGTCGGGAGCCCAGGAAGCATGAGAGTCCAGGCACGTGCCGCACAGCAGGACGGGCTTCGCGCCGCCATGGCCGTTTGCCTCAGAGATGCCCGCCTGGTGGCCGTTGCTGAACAGGGGTAGCGGGCCCGGCGCCCATGAGAGCGAAATCACGCCTCCGAGCACTCTGGTGAGGATCGTATGCACCGGGCCTCCCGACGTCCCAACGACGGCGATGCCTCCTGCGGGGATTCCGCCAGGTGAGGCTTGCGGCTTAGTGAGGGTCGTGGCGAAGGCGAGCTGGGTGTCATCCTGGGACCAGGCCAAGGCGGCCACGCCCCCGCTAACGCCTATCTCGCGGCTCTTGATGACGGCGCGCCTGCCGGTCCCGTCGGCATTGATCACGTCGATTTCCGGGCTCTGGCCATTTCCTGGCGAGTAGATGAAGGCGATCTGCTTGCCGGAGGGTGACCAGGTCGGGTCGAGGAAGGCGCCGGTCGGCGTGGTCAGGCCGACGTGGGACCGGCTCCACAGGCCGCTGGCCTGGCGGCCGTTCAGGTCGGTGACGTCGAGCCTGCCCTCACCGGTGAACACCAGCTCGGTGCCGTCTGGCGACAGGGCCGGGGTGCCGCAGCAAAGGGTATCCCCGATGGGCAGCAGGCTGGCGCCTGCGCCCCTCGGGCTGATCTCGTGGATCCGCCAGAACGGGTGACGGGCGCCGGCCGCGCTGGTTAGGAAGAGGATGTGCCCCGGCCGGATGTGGTTCGCGGCCGCCACCTTCGTCCGCTGCGGACCTGCCGGGTGGCCGCTGGACAGGTGCACCAGTCCGCTGGCCACCGCCGCGCCGCCGGCCACGATCACTGCGGCGGCGCCGATCGCGATAGCCGCCTTGGCCGTGCCCACCCGGGAGGTCACACGGCGCAGCGGGGATAGCCGGTAGACGGTGAGCGTGTGGGCCGCGGGCGTCGCGGCCGACGGCCAGAGTGCCGCGAGCAGCAAAGCCGCTTCGCCCAGGTGCGACCGGCCGCGGTCGGCCCAGTCCTGGCCGTAACTACCCGAAGCGACGGCTCGGAGGCTGGTGACGAAGCTAGCCGCGTCGGCTGGCCGGCTCTGAGGGTCCTTGGCCATCCCTGCCGCCACTAGAGGCCGCAGCGGTTCGGGCACTGGTTCGAGCGGAACCGGCTCCATGCTGTGCTTGTAGAGCAGCTGAACGGCTTCTCCGGTGAAGGGCGGGTGGCCGGTCAGGCATTCGTAGAAGGTGGCCGTCGCTGAGTAGACATCGCTCGCCGGGCTTGCCGGGGCGCCCGCGATCTGCTCGGGCGCGGCGTAGAGCAGGGTGCCCGCCGGAATCGGCTGGTCACCCGCACGAACCGCGATGCCAAAATCGGTCAGCTTGCTGGTGCCGTCGCCGTTGACGAGCACGTTCGCTGGCTTGTAGTCGCGGTGCACGACGCCGCGCAGATGCGCGGCGCCGAGACCGAGCAGTGAGCCCTGCAGGACCACCAGAGCGGCCTCCGCCGTGGTGCTGCCCGCACGGGTCAGAATGTCACTCAGCGAGACGCCGTCGACCAGTTCCATGACGATGGCCGCGCCGGCTGGCGATTCGACATACTCGTAGAGCCGCACGATGTTCGGGTCATTCAGGGAGGCAAGCACCTCGGCCTCTTGGCGGAACATGTCGGCGAACCCGCGGTCGGCCAGCAGGCTGTGACGCAGATATTTGATGGCCACCATCGTGCCCGTGGCGTCATGCCTTGCCAGCAGCACCTCGCCGAATCCGCCCGCGCCCAGTGGCCTGACCGCGGTATAGCCCGGAACGCTCCACTCTGCCACTGCCTCTCCCCCTTGCCCACCGAATCGGGCTGCGAGACCGGGCGCCGTGCAACTGCGAGACTGACGCCCGGTGGTTTACCGGGATGCCTGCGCCGTCAGCAGCTGACGGCCACGTCGGCCGACACCGTCTTCGGGTCGGGTGCCAGCACCTGCAGTGTGACCAGCTCGGATGCTCGGCCGTGGCCGGCGAGCGGGAGCATCAAGGTCACCTGCGAGACATTCTGGCCAGAGATAATCGACACGGTCTTGGGCCGGGGCTGGCGGCGGCCTGGCTGGACGAGCCACTGATAGGAAACCGTTCCAGCGGCACCGTTGGTGGTGATCCGTCCGGTCACGTCAACGCCGCAGGCGATTCGCGTCCGCTGTGCGATCGTCACGCCGGTCACCTGAACCCGCGGCGGGTGGTGGGAGCGCAGGTATAGCAAAACCCCGCTGACCGCCAGCAGGACCACGGTGAGCGCCGAGCTGAGCAACCGCCGCAGCTTCGGGCGGCGGGCCTGGCCGGGGGGTAGACCGCCCCGCCAGATCTGCTCTGCCTGTCGGCTGGCCTTGTCGCCGGTCTCGGGTGCCGGAACGCCGGGACCGGACCTGACGATCTCGGCTGCCGGCCAGGGCCGATTCGCCTCGATTGGCGGCCCGGCTGGCGGCTTCGCTGGCCTGCCGATCCGCGGTCGGGTCGCCCCTTCCCCGCCCAGGAACGTCCGCGTCGTCTCACCGCTGCCGGCACTAGCTTCAGGTACCGGACGGGGCTGCGTTGGATCGGCCACCGGTCCGCCTCTCGGCCCATTGACCTGCATGGTCATTGGAAAACATGCTCCATCTTGGCAGGTTCGCCGGTATAGCGGAAGAAACGGCGATCCCGTGATTTCGCTAGGACTCCCGGCCCGCTCACGGTGTGCTGTCACGCCGGGGCTTGCACCGGCCGCATGCGCCATAAGGATGCCCTGGTAGGTGCACCCGCCTGCTCTGGAGTCAGCGCCTCACTGCGACGTTGATAGCCTTCCGGTGTACCGCACTGGTAGCGGCCTTCGTCATGTCATGTTGTTCATGCGTGCTTTGGAGGCCCGCTTATGTCATCTATCGAGGTCCGCCCGTTCCGCCGCAGCGACCGGGAACAGCTCACCCAGCTAGTGAACAGCCATGCCGCCGCGGTCGTGCCCGGCATGGGCGCGTCGGTCAGCGCCGTCTTGACCGCGCTTGAGCGGCAGCCGGGTGAGTTCATCGAAGATCCCTGGGTGTGCGAGCGGGTCACTCTTGTCGCCGAGCAGGCAAACCGGGTCGCTGCCGCAGCCCACCTACTCCGGTACTTCTCCGACGAGCGGGCGGGGAAGGCTGCGCGGGGCGCCGGGGAGATCAACTGGCTGGTGTTCTGGCCCGAGGCGCCCGCCGGGAATCACTACTGGCCGGACGCGGCGCCAGCTGCGGACGCGCTGATGGCCGCGTGTATCGGCCAGCTGGAGGAGTGGGACGTGAGTCGCCAGCATGCGGGCGGGGAGCTGCCCGTGCGCGGCGTATACGGGGTGCCCGAGCAGTGGCCGCACATCAGCTCCCTGTACGAGCGGGCCGGGTTCACCCATACCGGGCACACCGAGATCATCTACCTGGCCATGGTTGACGACCTGCCCCGCCCGGCCGGGGTTCCCGTCGCGGGACTTTCGGTCCGGCGGATGGTCGGGATGAACGGAACCCGCCTGTGCGCTGTCCTCGGTGAGGACGTGATCGGCTACATCGAGGTGGAGATCTTCGACGAGGGAGAACGGCTGTCCCGGCAAGGTGGCTGGGCCGACATCGGCAACCTGCATGTCACCGAGCGCTACCGCCGCCGTGGCGTCGCTTCATGGCTGCTCGGGCAGGCAGCGGACTGGCTGCACGCGGCCCACGTAGACCGGCTCCTGGACTATGCCTGGCTGGAAGGCACCGATCCCGGCGGGCAGGACTACGCGGACTCCCGGGCGTTCCATCCGGCCGTCGGATTTCAGGAACTCACCCGCACCAGACGAGGATGGAACCGGACGCCGCAGAAGGCTGGACCGGTCAGCCCGCCCGCCCGTGGAGCCAGGCGATGACGTCGCCGGCATCGGCATCGCCTACGTGGCCATGCTCACCGCGTTCTACGTCGACAACAGCCACCACCTGCCCCGATGTGACCTTGCCCGCCCCGTGCCCATCGCAGTCGTCCTGGGCCCTTGATCCGGGTTGACCTTCTCGGCTGCGAGCCGCTGGGATCCGACTTCCGAGCGGTTCCGCGATCCGGCCAGCCGGCAGATTGTCCACGTCTGGGGTCGAATCCCGCCTGCGACAGCCGCTACTGACGACCCCGAGCCGCCACCCGGCTAGCCGATGCCATGATCACGTGGAGTTGTTCGAGGATGCGTCGAGAAAGTCCACGTGATCATGAGGACGAGACGGCCTGGGACACGCGGCGGGGCGGTGGGCGGCGAGAATGGCAGGTTTACCTGGTGCGGACCTCAAGTCGATTAGTCGGAGGCCAGGACGCGCTCTAGCGCCGCCCAGCCCGCGGGGAGCCAGGTCGGCTTGCCGCCAGGCAGTCCTTGCTCGCCGTTCATGCCGATGCCGACGAGGACAAAGGCGCGCAGCACGGCATAGCCTCGGGCTCGCAGGATCGTCGCATTGTCCGCGGTCGCGTAGGCGTCGAAAAGCCGGGATGCAGTGCCGGCGGGCAGCAGCGCCCAGGCTGCCGCGAGATCCGTCGCTGGATCGCCCGCGCACAGGTCACCGAAATCGAGCACTCCGGCCAGCGTCCCGCCGGACACGACGACGTTCGCGGGATGAAGATCACCGTGAACCCACACCGGAGGGCCTTGCCAATGGGGAGCCGCGACAGCGTCCTCCCAGACACGCCGCGCGTCGGCGGCCATACCGCTGGAGGCCGTCACGGGAAGCCAATCGTCGAAGCTCTGCCTCACCAGCGGGCCGCCGTGAGCCGGATTTGCCGGTGCGTCGCCGGGCGCCTCGCGATGGAGCGCAGCGAGGAAACCCGCGAGAATGTCGGCCGCCTGAGGATCAGTGATCGGAGCCCTGTCGGCTGGGTCTCCGTCGACCCATTGCGTGATAGTCCAGGGGTTAGGGAACCGCGGCGACGGTTCGCCGACCCGCACCGGCATGGGCACCGGCAGCTGCAGCAACGGGGCGAGCGAAGGCAGCCATTTCTGCTCGGCGCGCAGAAGGAACGGCGCGCGAGGTGTGCGCGGCATGCGCACGGCTAGGTCCGGCCCGAGACGCCACATCTTGTTGTCCCAGCCACCGGCAACCTCGCGAAGCTCCAGGCCGGCAAGATCCGGATGCTGTTCCTGCAGCAGGAGGCGTACCAGCGTGCCATCGATGCCAGAGTCGTCCATCAACCAGCCCACATCCTCCCGGCGGCTCCCTGAACCGGCTACTGTCAGCAGCTTGCCGCCCGCGCGGCCGATCTGCTGCCACGCCTTGAACGGGCTTTGATTGCGGTCCACGGTAGGACGGTCTGGCACCCGGAATTCGAACGACTACCCGATCGGCTTGGCTGATGGCGCTGGCGCAGGAGCGGAGCCAGCCCGAACCTGCCGGCGATCCTCGGCCGCGTTCTGGACCAGCAGGACGACGCCGCAGGCGAGGATAACGGCGGCTGGTGCGATCAGTGCCCAGCGGGTGCCAGCAAGCGCGGCGATGCCGACAACGACGAAGGAACCAGCGGGGACGAAACCCATGAAACCGGCGTTGTACGCGCTCAACGCGGGTCCTTGCTGTGCCGGCGGCGCAGTCTTCTGGACGTAGACCGTCGCGCTGACGGCAAACAGCTGAATAGCCCCGCCGACAATGACCATCAGCACGTCATAGGCGGCTGGCGACGGCATCGCCGCCGCCACTGCCTCGGCGAGGCCGAATACCACCGCCCACAGCAGAAACTCCCGGTAGCTGGGATCCGGGCGGCGCAATGAATAGAAATTACCGGCGATACCGCCGACCGCTATGAACGTTCCGAACAGGCCGAAGCCCACGGCACCCAGATGGAAGACCCTGGTCGCGATCAACGGGTTCGTTACCTCGAACTGGATCCCGAAGCCGCCGATCAGCAGCGCCATCCCGGCCGCCACCTGGATTCCACGCGGAAGGTCCAGCAGCCAGCGGAACCGCCGCGAGCTGACCGGGTCTGCCTTCGCGGCGGCGGTCCGGTGCCGCACCGACCGGGACACCCAGGCGAGGACGCCAATCACCAGCAGGAATGATGCCGCATCGCTCAGGAACACGGCCGCCTCGCCGCTGACCGCGATGATGATCCCGGCCACAGCCGGTCCCGCGATCTTGGCCAGGCCCGTGACCGCCGCATACAGAGCGGAACCACGGCGCAGCTCGGCGTCGCCCACCAGATCGAGCATGAACATCTGACGGCCAGGAACATCCACCGCCTGGATACAGCCGACCCCGAACGACACGGCCCACAGGTACCACACAGCCATCCAGCCAGCCAGCAGCGGAACGCCCAGCGCCAGCGACCCGATAGCCAGACCCGACTGAGTAGTAAGGATCACCCGCACGGCCCGGTGGCGGCCAACAATGATGCCAGCGCGGCGGCTGAACAACAGCATCGGCAGGAACTGGGCGGCAACCAGAACCGACAGCACCACCGCGTTGCCGCGCGCCAGGTGGATCGTCAGCCAGTACAGCGCCGTGTACGTCATCATGGTGCCCGCGATCGACACCGCCTGCGAAGCCGCATACCACCGGAACCCAGCCCCGGCCACCCCGGCCACTCGCTCGGAGGCAACGGGCACTGACTACCTCCAGGAATGGGCGACGCCTGCGAGCAGGGCAAATACAGCCTAACTGCCCCAGGTGGTCCAGACGATCCCCGCGTCGTCTGGCGCGGGCTGGGCTCGCATCATCCGGTGCAGCCCGCCGGTTTCGATCTCTTCCATCAGCCAGATCGCGGCGTGCCTATCTGACGGCGGGGTGAACCGGTGACCGAACCGGACGCCAGGGAAGCTGTCGTGCGAGAACAGAACCGCCACGCGCTGCACGGTCCCGGAGCCGGTGAGGATCACCTCGGCGTTGTCGCTTACTCCCGTGATGAATGGCCTGCGTTCTCGGGGCGGCAGCGCGTCCCCCGGCTGCGCGCCCTCGCGGACGGCCTGGACGATCTCCGGCTCAACGTAGCTCAGTCGGCTGCTGGTCCCGGTGATCAGCTTGCGCGCCTCGGCGTACTCAGCGGCGGTCAGTGCTCGGGGCTGACCGACGCCCTGCGGTACCCAGCCGGTACGGAAGGCGGCCTCGATATCGGCGCGCTGCCGCTCAAGCTCGGCCCGCGGCGGCAACTCCGGCGTCACAGAGAGAAATGCTAGGCCCGGCCGGGTCGGGAGCACTGGTCAGGCTTGACATATGTCGATAACAGAATACGTTGGAGCCGTGGCCCGCTCTTCCACGACGTCGGATGTCTTCAACGCGATTGCCGAGGCGCACCGTCGCGAGATTCTGGATGCGCTGATGACCGGCGAGAAGGCGGTCGGCACGATCGTGACCGACCTCTCGATGTCCCAGCCCCAGGTTTCGAAACACCTGCGGGTGCTCAGTGAGGTGGGACTCGTCAGGTGCCGGGCCGAGGGGCGTCACCGGCTGTACCGCCTCGAACCAGCGCGCCTGAGGCCGATGCACGAGTGGCTGGGCAAGTACGAGCGGGCCTGGAACGACCGGCTGGACCGGGTGGATGACTACCTCCAGGAACTACAACAACAAGGAGAACAGCAGTGACACCTAATCGGCACGGGTCGGCAGTCATCGGGTTTCCGAACGAACTGGAGATTCTCATCACCCGGGAGTTCGACGCTCCGATCGAACTCGTCTTCGACGTATTTACGAAGCCCGAGCATGTGCGGAAGACGTCGCCCCATTCGGGGAAAAGGTGACGGTCTGCTCGATCGACCTGCGAGTCGGAGGCAGCTACCACTTCGTCTTCGTGACCGACGACGGCACCGAGTGCTCGTTTCGCGGAACCTACCTGGAGATGGAGCCGCCGACCCGGACCGTCGAGACCTGGCTGTTCGACGGGTGGCCAGATGCGGAGGCCGTCGAGTCGATAGATCTGCACGAGACTGACGGAGTGACCAAGCTGACGCACAGGATGGCGTTCCGCGACCAGGCTGGCCGAGACCATATGACCAAGTACGACGGCATCGAAGCGACTTCGGCAACGTGGAAGATTACTTGAGGTCGCTGCTCGATCCGAAGGGAACAGTCTCGGGGTAAGTGAGGTTCGAGCCAGCCGGGTCCCGCGCGCGGTGCTGGTGACAAGAACGACACCGGGAGGGTCGCGGTCGTGGATATCGGCGAGGTATCCGTCCTGGCCGAAGCCCTGCCGGGCGTGCGCCGTACTGCCTCCCATGGCCTGGCCCAGTGGAGGTATCACGGCAGGCTGGTCGCCCGTCAGCTGGACGACGCGCATCTGGTGATCCGCGCCGATTTCGACTTCCGCGACTCGATACTGCGGCAGACTCCCGGGACCTTCACCTGCCCCGCCCGGTACATCAGGCACATGATGGTCGTCGCCGACCTCGATGGTGACCGGGGCGCGATCGAGGACGCGCTCGAGGCGGCGTGGGAGCTGCAGCGGAGGGCCGGCTGACGGTGCCGTTCTTCGAGGGAACGCGGTGCCGGCGCGGGCATCAGCGCGGCACCGGGCCTGCCGGAGACCATCTCGCCTCCGCCTAGAGGATGCTGCCGCCCCAGCCTCCCCACCTGGCCCGCAGGTGGTAGGTCAGGATCGCCAGGACCAGGCCGCCGACCAGTGAGCCGGCCAGCAGCAGCCAGCGGGCCCGGCTCCTCGCCACGGCGTGCATCACGCGCTCGGCCGGCCTCCTGGCGAGTATCCCCGGAAGCTTCGGCAGGTAGTGGACGAGGTGGACGACCACGACAATCACCCACAGGTAGAAGAACAGCTGGTGCGGCTTCTCCCAGGTCAGGGTCGGCCCGCCGACGGCGAGCAGGACGCCGGTGCCGAGCACGCCCGCCGAGGTCAGGACGAGCGCGGGGCCGAGGACTCGCTGGGTCATCGGCGGCGGCCCGCGGCGTACGTACGGTTTCGCCCCGAGGTAATAGCGGCAGAATCGCCATACCGTGCTGCCGATCTTCACGCAGACCGGGCCGATCAGCACCATGCCCAGGGAGAAATGCAACCCGAACAGGCTGCCCATCAGCAGCGTCGTGACGACTTCCGCCCCGAACAGGACGAGCAGCACCGCGCCGGTCATCGCCGTGAGCCGCTCGTTGCCCGTTGGGCCGGCCCGGCGTGCGGTCTCGCTGCCGCGGGCACCCTGTACGCTTGCCTGGCTCACGCCGTCCTCCCGCTCGTAGCGGGCAGCCTAGGCCGAGAGCAGGCCCGGCGCACCTCGGGCAAGCACAAGGGTCAGTGCGACACCCGCAACAATGTCAAGCCGCTCGCCAAGGGGGCGGTGGCGTCCTTCCTGGCCGCTGGCGTCATCACCGTCAAGTAGGCGAGGCCAGCTAACTGTCTGGCTCCGGGCCAGGCCGGTCGTTCCTGATCGGGCTGGCCCGGAGCCCTGCTGTCGCCCGATTCCGCGGGTAGGGATAGTTCATGAAGCCCGGCGCCGCCTCTCCCGGTCCGGGCTGACGCGGTGCGGATAAGCCTCGCGACGGCCCGCGCTCCCGGCCGCGCCAACGAGGACTACGTGGGCGCCGGCCGCAACTGGGCCATCATCCTCGACGGCGCCACCGCGCCCGACGGCGTCGACAGCGGCTGCGTCCATGATGTCCGCTGGCTCGTCCGCCGCCTGGCCGCCGGGTTGTCCGGCCGTCTCCTGGCAACGGGCAGCCCTCCGCTGGCCGACCTTCTCGCCGGGGCCATCGCGGAAACCTGTGCCGCACACTCGGGAACCTGCGACCTGGCCAATCCGGACAGCCCGTCGGCGACCGTCTCGGTCGTGCGAGCCGGGCCGGACAGAGTCGACTACCTGACGCTGGCCGACTCCCCCGTCGTTCTGTGGTACCGCGACCAGACGTTCACCGCCGTGACCGATGATCGCATCGCCCGCCTGCCTGGCGGCCGGCCGTATTCCGGCGACCTGGTCCGCGCGCACCGCAACAAGGCACCCGGTTTCTGGGTCGCCAGCACGCAGCCGGAGGCCGCCTACCAGGCGATCACCGGCGAGGTCCCGTTCGCCAGCGTGTCGGAGATCGGATTGTTCACCGACGGTGTGACCAGGCTGCTCGACTGGTACGGCTGGACCTGGCCTGAGGTCTTCTCCCGCTTGCGCAGCGAGGGGCCGCAGGGCCTGATTGCCCGGGTGCGGGCAGCCGAGCGCGATCAGCCCCGCCGGCATGAAAAGCCGCACGACGACGCCTCGGCCATCTACCTGAACTTGTCCTAAGTGGTCGCGCCCGAAAGTTCGTCGGGGGTCAGGTCCAGGCGGTGGGGTCGTTGAGGTAGAGGCCGCAGGCGGTGTCGAGGGCGTCTTGGCAGGTGCCGATGGGCAGGCCGGTGGGGAAGATCGATTCGTCGTGGCTGGCGCGGTAGATCGCGAACTGCCATTGGTGCGCGGAGCCGACGTAGCGCAGCCGGCATAGTTTGAGCGCGGTGGCGTCGGTCAGGGTCGCCTCGATGTAGCTGAAGGCTCCGCGGTGGCGTACCTGCAGGCTGGCGATCTGGGGCCAGCGCTGGCGGGCCTGGTCGCGCAGGCGCTGCTCCAGGGATGTCTTGGTTGAGTCCGGGTACCTGGCCACGACAGCCATCCTCCCCGACGGTCTTGGCGATGACGGCGTGTCGTGCCGCGGATTGTTGTGCGGTGCGGCACAAAGATCAGATGCCTGTGCTGAGCCCGTGCATGATTGTCCTGTCCGGCGAGGAAGAGTCCGTGCTGGCGGCTCGTGCCCGGTCGGCACGCGGCCAGTACCGCGACCGGCTGCGCGCCAGGATCGTGCTTGCTGCGGCTGCCGGCCGGGGTAACGCTGCGATCGCCGCGGCGGAAGGGGTGTGCCCGGACACGGTCCGCAAGTGGCGCCGCCGGTTCGCTGCCGGCCGGCTGGGCGGGCTGGAGGATGCCCCGAGAAGCGGCCGGCCGCCGGTGTTCACCGCCGCGGACCGGGCCGAGGTCATCGCGCTGGCGTGCGCGCTGCCGGCCGAGTCCGGGGTGCCGCTGTCAAGGCGGAGCTGCCCGGAACTGGCCCGCGAGCTAGCCGCCCGCTGCCAGGTGGCGGTCTCGGCGTCCACGGTCGGCCGGTGGCTGGCCGGCGACGCGCTCAAGCCGTGGCAGCACCGGTCGTGGATCTCCGTGCGTGACCCCGAGTTCGCGGTGAAGGCGGCCAGGGTGCTTGATCTGTACGCCGGGATCTGGGACGGCGAGCCGCTGAGCGAGAACGACTACGTGATCTGCGCCGATGAGAAGACCTCGATCCAGGCCCGCTGCCGCTGCCATCCGACCCTGCCGCCGGGAAAGGCCCGCGCGATGCGGGTCGAGCACGACTACCAGCGCGGCGGGGCGCTGGCTTACCTGGCCGCCTGGGACGTCCGCCGCGGCCAGGTGACCGGGCGATGCGAGGACACCACCGGGATCACCCCGTTCGCCCGGCTGGTAGAGCAGGTGATGACCACCGAGCCCTACGCCAGCGCCGGCCGGGTGTTCTGGATCACCGACAACGGCTCCTCCCACCGCGGCACCGCCTCCGTCCAGCGGATGCAGAAAGCCTGGCCGACCGCCCGCCTGATCCACCTGCCCGTGCACGCCTCCTGGCTGGACCAGGCAGAAATCTACTTCTCCGTCGTCCAGCGCAAAGTCGTCACGCCTAACGACTTCACCGACCTCGACCAGATCCGCAACCGCCTCGCCGCGTTCCAGACCCGCTACAACGCAGTGGCCAAGCCCTTCAGCTGGAAATTCACCCGCAGCGACCTCGACGCCCTGCTGGACCGCATCGACGCCCACCAGGCAAAGCGACCCCTGGAACTCGCAGCATGACCCCTACCCCAGACGAACTTACGGGCGCGATCACTAAGCGAACACGATGGTGTGGTTGCCGTTCCTGATCACCCGGTCTTCGCTGTGCCACCGCACGGCCCTGGCCAGGACCATCCGTTCCACGTCGGCGCCGCGGCGCTGCAGGTCACCGACCGTGTCGGCGTGGGTGACCCGGACGACGTCCTGCTCGATGATCGGCCCTTCGTCCAGGTCATCGGTCACGTAGTGCGCGGTCGCGCCGATGAGCTTGACCCCGCGCTCCTTCGCCTTGGCGTACGGCGCCGCCCCGATGAAGGCGGGCAGGAACGAATGGTGGATGTTGATGATCGGCACTCCGGCCTGGGCGAGGAACGACGGCGACAGGATCTGCATGTACCGGGCCAGCACGATGAAATCCACGTTGCCGCGGAGCAGCCGCAGGTGCTCCGCCTCGGCGGCCGGCTTGTCCGCCCCCGCCGACGGCACGTGGAAGAACGGGATGCCGAAGCTGCGCACCTCGGTGGCCGAGGTCGCGTGGTTGGAGATCACCATCGACACCGTGACCGGCAGCTCGCCGCGCCGGTTCCGCCACAGCAGGTCGAGCAGGCAGTGATCGGACCGGGACGCGAAGATCGCCACCCGCTTGGGCACGGACAGGTCGCGCAGGCTGAAGTCGAGCTCGAAGCCGTCGGCCAGCGCCGAACCCAGGTCGTCGCCGATCGCGGGCAGCGCGGCCGCCAGGCCGTCCCGGCCGAAGACGGTCCGCTGGAAGAACGCCCCGCCGTGCGGATTGTCCGAATACTGGTCGAGCGAGACGATGTTCGCGTCGTGCCGGCTGAGGACGGACGCGACCGCCGCCACGATCCCGGGCCGGTCCTTGCCCTGCACGATCAGCGACGCAAGGCCGTGGCCGGGCGTCACCGGAGGGCGCCCGGCCGGCCGAGGCGGGCGAGCCCGTCGTGGATTTCTCGCACCTGCTCATTTTTGCGGAACGCCACGACGTGCCCCCGGCCGGCCTGCCCTGACCGTGACTATCCGCCGGCCTATGCCCCGGGCTGGCTGCTCTTCTCGCCGGGCACCGAGCCGGTCGTGCGCGCGCCGGCCCGCACCGGCACGGCGCCACCGTGCCCGGCTAGCCGCTGGTCCGGCGCAGGCCGGCCAGGTGGATGTCGGGGAAGCGGGCCCAGACGTCGGTGTTCTCGGCGTCCGGGCCGTGTACCAGGCCGCGCATGGCCGAGATCAGCGCCATGACATCGCCGAGTTCCGCGCCGGGCCCGACGGTGCCGCCCGCCACCGCCCGGGCGGTTAGCTCGGCGATCGCGTCCCGCAGGCGCCGGGCGTCGGCCGGGTCGTGCTGCCGGCCGAGCAGCAGGTTCGCGTAGCCCGCGTGATCGGCGAACGACTGGCCGAACGCCCGCAGCAGGTATTCGAGCCCGTGCCCGTCGTCGCGGGCCAGCGCCTGGTCAGCCGCGGCGATCAGGTCCTCAAGCGCGACGCGCAACAGCTCGTCCATCAGCGCGCCCTTGCTCGCGAACCGCCGGTACACGGTGCCGACGCCGACGCCGGCCCTGGCCGCGATCTCCTCGATGCAGGCGTCGGCCCCCGACTCGCCGAAGACCTCCCTGGCACTGTCCAGGATCCGTTCGGCGTTCCGCCGGGCATCGCGCCGCAGGGCCCTGGCCTGAGGCGGCGCCGCCGCCTGGCTACTCGCTCTCATCACCCACGACCGTCCCGCCCGCGACCATGGCCAGCTCGGCGTGCTCAGGCTCGCCGGTGGTCTGACCCAGCCGCCGGGCCGAGGGGATGAGCAGCGCGGCGAGCGCGGCCAGCAGCAGGCCACCGGTCATGACCGCAAAGCCGGTGGTGTAGCCGGCCTCATTGGGCAGCCCGGACGGCAAGAGCTGGGAGGTCACGATGCTGGCCATCACGGCCGAGCCGATGCTGCCGCCGATCGTGCGGATGTTGGCGTTCATGCCGCTGGCGACTCCGGTCTGCGACCGCGGCATGGCCGCGACGATCAGCGCCGACATCGCCGAGAAGACCAGCCCGAAGCCGACGCCCATCAGCGCGTTGGACAGGTAAATCTGCCACTGGAACTGGTGCGCGAACGCGAGGATCGACATCGCCCCCGCGCCGATCAGGCATCCGGTGATGACCAGCACCTTGCCGCCGACCCTGGCCGCGAGCCGGCCGGCGAAGACGCCGACAACGAACATCGTGATCGCCGACGGCAGCAGCATCAGGCCCGACTGCGTGATGCTCGCTCCGAACCCGTAGCCGGCCGCGGCCAGGGTCTGCACGAACTCGGGCAGGAACGCGAACGTCGCGTACATGCCGATGCCGATCAGCAGCGCGACCAGGTTGTTGGTCCATACCGCGGTCCGCCGCATCATCTTCATGTCGATCAGCGGCGTAGCCGCTCTCAGCTCCGCGAACAGCCAGCCGGCCAGCAGGACGACCGCGACCGCGATCAGCCCGAGCGTCTTGCCCGAACGCCAGCCCCAGGACGGTGCCTCGCTGAGCGCGACCAGCAGTGCGACCAGCCAGCCGGACAGCAGAACGGCCGGGAGGAGGCTGATCCGGCCCGGCGTGCGGACCGGTGATTCTGGCACGAACAAGATCGCCGTCACCGCCGCGATCACGGTCAGGATCAGCGGCAGCCAGAACAGCCAGTGGTAATCGAGCGCGGACATGATCGGCCCGGCCAGCACGATGCCCAGGCCAGCGCCGACGGCGGTCAGCGCAGCGATCGTTCCGACCGCGCCCGCGACCCGCTCGGGCGGGAACTCGTCGCGGATGATCCCGAACGCGACCGGGAGCCTTCGGCCAGCTTGCGCATGAACTCGGGGACCGGACCGGACACGAAGTCGTAGTGCCGGGCCCAGGCCGGCCGGATCGAGATCCGCGCCATCTGGCGGTAGATCGACCGCACGTTCGCCTCGAACTGGCGGCTCTGCTCGGCCGGCTGACCCTTCGTAGCCGCGGCCAGATATTCGTCCGGCACCCCGTCCACGACGTCGATGCTCGCGATCCCGCGGATCAGCAGGGCGGTGAAGTGCGGCCCCGGGGTGTCGAGGCTGAGCGCGACGTGCGGCCTGGCCGTCAGCGCGCTCACCTTGGGCGAGGTCGGCGCGGTGCAGACGATGAGCTCGCCGCCGCGCCAGAGGAACCCGACCGGCACCACCCGCGGGAAGCCATCGGGGCCGGTGTAGGCCAGCCTGGCCAGCGGCTCGTGCTCGAGCAGCCGCTGCGCCTCCGGCCGGCCGAGGTCAGCGGCCGCTCCGTCCTGGCTCAGCGCGTCGGTCAGGTTGTCCAGGCAGGCCTGCCAGCCAGGGCCGATCTGCGCGGCCACGTCCGGCATCGCGGCCGCGATGTCCTCGAGCCGCTCATGCAGCAGGGTCAGGAGCGTGCCGCCACCATCCGCGGCCCGCAGCGTGACGGTAAGCCGGGAGTCGAACGACGGGCCGTCGCGCCAGTCAGGCCCGACCATGCCCCAGCCGAAGACGAGCCGCTCGGCCGGCACCAGCTCGGTCAGCTCGCCGTCGAAGCCGCCGACATCGCGGCCCCCGTCGGACTGCCAGATCCGGAAGCGGCCGCCGGCCCGCTCGTCCACCTCGGCCTTGGTGACGGTCATCGATCCCGGCGCCATCCAGCGGGCCAGCAGGTCAGGATCGAGCCACGCCCGGTACACCTGACCGGGCGTCGCCGGGATCACGCGCTCCAGCCGGACCGCTGTCGGGTCGCCGGGGTTGCTGACGTCGCTGGCGTTGCCGGGGTCGGCCGGGTCGGCCGGGTCGGCCGGGTCGCCGGGGACGCTTCGGTCGGTCGGGTCGTCGGGCATGCTGCTCACTCCTTCTTCTCGTCTTCGCCGCCGCCCGGCGGCCGGAACATCTCCTCCAGCGCGGTCAGGCTCTCGTGCCAGTGCCGTTCGTAGAAGGACAGCCAGGACTGGGCGGTGGCCAGCGGGCCTGGCTCGAGCCGGCAGATATGCCGGCGGCCGTCGATCGTCCGGCGGATCAGGCCGGCCCGTTCCAGCACCTGGACATGCTTGGCCGCGGCGGCTAGCGAGATCGGGAACGGGGCCGCGAGCTGGCCGACGGTCAGCGGCCCCGACGACAGCCGCGCGAGCATGTCCCGCCGCGGCTGGCTCGCCAGGGCGTGGAACACCGCGTCCATCGCCGCCTGATTCTCAACCACATGGTTGACGATAACGCCAATCCCGGCCAACCGTCAACCATCTAGTTGACGGTTAGCCGGGCCGCGCGCCGGGGGTTGGGGTGCCTGCTACGGGAGCATGTGGCCGGAGAAGGTCAGCGCGCTGGTGAAGATCAGCAGGACCGCTTCGATGGCCGCGAACGCGACGAAGGTCCGGCCGCTGAGCCTGCGGCCCCAGATCATGACCGCGGGGAAGGCGATCAGCAGCATGCGGGCATTCGGCGGGGTCAGGATCGACCAGATCGTGACGGCCGCGATCCCGGCCGGAAGCAACAGCGCCCCGGTGGTCAGCTCGTGCCGGTACCTGACCAGCTGCCTGATCGAGCAGGCCAGGAAGACGGCGCCGACCACGCCGTCCAGGATGTTCCAGGTCAGGAAGTGCGTCAGCAGGTGAGCGTGGTCGCTGAGGATGCGGCGGGCAACGGGCAGCCCGGCCAGGGCAAGCGGCTGGTTCTGCTGGTGCCAGCCATAGTGCTGGGCGAGGTAGACCGCGAACGGGGTGCCGGTCCAGGCCCACAGGAACACGGCCAGGGCGGCGATGCCGAGCGGGGACAGCAGCGGGGCGGCCAGGCTGCGCAGAGCCTGCCGGTCGCGCCACCCAGCGGCTCGCAGCTCACGGACGGCGGCGACCAGGCAGATGACGACCAGCACGACCGCGACCGGCTCGACCGCCGTGGCCAGCCCGGCGGCGAGGCCGGCCACGATCCAGCGCCGGGATCGCAGCGCGAGCAGGCAGGCCAGGGCAAGCGGGATGGTCAGGCACTCGGAGTAGGCCATCGAGAAGACGACCGCCCCGGGGAACAGGCAGAAGAGCAGCGTTGCCCGGCGCGCGGTCTGCTCGCCCCACCAGGCGGTGGCCAGCCGCTGCACCAGCACCGCGGCGATCAGGCCGCCCGCGAGCGAGGTGACCAGCGCGGCCAGCGGCACCGGCAGCATGAACATCCAGCCGGCCGCGCGGAGAACGAGGGGGTAAAGCGGGAAGAAGCCAAGGGTGGATTTGGCATGCAGCGGAACAGCCGGATACCCGTGCTCGGCGAGCAGCAGGTACCAGCGCGCGTCGAACCGGAACGGTTCCTTGGTGAAGGGCTGGTGCCCGGCCAGCGCCAGGACCACGGTGACGAGCAGCAGAAGCAGGCGCGTTGCCGCGTACACGGCGACCGGCCACGCGACCGGGCCGGCCAGCGCCTCCGGCCAGCGCGCCCGTCGCCAGCGGCCGGGCCCGGGATGAGCGGGCTGATCGAGAACAGCCGGCTCGACGAGCTCATCGGCGAGGTCAACTGCGTAGTCCGCGGCCGTGTCGCCTGCGTTCACGGGGCTGATCTGCACAGTTCTCCGTTCGTCATCATCGCCCGCAGGCCGGCGATCAGCCGCTGACCTGCGCTCACGCTACCGTGGCGTCCCGGGGCACCGGCGGGAGACTCGCCAATCCGCGCAGATCGCTGGATGACCCTGCGGATAGTATGATTTCGGACCCGGCCCGCCCCGGCGTCCCCTCGGGAGTACTGCGGATGTCCCGGAGGTGCCACGGCAAGGGCGCCACCTGACCCAGGCCGCGCGGGCGATCAGCCCGCCACGCTCTACATAACGAAGTTAGCGGGGCGAATCATCCGGCCGGCGGAACGAAAACCCGGCCAGGCCGGCAAAACCGCCCCGCCGCCCGGTCCGGCGGACGACGGCGCCGGGGGCTTGGCCAGGTAATACAGGACGTGCTCGGCAAGCGGATGGCCGGCCAGGATTTTCGGATGGTTGAACCTGCCCACCTCGGTCAGGCCGATCCGGCGCATGACCGCCTGCGACGGCTCGTTCAGCACGGCCGTCATCGACCAGATCTCCGGCAGCCCGGCGCCGTCGAACGCGACCCCGAGAGCGGCACTGGCCGCCTCGGTCGCGAAACCCTGGTGCCAGGCGTGCCGGTCAAGGCGCCAGCCGATCTCCATGCCGCCAGCGCCCGGCACGTCCTCGGGCATCGGATTGAGGCCGGTGAAGCCGATGAAGTCGCCCGTGCCGACGACCTCCAGGGCCCACAGGCCGTAGCCCTGCTCCTCGAACCGCGCCTCGATCCGGTCCGCGAACGCGTCGCTGGCCGCCCGGTCCAGCGTCGACGGAAAGTGCACCATGGTCTGCGGATCGGCGTTCAGGGCCGCGAACGGCTCCCGGTCAGCCTCCCGCCATCGTCGCATCAGCAGTCGCTCGGTCCGGATCTCGTCGAATCGGCGGGTCACGACGTCAGCCGCCTGAGCCCGGCTTGACCGCGTCGACGGTTAGCAGCGGGACGGGCTTCGTGCACGCCGCGACCTTGACGGCGACGTACACCGGCGTCGTCTGGTTCGGCAGATACACCTGCAGGTAGGTCGCCTGCGCCGGGCCGCAGCGGCGGTGGGGGAAGTTCTGCGCGTCGACGATCCGCAGCAGCGCGCTGGCCTGGCCGCCAGGGCTCAGCGTGACCACCTGCCGTGGCGTCTGCGGGTTCTCCTTCGCGGCCAGGCCGATCTGGCTGACCGGTGAGCCGCCGGCCAGGGACACCCCGGGGAAGCCGTACAGCGTGCAGGTCGGGCCTGAGATGTTCGTGAACACGATCGCCCGATACGCACTCCCCGCTGCGCCCTGGCTGATCCCCGGCTTGATCTGGAGCGCGCGGGTCGCACACGGCTGCGGCCCCCGGGCGGCCGGCGGGGTGGTGGCCGCCGGACTGGTCGCCGGGGCCGTGCTAGCGGCGGGCGGGCTGCCCGGCGGGTTGCTGCTGCTGGCCGGGGAACCGCTGGGTTGCGGCGGGGTCGCCGCCGAAGGCGACGCCGAGCAGGCCGCCACCAGCGCGACGGCCGCTACCAGCCCCACGGCGGCGATCGGCCGCCTGAGGGTGTGCAGAGCTGAGCTCATCGGAGTTCCTTCTGTCGAGCCGCGCAGCGCGGCTGTCTGCATGCTAGGACGCCGGCGACGGCTTCGTGGTTGGGTCCTGGCGGGCCGCCGCCACCGCGGTCAGGCGCGACCGGCGGAGGGGATAAGTTGGTCGCGCCATGGTCGCTATCGCCTCGGTCTGCGTGTTCTGCGGCTCCTCGACGCCGCCCGATCCCCGGTACTCGGCCGCAGCCGAGGACCTCGGTACGCTGATCGCCAGCCGCGGCCTCGGCCTGGTCTACGGCGGCGGCGCCGTCGGGCTGATGGGCTCGGTCGCGGATGCCGCGCTCGCCGCCGGCGGCCAGGTCACCGGGGTCATTCCGGCCGGCCTGTTCAGCCGCGAGGTGGGGCACGAGTCGCTGACCGCGCTGCACCAGGTCGGCTCCATGCACGAGCGCAAGCAGCTCATGTACGACCTGGCCGACGGCTTCATCGCGCTGCCCGGCGGTCTCGGCACCCTGGAAGAACTGGCCGAGGTCACGACCTGGTCCCAGCTCGGACTGCACGCCAAGCCCGTCGTCCTGCTCGACGTCGACGGCTTCTGGGCCCACCTCGTCGGCCAGCTCGACCACATGGTGCAGGTTGGCCTGCTCAGGCCGTCGAACCGGGAGCTGATCCAGCACGCACGGGATCCGGAGAGCGCGCTCGCTGCTCTCGCCGCCGCCCAGCCGCCCCGGGAGGAGAAATGGATTACGCCGCCCGAGCGCTGACAATCCCGGATAAGGGAAGCCTTAATCCGTGGTCGCGGGGCATCGGCGACCGAACTACAGTCGGACGGGGCAGAGTGATCCGACCCTGCCGGGAGGAGAACCGGGTGATCATCTGGGACAGTGACCCGCAGGCCCGCGACGAGCGCGGCCAGGCGGCGGCCGCCGGGGCGGACCGGGAGACAGACGACGCGGCCGAGGTACTCCGCGAGGTCTGGTCCGCGTCCGGGCAGACCAGCGAGGAACTCGAGCATCTTCTCGGCCCCTCGAAGTCCTGCCGGAACATGCAGAACGTGGGCTTCGACGCGCTCGCCGGCTCCGGCGGCGGCGACCTTCGCACAGCCTGGCGCGCGACGCTGCGGCGCGAGGGCAAGCTCAGCCGCCGGCCTGGCAGCGTCCTGGACCTGGTGATGGGGCCGGCGGACCAGGGCGACCGGTAGCGCCAGGCCGCGGATGAATCGTCCGGAAACCGTCGCCGAGCTGGCCGGGGCCCTGCATCAGGGCGGCTATCTGGCGGATCGCGGGCTGGCCACCGCGCTATTCGTCGCGCTCCGGCTGAACCGTCCCGTCTTGCTCGAGGGCGAGGTCGGAGTAGGCAAGACCGAGGTTGCCAAGGTGCTGGCCGCGATCTGCTCGCGGCGCATGATCAGGCTGCAGTGCTACGAGGGCATCGACACCAGCCAGGCGCTCTACGAATGGGACTACGCCAGGCAGATGCTGCAGATCAGGGCGCTGTCCGAGCAGCAGGCCGCCGATCCGGAGGCGGTCGACAAGCTATTCGGCCCGAAATTCCTGGTCGAACGACCGCTGCTGGCCGCGGTCAAGGCGGGCGACCGGGCGGTGCTGCTGATCGACGAGGTCGACCGGGCCGACGACGAATTCGAGGCGTTCCTGCTCGAGCTGCTGTCGGACTTCCAGATCACGATCCCGGAGATCGGCACGGTCAAGGCGGCGAGCCCGCCGCTGGTGATCCTGACCTCGAACCGGACCAGGGAGCTGCACGACGCGCTGAAGCGCCGCTGCCTGTACCACTGGATCGGCTACCCGCCCGCCGACCGCGAGGCCGAGATCGTCCGGCTCAAGGAACCGGGCGCGGACCAGGTCCTGACCGGCAAGGTGGTCGCGGCGGTCAACCGGCTGCGCGAGCTGGACCTAGCCAAGCCGCCGGGCGTCGCCGAGACCATCGACTGGGTGCGCATGCTGAGCTTCCTGGGTGCCACCGACCTCGATACCGAGCTGGCCGCCGACACCCTGGGCGCGGTCGTTAAGGAGCGCGACGATCTCGAGCTGGTGCGGGACAGCCTGAGCGACATCACCGCCGGTGCCTGACCAGGCCCGGGGGCAGGTAACCGAGCGGACCGACGGGCCGGGCCCGGTGCTGGGCCTGCTCGTGCGGTTCGGCCGCGAACTGCGCGCCGCCGGGCTGGCGATCGGATCGGGCGACCTGGTCACCTACGCGGCCGCGATGACCGAGCTGGACCCGTCCGACCTGACCGACCTGTACTGGGCCGGGCGCGCCGTCCTGATCACCAGGCGGGATGAGATCGCGATTTACGACCGCGTGTTCCGGCAGTTCTTCCTGGGGGCGGAGGACGCCGTCGCGGAGGTTCTGCGGCTGAGCGCGCAGCCCGAGGACCGCGACAGTTACGCCGCGCTCGTTGTTCCGGCTAATGATCGGGGGGAACAGGAGCGCGACGACGAGCTGGCCCAGCTGGGCCTGATGGCCTCCGATGCCCGGGCCCTGCGGCACAAGGCGTTCGCCGCCTGCACGCCGGAAGAGCTGGCCGCGGTGCGCCGGATCATGGCCAGGCTCCGGCTCACGCCGCCGCGCCGGCGCACCCGGCGGACCTGGCCGGCCCGCCGGGGTTCCGCGCCCGACCTGCGCCGGATGGTCAAGGCGGCGATGCGGGCGCACGGCGAGCCCGGCGAGCTGCGCTGGCGCGACCGCAAGGTGAAGGTCAGGGCGCTGATCCTGATCCTGGACGTGTCCGGCTCGATGGCCGACTACTCGCGCAGCCTGCTGCAGTTCGCGTATTCGGCCCGCCGGGCCGCGGGCCGGGTCGAGGTGTTCTGCTTCGGGACCCGGCTGACCAGGATCACCCGCGAGCTCAACCAGCGGTGGCCCGATCAGGCCCTCGCCCGCGCCGCGCAGACGGTGTTCGACTGGGAAGGCGGCACCAGGATCGGGGAGTCCCTGGACACCTTCGTGCGGGTCTGGGGCCGGCGCGGGGTGTGCCGGGGCGGAATCGTGGTGATCTGCTCGGACGGGCTGGATCGCGGCGACCCCGCGGTACTGGCGGCGGCCATGGAACGGCTGGCCAGGCTCAGCTACCGGATCGTCTGGCTGAACCCGCACAAGCGGGATGACCAGGCGTTCCGGCCCAGCACGCTCGGCATGATGGTCGCGGCACCGCACGTCGACCTGCTGCTGTCCGGTCACGACCTGGCCAGCCTGGAAGAGCTCGCCGCGCTGCTCCCTGCGCTGGGCTAGTTCCTACACTGGGCTAGGCACAGATCGAGGACCTCACCAGCAAGGGGCGGCCGTGGCGCGATGGAGCGTGGGCATTCAGGCCGAGGGCGACCGGGTGCTGACCCGCGAGGAGATCGTCGAGCTGGCCGACGCGGTGGCGGCGTACGACGGGATTGCCAGCGGCATCGGCTCCAGCCGGTACGGGGCGCAGCTGATCGTGCAGGCCGGTTCGCACAAGGAGGCGATCGCCGAAGCCACCCGCACGTTCCTGGCCGCCGCCGCGGCGGCCGGGCTGCCCGCCGGCGAGGTCGTCAGGACCGAGGCGGTCAGCGAAGCCGAAGACGAGGCGGGCGAACCGTGATCAGGCTGGGCTCGGCGGCCGGCTACCCGTTTGAGGGTCCGCGACTCCTGGCCGGGTGGACGGCACCTGGCCGGCCGGCGGTGTTCGTGATTATGTACCGGCCTGAGCCGGAGGCGAAGCCCGGCCGGTACGCGGTCAGCTACGTCGATCACAGCGATGACCTGTCGGCCGCTAAATTCCCGTTCCGGCACCCGCGCGCGGGCTGCTGGACCCGCCGGGCCGGGGACAAGTGGAAGGTCTACATTGCCGTCTACGAGGTTCCCGGCGGGGGCCAGCCGCACCGGGAGCAGATCTGCCGCGAGCTGATCGCGGTCTACCGGCCAGGCTGCAACGACCAGCAGTACGACCAGGCCTGGAAAGACGAGTGGATCGGGACCTACGAGGCACCGACCACGAATTCGGTCACCAGGCGCGGGCCTGATCAGGCCTGAGCGGCGGGCGCCCGGAGCTAGGCCACGGCCTTGCTGATGCGCCTGAGCGCACGGCGGAAGGCGCGGTCCTTGGCCGGCTGGCCCTCGACCGACCAGGAGTTCTTCCTGTTCAGGTCGAACCACACCAGGCCAGCCAGGTGCCAGCGCACGATCCCGCCGAACAGGTTCGCGACCTGCCGGGGCGCGCCCGCGCCGTCTCCGACCCCGGTCTCGGCCAGGTAGACCGGCTTGCGGGTCAGCCGGCGCAGGTCGCGCAGCTGATACCGGAACACGTCGTTGAACGTCTGGCCGCCGCCGATGTAGCCGTCGATGCCGATCCAGTCGACGTACTTGTTGCCGGGGAACCAGGTTCCGGCCGGATAAGCTCGCTTGCCCCCTGAGGACAACGAGTACTGGTGGGTTGGGTCCCACGACCAGAGCACGTTATGCACGTGCTCGCGGGCGAACACATCGTGCAGGTGCCGCCAGGCCGCCTTGAACACCTTCGGCGTGGTGTAGGGCATCCCCCACGGATACCACCAGCCGTTCATCTCATGGCCGAAGGACAGCAGCACCTTGCAGCCGAACGCCCTGACCTGCCCGGCGTAGGCCCGGATGTCGCTGTCGTAGGCACCGGCAGCCAGCTCGGCCATGCTGATCCGCCGCGGGTTGAGCTGGATCAGCGGCAGCGCGTGCAGGGCGACCGCCGCCTGCGCCGCACCGCGCTGGAACGGGCCGGGGAAGGGGTTGTAGAACTCCACGATCCGCAGGTGCGCTCCGGTGGAGCGGCGGAACGACGCCACGTTGGCGGCGAAATTACCGCTGGTCGCGATGCCGGTGAAGGGTTCGGGGATCTTGCCCTGGCAGGGCTGGTTGACGCGCGGGTACGCCAGCGCCCGCTTCGAAGGCGACGCCGACGGCGACGCGCTGTCGGGCCGGACGGCGGCGGGCGCCGGGTCGTGCGAGGTCAGCCAGGCGGCCGCGAACGGCGCGACCGCCAGGACCGCGACGGTCCAGCCCACGACAAGCGACGTCCGGCGCCTCACTGCTGCAGCACATCGATTGTGCGCGGTTTCGGAAACCCGCTCACGCCACGTTTGTACGCCTTGATCGCCTGGATACGGCCAGTCAGGCTCCACTTCTGCTTGCGGTTCTGCTCGAACCAGATCAGCCCGGCCATGTTGTCCTGCTTGATGCCCTTAAAAAGGCCATCGATCTGGGTCACCTCAGCCGCGGTATCTGCCACTCCAGTCTCGGCGAGATACAGCAGCTTGTGCGGTGCGACTTGCCGGATATAAGAGACCTGGTGACCGAAGATCTCGTTGAAGCTCTGTGGGCGCCCGTTGTTGTCCTTCGATAGATAGCCGTCAAGTCCGATCCAGTCGACGTAGTCGTTGCCGGGGTACCACTTACTCGCCGGGGAAGCGATCTTGCCGGCGGTGACCTCGGTGTACTGGTGCGACGGATCCCAGGACCAGATCACGTTGGTGGCGCCTGCCGCCGCGAAGATGCGGTGCATGTTGCGCCAGGCCTTAATGAACGTAGCGGGCGTGTTCCACGGCATCCCCCACCGGTACCACCAGCCGTTCATCTCGTGACCAAAAGAAATCACGACGCAGAACTTGAACGCTTTCACCGCTTCGGCGTAGGCCACGATCTTCGAGTTGTCGGTCCCCGAGGCGAGCTTGCGGAGCGCATATCTGTTGAGCGTGCCCGGGTTCAGCTGAATGAGCGGGATGTCGTGCAGAGATACGGCCTCAGACGCCCCGCGCTTGTTGAATTTCGCCGGAAAAGAACTGTAGAACTCGACGATGCTGACCGGCGACTTCGTCAGGTGAGTGAAGTCATCCACCTGAACCGGGGAGACCCGGGTCAGCGCTACGCCGGAGAACTGCTTGCCGAGTTCCCGCTCGCACGTCGCTGCCTCCATCACCGGCGCATTCTGCGGCAGCGGCGTGATGCTTGGCCGCGGGGCCAGCGACGGCAATGACGTGTGATGCGTGCCGGCCAGGACGCCGCCGAGCACGGCGGCCGTGACGATTGGCATCGCCATCGAGGCAATGATCTTGAGGTTCACGGACACGGGCCGTGATCCCTGGACTGGCGATATACCTGAGGTTTCGACAAGCTCCAGATCACGACCCGCTGGCTGGCGGCCGGGGCTGTCGGCAGCTGCTGGTAGTCGGCGGACTTCAAATCGTCCACCAGCGTGGGATAGGACTTCGCGGGGTCGAGCATGACGACCGAGAAGCAGCCCGCTTTTACCATCTGCCGGGTGTGATTGGAAGGAATTCGGTAGAAGGTCCGCCACGCATCCGCTGGAATGGATGGCAGGTAATACTCCGCAGTGACGGTCTGGCCATCGTTGAGCACCAGCGAATACCGGACGAAGTGACTCCGGACGACCGGCCAGACCGCGCTCGCAACCTGGACCGCGGGGCCTCGGAACTGCACCCGCTCGACCCGCCCGACGATCAGCATGGTGATGACCGTGACCACGGCAGCCGTGGTCGCGGCGATCTTGCCCCAATGCCGCTGCCAGCCAAGCCACTGACGCCAGGCCCCGAGGGCGTAACCAGCCGCGAGGGCCGCGAACGGCAGGCCGAAGCCCATATTTTCATCGAGCGACGTGATCTGATGCAGAATTGCCTGATCGACGGGGGCGATCAGCGCGGCCAGGACGAGCAGGCACAGGAAGGCGGTCGCGGTCGCCGGCATGCGCTTGACGACGCTTACCCAGATTCCGGCGACCGCGATCAGCACGATCAGGCCGGTCATCAGCAGCGCGTGGCTGAGGACGCTGAGCGTCGAGCTAGTCGGGCCGGCTTGCGAGGAGCGGTAGACGGTATTGTCCACGATGCCGCGAGCCAGCTTATTGCCGCCGAGAATCAAGATCGCCAGATCGATGATCGCCGTCGTCACGGCGACGGACACGGTCAGGAACAGCGATTGGACGCGGCCCTTGCTCCAGCCATACAGGACGATCGAGCCGACGATGAGCGGATCCCAGGCCGTGGTGGCGTACTTGGTGGCGTTGGCCGCCGCGAGCGCGAGCGGGCAGATGAGCAGCCACCTGACCCCGCCGTCGCGCATCTTTACCGCGGCATAGAAAGCCAGGACCAGCAGGCAGAGCGCCATAGGATCGAAGGTCACGGCGGCGCCGAGATGCACGATTATGCCGCAGACCGCGAAGAGCAGGGCCGCGAGCACGCCTGATATGCGCCCGAAGAGCCGGTCGCCAGTCAGGTAAATCAGTGCCGTCGCGAGCAGCATGAACACAAGAGAGAGCAGCCGTGCCGCGACGAGGCCGCCGGTCGTGTCGGTGAGGAATTTGCCGGCCCCGTCCAGGGCGCCCGCGAGCGGCGGGTAGATGACCGGCAGGCCTGGATAGGTGGACGCATCCGCCCGCATCTCCGACCAGCCTTGATGAGCGTTAACGAGGTACAGCGCCTCGTTGGTGTAGGCGATGGTGCGCCACATCCAGGGGAGCGTGAGGGTGGCCTGGGCAGCCAGGATCGACCACAGGGCCCAGGCGTCGGCGAATCGCTGCTTCAGCGGCTCGAACCGCTCCAACCGTGAACTCAAGGCGGCAGGACCTAAGCCGCGAAGGTGCCGGAGGACACCGTCTCGGGATCGGTTTCGCCAGCTGCGGACGGGCTGAAGACGATCTCGGCGCCGTTCTGGCGGGTAGTCCAGCCTTGCTTGAGCAAGGTCGCGGTGCCCCAGGTCCGCAGGATCCTGGCCAGCACGATGCCGGACCAGAGCGCCGACAGCGGCCGGATCAGGACCAGGATCACGCGGTCCATGACCGTCTCGTCGCTGCGCTTGAAGCAGAGCGTTCGCAGCCCGTTCGGTATCGAGAGCAACAACATGGCGATCATCGTCCGGACCAGCACCGGCTCGCCGAGCGGCCAGGTCACGATCAGCAGGGCGACCAGGACGATCGAGGTCAGGAAACCCTGGATGCCGGTCACGGTGACCCACCAGCAATAGGACAGGACTGGCCGGTACCTGATCCGCCAGAAGTTCCTGACCGCCCGGCCGCGGGCCCAGCGCAGCCGCTGCCGCAGGTGGTGGCCGTAGGTCTCCGGCCACATCGTGAGGCCGACCGCGGTGAGCTGCTGCACGGCCCGGCCATCGGTGCTCCCGCAGAGGGCGAGCAGCGAGTCATCGCCGAGGATCACCCGGCGGCCGAAGAACACCTCGTCCCGGTAGACCGCCAGGTACTTGCGGATCAGCTCGGCCCGGTACAGCGCGTACGGGCCCCGGTTCGTGTACATGTCGCCGACCACCGACCACGCCGCTCCGATGACTGCCTGCGCGTACAGCTGCAGCGAGCACTGCAGCCTGGTCAGGAAGTTCTCGTAGGCATTGAAGCCAATCTCGATCCCGGCGACCGACTGGACCTGGCGGTCGCCGAACGGCTTCAGGCCTTCCTCGATCGCCCGGTACTCAACGGTCGTGTCGGAGTCGATCGTCACGAAGATGTCGGCCTCGGGCACGCGCTCGAACACATACGCGTGGGCCCGCCGCTTGCCCTGGTTGTGCTGGCGCGTCCACCGGATTTCGGTGCCGTTGGACCAGGTGCCGACCCAGTAGTCGACCAGCGCCGTGTAGTCGGTCTTGGAGCCGTCGTCGACGATCCAGATCAGCTGGGGCGGCCTGGTCTGGTTCATCATCGCGTAGATGCAGCGGTCCAGCAGCCCGGCGTCTTCGTTGTAGACCGGCACCGCGATGGTGACGTGCAGCCGGTCCAGCTTGCGCATGCCCTCCGGCGACGCCGCGACCGGCTTGTCGAACCAGGACAGCACGTAGTTCGTGGCGCGGAACGCCGCCCCCGGCGCCGCGCAGGCCAGCAGCGCGAGCGATTGCCAGCCGAGGTGATAGGAGATCCAGGCCGCGACGACGATGCTGGTCAGGAACAGGCCCCTGGCTTCCTTCCGGTTGAAGGTCACCACGGGGATGTCGTAGTTGTCTCTCAGGGCTCCCGGAGTGACTTCTCGCGGCGCCAGAAGAGCCTGACCACGACTACGAAGGCCACCGTAATGACCGCGGACGCCGCCGCCGCTATCTCGATCCCGGCCCGTACGGCGGGGCTCATAGTCGCCATCCCTCCCGTAGGTTCCGTATCCGGTCCCGTCCGGCCCGGCCATATCCATGAGCGTCTGCAGGCCATCAGCCTGGTCATAGGGATGGGGGTCGCGGCGGCCGGACCCTCTATGCCCACCTGGCACGGAGCCGACCCTCCCTTCCATCCACTGCCCGCTTGCGGTCGCGTGCCCGCTTGCGGTCGCTGGCCGCCCGCCGCCGGTGTCGCCGACCTGGCGGGCCGACGACAGAACTAGGCTTCAGTGGGTCTGCTCGTCGCCACGATCAGCAAGGTCCCACCTAGTCGGTCGGCGATGGCCCTGGCAGGCGCAGTTACCTACGCTAACGCAGCACCTGCGGGCATAGCGGCTATATGGCGAGATTCGGGCCGTCGCGCCTATGACACCGGACGGGGGCTATTGGTCGGGCGAGAATCCCACCGCGTCGAGCAGCCGGGAACGCCGGCGGCCGGACGCGGGCCTGGCCGGCTCGGGGGCCGGAGCGGGTTCGGGCCGCGGCGTCACGTCGGTGACGATCTCCTCGGCCATGCCGTACAGCAGCGGCAGCGCTCCGGCGACCACGCCGCCGGTGCGGTTGATGTGCTCCACGCCTGGACCGATCAGCTTCGCGTGGCCGAGGATCTCGGCCGCGCTGCCGAAGCTCTCCTCCAGGTTGCCGGCGATCCGGTTCAGCAGCGATCCGGCCCACCACAGGTACAGCGCCAGCCCCGCGATCAGCAGCAGGATCACGACGACGGTCAGGATGACCAGCGCGGTCATGACTTCACCTTTCCGAGCACCCGGCCGAGGAACAGATGGTGCTCCAGGCCCTCGGCCAGCACCGCCTCTACTCCGCCGGCGACCTGGGGGATCAGCACCGTGTCGGCCGTGTTGGCGGAGGCGGCCTTCAGCGTGTCCCTGACCTCCACGACCCGCCGGTCAATGATCTTGATCAAGTAGATCAGCACGCTCAGCAGCGCCGCCACGGCGAGCACGACGACGAAGCCGACGATGATCGCGCTGACCCACAACGCGTGCTCGCTCGAGTTCATGGCCAGGTCAGGCATGGCTAACCTCCCAGCCTGGCGCGGCCGCGCTGCAGGCCGCCGATGATGATGGTGGCGTGCTCGATGGTCGTGCGCAGCCCGGCCAGCGCGCCGGTGTGGTGCACCGCCCTGACCAGCTGGGCGTCGATCAGCCGCGCCTCCTTGCCGATCGCCCGGGCGAGCAGCAGGATCGGCACCACCAGCGCGACCACGACGAGCACGATCACGATCCCGATCGTGTAGCCGAGCACCCAGCCGAAGTGGCTGGTCCCGGCGGCGAGCACGACGGCTCCCTTATTCATCTCCGCGTCTCCCTCGCCGCTCAGACGGTCTCGCAGAAGTCCCTGACGGGCTTCAGGCTCGCGTTGACCGACGTCAGCCGGTCCGGCACGCTGGCGGTCAGGTCGGCGACCGCGGTCACTCCGCCCGTGACCTGCCGCAGGGTCGCCAGGATGGCCCGCAAATGAAAGTTCACGCGGAACAGCCCTACCGCGGTAATGCCGATGATCAAGGCCGACGCGATCAGCGTGACCCAGGCCGCAGCTGGCATGACCTGTTCTCCTTCCGGTGCACCGGTCGCCCGGTCAACTCAGTAGCTTCGCGACGGATCCGGCGTACCTGACGGCGCCGACCGAGACCGCGCTCACGGTGGCGTCGGTCGCGGCCAGTCCTTCCGGCACGCACTCGAGCTCGCCGACGAGCGCGCCCCCGCCGGCCAGGATGTTGTCGCTGGCCGCCCTGATCCGCTCCAGCGCGGCCAGTACCCGGTTCAGCAGCGCGACCACGACCGGGAGGACCACGAGCAGCAGGACCGCGTTACCTATCCACCACCAGACCATGCCCGTCCTCCTCAGCTCGCGGCCTGATACGGAACGAAGAACCGCCGAAACACCCGCCGCAGCGCCATCTGGGCCGCCCGCAGGCCGATCGCCAGGCCGCCCGCCGGGGCGGCACCCGCGGCTTGCCCGCTCCCGCCGCCGGAGATCCGGTTCGCCATGTTGGCCGAGAAGTCGCGCATCAGCACCGACGTGACGTCGGAGATCATGCCCCGGCCGTACTGGGCCGCCGCGCCGGCTAGCTGCAGGTCCTGGGTCACTGCGACCCTGGTTCCCCGCCCGGCCGCGGAGAGCACCGCGGTGACGACCATGCTGGCCTGGCCCCGGCCGCGCTGCTCGGCGCCGGACGCGTTGACGACGATCCGCTTCGCCGCGTCGTCCCGCTCGGTGATCTCGGCGGTTCCGGCGAACTGCAGCTTGACCGGGCCCATCCGGACGGCGACGGTGCCGCCGTACTTGTTCTCGGCCAGCTCGTCGGTCAGCTGGGCGCCGGGCAGGCAGGACGCTACTTGCGGGATGTCGCCGAAGAACTGCCAGACCTTGTCGACCGGCGGCCCGACCTCGAAGTCGTTGCTGATCAGCATCGCGTCTCTTTCGGTGCGTAGGTAGCGGGCTGGGACTCGAACTCGCTGCGGCAGCCCGCGCAGCAGAAGTAATAGGTGACGCCGTCGTGCTCCATCGGCCGGCCGGCCTGGCCCGCCGCCACCGTCATCCCGCAGACCGGATCGGTGTTTGTCTTTCCGGCCCGGCTCGGCGCGGTCCCGCTTGCCGGTAGGGAGCCGGAGGAACGCAGCTGGACGAGCTCGGCCAGGATCGAGACGGCGATTTCGGCGTGCGCGGTCTTGCCGAGGTCCAGCCCGGCCGGGACCCTGACCCGGTCCAGCTGATCCTGGTCGACGCCGCGCTCGGCCAGGTAGCCCAGCACGGCTGTACCGCGCTTGCGCGATCCGACCAGCCCGAGGTAGGCGGGCCTGGCCGCGACGGCCTGCTCGATCGCTTCCTCGTCGCCGTGTCCCTGGGTGGCGACCACGATCATCGAGCGCTCGCCCGCGTCGCCGGCCGTGAATTCGGTCCAGTCCCGCAGATCGGTCCGCCAGCCCAGGCCGCGGGAAAGGTCGGCCAGCAGCTGGGCCATCGGCGAGCGGCCCACGACGACCAGGTGCGGGGCGGGCAGCACGGGCTCGATGTAGACCTCGAGCGCGCCCTCGCTCTGGCAGGAGATCGGAACGACGGTCATCCCGTCCGGTATCGCGTCGCCGAACTTGCCCGATGGGCCGAGCAGCAGCAGCCGCGGCGTTCCCTCAGCGATGACCTCACGGGCCTGGCGGATGACCGAGGGCTCGGCGCAGGCGCCGCCGATCCAGCCGTGGACGTCGCCGGCCTCGGTGATGATGGCCCGGGAGCCGGCCCGCCCTGACGAGGGTCGCTGCCGCCACACCACGGTCGCCAGCGCGACCGCCTCGCCGCGCCTGGCGAGTGCCGCGGCCTGCTCGATCACCTGCCAGCCATCCACGTCAGGCCCCTGGCCGGTCGAGCTCCGGCCCGGCCGCACCGCCCGGCGAAGAGGGGGCCACGTCGTCGTCGGACCTGACCGGCGGCGCGCCTGAGACGTCCCGGCGGTAGGTGATCGCCTCCCACACCCGGTCAGGCAGCAGCGGCATGTCGATGTTGCGCACCCCGGTGCCGGAGATCGCGTCCATGACCGCGTTCACGAACGCGGCCGGGCCGCCGACCGCGGCGCACTCACCGATCCCCTTGGCCCCGATCGGATGGTGCGGGCACGGCGTGACGACCTCGCTGTGCAGCTCGAAGCCCGGCGTCTCCCAGGCCGTCGGCAGCAGGTAGTCCATGTAGTTCGAGCCGACGCAGTTGCCGTCGGCGTCGAAGGTGATGAACTGCATGTTGGCCATCGCGTAGGCCTCGGTCAGCCCGCCCATGATCTGGCCCTCGACGATCATTGGGTTGATCCGCACCCCGCAGTCATCGACCGCGACCACGTTCAGCACGTCCCACACGCCCGTTTCGGGGTCCACCTCGACGGTGGCGATGTAGACGGCGAACGGCCAGGTGAGGTTGGGCGGGTCGTAGAAGGAGGTGAATTCCAGGCCGGGCTCCATGCCGTCCGGCATGTTGGCGTAGGCCGCCATCGCGCATTCCTGGATCGTCACGCCGCGATCGGGCGCGCTGCGCACGTAGAACCGGCCGAGCTCCCACTCGACGTCTTCCTCGGACACCTCGAGCAGGTGGGCGGCGAGCTTGCGTGCCTTGGCCCGCACCTTCCTGGCCGCCATCGAGACGGCCGCCCCGGCCACCGGAGTGCTCCTGGACGCGTAGGTCCCCATGCCGAAGGGCGCGGTGTCGGTGTCGCCTTCCTCGACCACCACGTCCTCGGCCGGCAGCCCGAGCTCGTGGGCCACGATCTGGGCCCACGTCGTCTCGTGGCCCTGGCCCTGCGATTTCGCCCCGGTGCGCAGGATGGCCTTGCCGGTCATGTGGACCTTGAGCTCGGCCGAGTCGAACATCTTAATGCCGAGGATGTCGTACTCGCGGCTGTTGCCCGCGCCGAGCGGCTCGGTCATCGTCGAGATGCCCAGCCCGAGCAGCTTGCCGCGCTTGCGGGCCTCCGCCTGCCTGGCCTGGAAGTCCTCGTAGCCGACGGCCTGGAGGCCGACCTCCAGGCACTTGCCGTACTGGCCTGAGTCGAGCAGGAAGCCGAACGGGGTCCGGTGCGGGAACTGCTCGTCGCGCACGAAGTTCATCCGCCGGAACTCGGCCGGGTCGATGTCCAGGTCGACCGCGGCCTCAGCGACCATGCGCTCCTGGAAGAACATCGCCTCGGTGACGCGGAACGAGCACCGGTATGCGACCCCGCCCGGCGCCTTGTTGCTGTAGGTTCCCCGCGTCGTCAGGTGCGCGACCGGCACGTCGTAGCAGGCGAACGCCGAATGCAGCAGGCCGATCTTGAATTTGCTCGGCTGGGCGTCGGCGAAGAACGCCCCGTGGTCGGAGTCGGTCCGCATGCGCACGGCCAGGATCTTGCCGTCCTTGCGGAGCGCCATCTCGCCGTCGAGATAGATGTCGCGGGCGAAGCCGGTGGAGATCAGGTTCCCCGACTTGTCCTCGATCCATTTCACCGGCCGCTCGAGCAGGATCGAGGCCAGGATCGAGCAGACGTAGCCCGGGTAGACCGGGACCTTGTTGCCGAATCCGCCGCCGATGTCCGGCGAGACGATCCTGATCATGTGCTCGGGCAGCTCGGCGACGAGCGCGACCGCGGCCCTGATGATGTGCGGGGCCTGCGTGGTCATGTAGACGGTGAGCTTGCTCGTGGCCCGGTTGAAGTCGGCGATGGAGCCGCAGCACTCGATCGGGCTGGGGTGCGAGCGCGGGTAGTGCAGCTTCAGCCGGGAGACGACGTCGGCCTGCTCGAACGCCCGGTCGGTGCCGGCCTTGTCGCCGACCTCCCAGTTGAAGATGACGTTGTCGGGCTGGTTTTCCTTATCGTCCCTGATCACCGGGGCGCCGTCGGCGACCGCCTGGTGCGGGTTCACGATGACCGGCAGCGGCTCGTAGGTAACGTCGATGGCCTCGCAGGCGTCCTTGGCGATGTACGGGTCGTCCGCGATCACGCAGGCGACCTCCTGGCCCTGGAACCTGACCTTGTCGGTCGCCAGCACGGCCTGGGTGTCATAGGACAGGGTCGGCATCCAGGCCAGGTTGCGGGTCGCCATCATCTCGCCGGTCAGGACGAGATGCACGCCGGGGATTTCCCACGCCTTGCTGGTGTCGATCGAGACAATCCGCGCGTGCGCGAGCGGGCTGCGCAGGATCTCCATGTGCAGCATCCCGGGCAGCGTGATGTCGTCGGTGTAGTTGCCCTTGCCGCGGATGAAGCGGTCGTCCTCGACCCGCTTGCGGCTCGCGCCCAGTCCGCCGATCTTGATCTCGTCTAGCGCCTGCGACACTGTCATGACTCCCGTTCGGTGCTCAGGACGTGCTCTGCGGGTTGAGCTTGGCCGCCGCCCACAGCACGGACTTGACGATGTTCTGGTAGCCGGTGCAGCGGCACAGGTTGCCCGACAGCGCCCAGCGAATCTCTTCCTCGCTGGGGTCGGGGTTCTCGGCGAGCAGTGCCTTGGCGGCCATCATCATGCCGGGGGTGCAGAAGCCGCACTGCAGGCCGTGCTCCTGCTTGAAGCCCTCTTGCAGCGGGTGGAGTTCACTCGGCCCGGACAGCCCCTCGATGGTCTCGATCGTCCGGCCGTCGGCCTGGACGGCGAGCATCGTGCAGGACTTGACCGGCCGCCCGTCCACCAGCACCGTGCACGCGCCGCAGTTGGTCGTGTCGCATCCCACGTGGGTACCGGTCAGCCCGAGGCCGCGCCGGATCAGGTGCGACAGCAGCAACCTCGGCTCGACCTCGGCGATCTTCTTCTGGCCGTTGACCGTGAACCTGATCCGGTTGACCGGAACGTCAGAGGTGGCCTCACCCGGGTCGTCGTAGACCGTCGTCATCGTCAGGCCGCCTTTTCTGCGCCGCTGGCCGGGTAGTCAGTGGCAGGGCCGTCGCCGGGGGCCGCGGTGCCGTGGACCGCACCGTCCTCGCCCCGGGTGAGGATCCGCACCACGAACGTGCGGACCATGTGCCGCTTGTACTCCGCGCTGCCGCGGTGATCGGTGCGCGGCTGGGCTGCCCGCGCGGCCAGGTCGGCCGCGCCGCTGATGCGCTCCGCGCTGAGGGCCTGGCCGACGAGCGACTGGGCGGCCTCGGTAGCGCTGATCGTGGACCCGCCGACGCCGGTCAGCGCGATGCCGGCCCTGGTCACCTTGCCGCCGGCGGTCTCGGTCGCGACCGCGACGCCGACGGTCGCGAAATCGCCTACCCGGCGCTCCAGCTTCAGATAGCCGCCGCCGAGCGCGCCCTGGCCCGCCGGGATCACCGCCTCCACGGCGATTTCGTCAGGGGCCAGCGCGTTCTGGAACGGGCCGGTGACGAAGTCGGCGATCGGGATGGTCCGGCGGCCAGCCGGGCCGCGGGCGACGATGAAGCCGCCGAGCGCGGTGACCACGGACGCCCAGTCGCCCTGCGGGTCCGCGTGGCACAGGGAGCCGACCAGGGTGCCGCGGTTGCGCACGATCGGGTCCGCGATCAGCGGCGCCGCCGATGCCATGAGCGGCTGCTTGGCCTTCAGCAGCTCCGACCGCTCCAGGTCGGCATGCCGACACAGCGCCCCGATCCTGATCGTGCCGTCCGGGTCCTGCCGGTGGTAGTCCAGCCCGGGCAGGTTGTTGATGTCCACGATCAGCTCGGGCGAGGCGAACCGCAGCTTCATCAGCGGTACCAGGCTCTGGCCGCCGGCCAGCACCTTGGCGTCGTCGCCACCGTCACGTAGCAGGGCGATCGCCTCGGTGATCGAGCGCGGTGCCTCGTAGCGGAACCGAGACGGATACATTCGGCCCTCCAGGGTGCTGACCGGTCATGGCGCCGGCCGGCTGGATATTCAGGACACGTGCTCGCGGCAGTCGCTGGTGCGCGGCGCCCGGCCGATCAGCCGGCCTCGGCTTCCGGCCGCGGGCCCGGGTCGGGGATCGCCACCGGCAGGGACTCGTCTTCCGGGTTGGGCCGCGGCTCCTGGTGCGGCGGCCACGGACCGGGCACCGGCTGGCCGGCGACCTTCAGGTAGTCGATCAGCTCGGGCCAGGCCCAGACGGTCGGGCTCTTGCCGGTCTTGGGTGCGTGCTCGATCAGCTCGTACAGCCGGGGATTGCCGCTGCTATGCCCGTCAGACTCGATCCGCAATGCGCGCTCCCGGTGCTGGAACGGGCCGGCAGGCACCCGTCATCGGCGCTGCCGTAGTAGTGGCAGCACACGCCATGAAACACCCCGCGGCATAGGTCCGCAACTTCCCAATAAGTTCTTGCTTAAGTGGCCTCGGGCGGCCCAAAAACCGCATCTGCGCAGCTAGCGGGGTCAGTTCTTGACAATGATGAGGCAATAGGCTAACAATTAGCCAGGTGGCTCAGGAAACCGTGATCTGCACATACCGGGTCAGGCTGGCCGGTGAAAGTCATTTCGCCGATCGACTCGGGCGGCCCGGGTGACGGCTCCCTCGCCGCACCTGGCCGACCTGGACGCGCTCGATGCCGTCTTCGGCGCGCTGGCCCACCAGTCCCGCCGCACCATCGTGTCGGTGCTGCACGCGAGGGGTGGCGAGATGGCCTCGGGCGCGATCGCGTCCAGGTTCGACCACTCCTGGCCGACGATCTCGCAGCATCTTCAGGTGCTGGCCAAGGCCGGCCTGGTGACCATCTCGCTGCGCGGCCGGGAACACGTCTACCGCCTCGACGCCGACCGCCTGCAGGCCGTCGCCGGCGCCTGGATCTCCCGTTTCGGCTGAGCGGTCAGCTCCAGATGGTGACGTAGACCGGAGGCCGGAATCTGGACGGCGGCACGCCGGCCGCCGGGGCCCGCATCAGCCGCATCGCCTCGGGCGTGGACAGGAACCGCCGCAGCGAGCTGGCCACGGTGCTGCGCTGCTGGCGGTCCAGCATCGTCACGTGCCAGCACGCCTCGACGGCCGGGCCCGGCACCTCGACCAGCGACAGCTCACCGCGCCGCAACTGCTGCCCGACCAGGTGCTCGACCGCGAGCGAGACGCCGCCGCCATCGGCGGCGGCCGCCCACGCGGCGGTCTGGCTCGAGCACACGCCGATCCGGTCTTCAGGGATCCGCAGCGCCGCGAGGTACTGGCCGACATCACTGCCGGGATCGGTCGCGGACGGATCGACCAGCCAGCGCCACTGGCGGAAGCTGCCACGCGGCCTGGCGTTGCCCGCGGCCACGACGACCAGGCGGTACTTGAAGATCGGCTCGCTGACGATCGGCAGCACGGGGTCGGCAGGCACGCTGGGCCCGAACGCGGCATCGGCGAGCCGGTTGCCGACCAGGACCGGCATCTCCTTGCTCGCCGCGACGCCGGTCGACACCTCCACGCTGCCCGCGAACCGCTTGGTGAAGGCCTCGATCAGCGGCACGATCACGAACTCGGCTACGGTCGGCGTGGCGACCACCCGCAGCTGCTCCGGCGCGCCTTGCGCGGCCCGGACCGCGGCATGGGCCTCGGCCCCGAGCACGACGATCTGCGAGGCGGTCGCCAGCAGGCGGGACCCGCCCGCGGTGAGCGTCATCCCGGCCGGCCCGCGGGTGATGAGCTGATCGCCGAGGTGCGCCCGCAGCGCGGACAGCGCCTGCGAGACGGCCGGCTCGCTGACCCCCAGCGCGTTGGCGGCGGCCGTGACCGAGCCGAGCCTGGCCACCAGGACGAACGCATTGAGCTGGGTGAGAGTCATATCTGTCTCAATTATCACGCAGGCCGCGGGGCCTCGGCCGGTCCAGGTCCGGGCTGGCCCAGCGGGCCCGGGGCCAGCGAGGGCCGCGGCGGGACTCCTGGCCCGGCGAACCGTGCTCGTACACTGCTCACGCTGGGCAACTGCACGGGGAGGCCGCATGCAGGTTCCTGCGTACGTCGAGTACGAGCGGGCGGCCAGCGTGGAACACGCGCTCACCTTGCTAGCCAGGTTCGGCCCAGAAGCCAGGGTGCTGGCCGGCGGCCACAGCCTGATCCCGATGATGAAGCTGCGGCTGGCCCAGCCGGAGACGCTGATCGACATCAACGGCCTGACCGACATCGCCCATCTCCGGGTGACCGGCGGCGAATTGTGCATCGGGGCGATGACGCGGCACGCCGGCCTGCTCGACTCGGCACTCGCGGGCGAGCATTTCGCGATCCTGCATGACGCCGAGCGGGTGATCGCGGACCCGATCGTGCGGCTGTGGGGCACCGTCGGCGGCTCGCTGTGCCAGGCCGATCCTTCCGAGGACCTGTCGGCCGCATTCGCCGCGCTGAAGGCCACGATGGTGATCAGGAACCTGGCCGGCAGCTGGACCGTGTCGGCCAGGGACTTCCACACCGGCCCGTACGAGACGGTCGTCGGGCCCGGCGAGCTGCTGACCGAGATCAGGATCCCGGTCCGCCCCGGCTGCGGCAGCGCGTACCAGAAGGTCGGGCGCCGGGTCGGCGACTGGCCGGTGGGCGCGGCGGGCGCGGCCTTGTGGCTGGAAGGGACGGCCCGGGCCGGCGGTACCCGCGGGGCGGGTGGTCGCGGCGACAGGGCCGGCCGTCCGGACCCAAGCGGCAGCGCCGGCCGTCCTGACCCCGGCGGCCTGCTGATCGCCGACGCCGGGATCGGCCTGACCGCGGTCGGGGCGGCGCACTTCTGCGCGACCGCGGCCGAGGAGTTCCTGCGCGGGAAGCCCGCCACGGGGGCGAACTTCGCCCGGGCCGGGGAGATCGCCGCCGAGCACTGCCGGCCGGCATCCGATCAGCGCGGGCCGGCCGTGTACAAGCGGCACCTCGCCAGCGAGCCGACGACCAGGGCCCTGGCCCTCGCCGCCGCCCGCGCGGCAGGCGGCTGACGTGCAGGTGACGATCACGGTCAACGACGCCGAGTACAGCCGGGTCGTCGAGCCGCGGCTGCTGCTCATTCACTTCATCAGGGACGAGATCGGGCTGACCGGCTCGCACTGGGGCTGTGACACCTCTAACTGCGGCGCCTGCGTGGTCTGGCTCGACGGCCAGCCGGTGAAGTCCTGCACGGTGCTGGCGGTCATGGCCGACGGGCGCCGGGTGCGCACGGTCGAAGGAATGACCGGGCCAGCCGGCGAACTCGATCCCGTGCAGCAGGGGTTCGCCCGGTGCCACGGCTTGCAGTGCGGATTCTGCACGCCCGCCATGACCGCGCGGTGGCTGCTCGACCGCAAACCCGACCCGTCAGAGCAGGAGATCAGGGAGGCGATCTCCGGCCAGATCTGCCGGTGCACCGGCTACGAGAACATCGTCAGGTCGGTGCGCTGGGCCGCTGCGCACAAGGCAGGCGCGCACGAGGCCGGCGCGCACGAGGCCGGCGCGCACGAGGCTGCCGCATGCACGGACCGCGTGCACGGGGAGGTGCGACCGGGTGACGGCTAGCGACAGCCGGCCAGAACAGGGCTACGGTTCCGTGCCGCGCAAGGAGGATCCCAGGTTCCTGCGCGGCCTCGGCACGTTCGTGGACGACATCTCGCTGCCCGGCATGCTGCACGGCGCGATCTTGCGCAGCCCGCTCGCGCACGCCAGGATCGTCTCGGTCGACACGGCCGCGGCCCAGGCGCATCCGCGGGTCAAGGCGGTGATCACCGGCGAGACCCTCGCCGCCCGCGACCTGGCCTGGATGCCCACCCTGAGCGCCGACCTGCAGGCCGTGCTGGCCACCGACAAGGTCAGGTTCCAGGGGCAGGAGGTCGCGTTCGTGGTCGCGTCCGACCGGTACGCGGCCAGGGACGCGCTCGAGCTGATCAGCGTCGAGTACGAACCGCTGCCCGCCATCGTCGACGCCACCCGGGCGCTCGAACCCGGCGCCCCGGTGATCAGGGACGACCTGGCCGGGCGGACCGACAACAAGATCTTCGACTGGTCAGCCGGAGATCGCGCGGCGGCCGACGCGGTGTTCGCCTCGGCCGACGTGACGGTCAGCCAGGACATGCTGTACCCGCGCGTGCATCCGGCTCCGCTGGAGACCTGCGGCGTGATCGCCCGCCTGGACCAGGTAAGCGGCCGGCTCACCGTCTGGGCGACGACGCAGGCCCCGCACGCCCACCGGACGCTGTACGCCCTGATGACCGGCCTGCCCGAGCACAAGATCCGGGTGATCTCGCCCGACGTGGGCGGCGGCTTCGGAAACAAGGTGCCGATCTACCCGGGCTATGTCTGCGCGATTGTCGCGGCGATGATCACCGGCCAGCCGGTGAAGTGGGTGGAGGACCGGTCAGAGAACCTGATGTCCACGTCCTTCGCCAGGGACTATCACATGCACGGCGAGATCGCGGCGACCAGCGACGGCACCATCCTGGGGGTCCGCGCCCGGGTGCTCGCCGACCACGGCGCGTTCAACGGCGCCGCCCAGCCGTCGAAGTTCCCGGCCGGGTTCTTCCATATCTTCACCGGTTCCTACGACCTGCGCGCCGCGTACTGCGAGGTCACCGGCGTGTACACGAACAAGGCGCCGGGCGGGGTCGCATACTCCTGCTCGTTCCGCATCACCGAGGCGGTGTACCTGATCGAGCGGCTGGTTGACCTGCTGGCCCGCGAACTCGGGATGGACCCGGCCGAGCTGCGGATGAAGAACTTGCTGCGGCCCGAGCAGTTTCCTTACACCTGCGCGACCGGCTGGACCTACGACTCTGGCAATTACCCCCGGGCCATGCGGCTGGCCATGGACATCGCGGGATATGAGGAGTTGCGGACCGAACAAAGGAGCAGGCGGGCGCGCGGCGAGTACATGGCATCGGGATCAGTTTCTTCACCGAAGGGGTGGGGGCGGGACCGCGCAAGCAGATGGACATCCTCGGCCTCGGCATGGCCGACGGCGCCGACCTGCGGATCCACCCCACCGGGGCGGCCGTGCTGAGCGTGTCCTGCCAGTCCCAGGGGCAGGGCCACGAGCCCACCTTCGCCCAGCTCGTCGCGGCCGAGCTCGGCCTGTCGCCCGACGACGTCGAGGTGGTGCACGGCGACACCGACCGCACGCCGTTCGGGCTCGGGACCTACGGCTCGCGGTCGACCGCCGTCTCCGGCGCGGCCGCCGTCGTGGCCGCGCGCAAGGCTCGCGAGCGGGCCAGGCGATCACGTTCGACCGGGACGGCAACTGCCTGGGCGGTTCGTTCATGGACTACCTGCTGCCGACCGCGGTCGAATGCCCGTCCTGGGAGCTCGGCATGACCGTGACGCCGTCGCCGCACCACCCGGTCGGGGCCAAGGGCATCGGCGAGTCGGCCACGGTCGGATCGCCTGCCGCGGTGGTGAATTCCGTTCTTGACGCGCTTGCCCCGCTCGGGGTCCGGCACGCCGACATGCCGCTCACGCCGGCCGCCGTCTGGTGCGCGATCCATGGCCGGCCGTTGCGCAGCGACCTGACCCTGCCCGACTGACCGAGGGCAGCCTGGGCGGCGAGGGCGGACTGGGCCCGCGCGGCCGGCCTCGTGCCCGGGCAGCCCCGCCGCTGCCGCATGATGGACGAGAGCGTTTCCTACCCAGCGAAGGAGGCCGGGGCGCCGATGAGCGACCTTTCCGAGCAGCTTCCCGACGTCACGGCGCTGATCGGCGCGCTGGACGAGGCGAGCTACCTGGCCGATGAGCCGCTGGCGACGGCCCTGTTCCTGGCGGCCAGGATGGGCCAGCCAATCTTGCTCGAGGGCGAGCCGGGCGTCGGCAAGACCGAGGCCGCCAAGGCCCTGTCCAGCGTGCTGGACACCCCGCTGATCCGGCTGCAGTGCTACGAGGGGCTGACCTCCGCCGAAGCGCTGTACGAGTGGAATTATCCGCGCCAGCTGCTGGCCATCCGGCTGGCCGAGGCCCGGGGCGAGACCCCGCGCGAGGCCGACCTGTTCAGCGATGAGTATCTGCTTGAGCGCCCGCTGCTGGCCGCGCTCGACCACCCGGGCCCTCGCCCGGCCGTGTTGCTTATCGACGAGGTGGACCGGGGGGACGACGAGTTCGAGGCCTTCCTGTTCGAGCTGCTGGCCGAGGCCGCGGTGACCATCCCCGAGCTGGGCACCAGGCGGGCGGCCTACCCGCCGGTCGTGGTGCTGACCTCGAACCGCACCAGGGACCTGCACGACGCGCTGAAGCGGCGGTGCCTGTATCACTGGATCGACTACCCGGACGTGACCAGGGTCGCGGCGATCATCCGGCGGCGGGTGCCGCAGGCCGGGCAGTCGCTGACCGAGCAGGTGGCGGTCGGCGTGGCCCGGCTGCGGCGGTTCGACCTGGCCAAGCCGCCCGGCATCGCGGAGGCGATCAGCTGGGCCAACGCCCTGCACGTGCTCGGCGCGGGCGAACTGGATGCCGCCGCGGCGGAACGCACCGCCGGAGCCGTGCTCAAGTACGCCGAGGACATCACCGCGGTGCGCCGGACCGGGTTCGCCGCCCTGATCGGCCGGGATGGCTGATCCCGGCCCGGCCGGGCTAGCTGCTCCCGGACCGGCCAGGATGGCTGATCCCGGACCGGCCGGGGCCGCCGGGGCGGGCGCCGGGACCGCCGCGGGCGCTGGTGACGATCTGCCGGTCACCGACCTGGCCGAGGTCAGCGCCCGGTTCGGGGCCGCGCTGCGCGAGGCCGGCCTGCCGGTCGGCCCTGGCCGGTGCGAGCGGTTCGCCGCCGCGGTCACGGTGGCCAGGCCGGTGACGCCGCGCGCGCTGTACCTGTGCGCGCTCACCACGCTGGTGTCCAGCAAGGACCAGGTCCTGATCCTGCGAGCAATCTTCGAGCAGGTCTTCGGCGCTCTCGGCGGCGAGAACGACGCCGGCTCGCCGGGACCGCCAGGGGATGGTGATCTCGGCGTCTTGCCCGAGTCGTCCCCCGAGCACCTGCTGGCCGCAGCCGCCCAGGCCGCCCGCGAGCACGCCTTCGACCCGCGGGACAGCCAGACCGCCACCGCCGACGGCGAGCCCGGCGCGGACGAGGACACCGACGAGGACCCGGACGCCGAGAACCGGTACCTGGGCACGGCCGCCGAGCGGCTGGCGAGCAAGGACTTCGCCGACCTGACCGAGGCGGAGCTGATGTCGGTCGCGGTGCTGATGCGCAATCTGACCCTGGCCGTGCCCGAGCGGGTGTCCAGGCGGCAGCGGCGCCGCTCGGGCGGCCGGCGCATCGACATGCGGGCGACCCTGCGCCAGGCCAGGCGAACCGGCGGGGATGCGTTCCGGCTGATCGGCCGCACGCCCGCGCGGCGGAACCGGCGGCTGGTCGTGCTCTGCGACATCTCCGGCTCGATGGAGCCGTATGCCCGGGCGATGCTGCAGTTGCTGTACTGCGCCGCGGGCGGGGCCAGCGCCGAGGTCTTCACCTTCGCGACCCGGCTGACCAGGCTAACCCCGGTGCTCGGCCGGACGCTACCCGGGCTGGCCCTGCAGCGGGCCGGCCAGACCGCACCCGACTGGCTGGGCGGGACCAAGATCGGCGCGGCCCTGAAGGACTTCAACGACCATTACGGGCGCCGCGGCATGGCCCGCGGCGCGGTCGTCGTGATCATCTCCGACGGCTGGGAGACCGGCGACCCAGACCTGGTCAGGCGGGAGATGGAGCGGCTCTCGCTGGTCGCGTTCCGGATCGTCTGGGTCAACCCGCGGACCAAGAGCGCCGGGTACCAGCCGCTGGCCGGCGGGATGGCGGCCGCCTGGCCGCACTGCGACGCCGTGATCAGCGGCCACACGGTCCACTCGCTCGACCAGCTCACGGCGGCCCTGGCCGACCCGGCCAGGCGGCGGGCCGCGGTCCGGCTCACGGAAACAGGTCGCCAGCCGGGCCGGTAATCCGGCCGCGGCCGCCTGCGCGGAGCAGGCCGGCCCAGGTCAGTCCCCGTCGCCGGCCAGCGGGAACCCGGCGACGACCCGCCAGGATCCAGGTTCGAGCGTCTCGTGCATGAGCGTGACCTCGGTGACCCGAGACCGGACCGGGAGCGCGGACTCGACCGCCTGCCCGGCCTCAGCCAGCTCAGCCGCAGGCAGGCCCATGCCGATGGTCAGGTGCGGCACGACCTCGTCGAAGGCGCCTCCGTACGGCGGATAGCCGGGAAACTCCCGGCCCCGGCCTGCGTCAGCGCGCGGAACGGGGCGCCCGGGTCCGGCGCGAGCCAGACGACGTGCGGCCCGAACCAGGCGACCCGCGCGAACGTCACGTCGAAGGCGCGGACCGACGCGATCGCGGTCTCGGTCGGCGGCACCGGCCTAATAGCGGGCGCCAGGGCCGCCGTTGCGATCGCCGCCCGGCCGGTCGGTGATCGGCAGCGGCGTGACCGAGGCGTCCTCGCCGGTCTCGCCGGTCTCGCCGTTCATCCCGCGCTTGACCGCGTCGAAGATGGTCATGCCCTGAGCCACCAGGCCGGAGGCGAGCTCGCTCAGCCCCTCGGCGCCGTTCAGCACGCTCACGTTGGCGCCGGCCAGCCCGTTCGCGGCCTCGCGGACGATCTGGGGCAGCTGTTCGATCAGCATCCGGTCCAGCGCGACCCGGTTGTGCGACGCCGCCGCCTCGGCCTGCAGGGTCACGCGCTGGGCGTCGGCCTTAGCCAGGATCTGGACCTTCTGCGACTCGGCCTCGGCCGGCTTGATCACCTCGGCCACGAGCTGGCGTTCGCGCAACTCGGCCTGTCGATTGGCCAGCTCGGCCTGGGCCGAGAGCACTTCCATCTGGGACTGGGCCTGAGCCAGCGGCCCGGCCTGGGCCGCCTGCGCTTGCGCCTTGTCCACCTCGGCCTTGTACTGCGCCTGCACGACCGCGGTCTTCCTGGCGTACTCGGCCTGGGCCCGCTGCGACTGCTGCTGGGCTTCGGCGGAGGCCTGGTTGGCCTGCGCCTGCGCGATCTGGGCCTGCCGCTGGATGGCGGCGTTGTGCGGCGCGGCCATGGCGTCGATGTAGCCGGTGTTCATGTCGTCGATGGACTGGATCTGCAGCGAGTCGACGGTCAGGCCGATCTTGGCCATCTCGGCCTTGGATCCGTCCAGCACCTCGGTGGCGAGCTTCTGCCGCTCGGTCACGATTTCCTCGACCGTCATCGAGCCGATGATCGAGCGCAGGTGACCGGCGAAGATCCGGCCGGTCAAGGTCGACATCTGGTCCTGGTCGGACAGGAACCGCTGGCCGGCGTTCACGATGCTCTCTTCGTCGTTACCGACCTTGAACGCGATCACGGCGCGCACGTTCAGCGCGATGCCCTGCTTGGTGACGCACTGCTCGGAGACCTCGGACTCGCACATCGACAAGGTCAGGAAGTTTGCCTTCCTGACGAACGGGAGCACGAGCGCGCCGTGACCGGTCACGACCCGGAACGGCGCTCCGTTCTTGCCGTACTTGCCGCCCGATATCAGCATGGCCTCGTCGGGCCGAGGGACTCGATAGCCGAGCATTGTCATCTCCAACTGGGGTACGGATGACCGCGGTCCACGCCGCGGTCAGGGTCCTGATTCGGTAAGGTCAAGCGGGTCGGTCCACGCACTCACGTCGACCGTGCGGGAGCCGCGTTCCTCGATCACGAGGACTGTCGTTCCCTTGGCCAGCGGCTCGGGCGACCAGGCGATGAAGGCTTCCGAGCCGCCGCGGATCTTGACCAGAACCTCGCCGGGGCCCGACTGGCCCCTGGTGGCGATGGTCACGACCCCAATGCAGCCGATGGCCGACCTGTTGGCTACCACGCCGCTCCTCTTAACCGGACCTCACTGCATAGCCTAGACCCGCTCCGAGTACCGGAGAACCCGGCAAATCGGGTCCTGCCCTGGCCGCCAGGCGGCACCCGCGGGAAAGCAGCCCGCGAGACTGGAATACCCCAGCAGCCCCGCTCGTTACAGTCTCCGTCGGTGTGCTGTGTCCCCCGGGCCTACACCACTGCCTTCGCGGGGTACCGTTCGGCTGGAGCCGCGTTGAGCCTTTCGCCGAGAGGCGACCTCACACCGGCGCAGGCACGCCCTCGCGAGCAGATGCTCCCGGGGGCGCTGTCATGTCTGCGCCTTGTGTCGCTGATCCGGGCCCGGCGCGTGGTTAGATATTCGGGACACAAATACGCCCCTTCCTCGCGAACGGGAACGGGCGCGGCGCACGCACCCAAGGGGACGCCCGTGACATACCGGTTCTCATCGGTCATTATCCGGCGGGCGGCGGCCGTCGCTGTGCCGGTCGTGGCGGCCATCGCGATGGTTGCGCCCGCTGCCCAGGCAGCTCCGCCGGCCCGAGCCGCCTCGCATCCGGCCGCGAACACCGGCTGGCGGATTACCAGGACCTTCGCGACCAAGAACCTCAGCCTCCTCGACGTCACCGGTTTCGCGAACCGGTCGGCCCGCGCCGGCGGTTCCTCGCCCGCGCAGCTGCCGGTGGTGTATCACCTCGCCGGCGGAACCTGGACCCAGGCCAGCCTGCCCGGTTCGACCGGGGCCTTCGTGACGAACCTCAGCGCGACGTCGACCTCCAACGTCTGGGCCGGCCTGGCCAACGAGCCGCTGGTCGCCCGGCTGACCAGCACCGGGTGGGTAACGAAGTCGCTGGCCGTCGGAACCGACGACGTCCAGCCGTCCGGGGTGGTCACAACCGGGCCAAAGAACGCCTGGGCCTTCAGCCACGACTTCACGACCAGCCAGGACTTCGCCAGCCACTACAACGGGTCAGCCTGGACCGCGACCGTGCTGCCCGCTGAGCCCGACGGCGGCAGCTCCGTCGAGCTGGAGAGCGCATCGGGACCTGGCAACATCTGGTCCTGGGCCTACAACCCAACGCTGAAGCGGGACACGACCCTGCACTATGACGGCCACCATTGGGTCACCGTCGGCATCCCGGCCAATCTGGTGCCGAGCAATCAGAGCCTCGACGCCGAGCAGATCCTGGCCGAATCGCCGGTGAACGTCTGGGCGACCGCGAACAACAACCAGCTCAGCGGGTCGATCATCCTGCTGCACTGGAAGGGCCGGGGCTGGGGCCGGATCACCGGCATGCTGCCCAAGGCTGAGCTGGCCGGCCCGATCGCCTCCGACGGGCACGGCGGGCTGTGGCTGGAGGCCTATTCGGCCGGAACCTCCAGCCGGAAGTACTTCCTCGAGCACTACTCCGGCGGTAAATGGACCCGGTACAGCCTGCCCGCGAGCCCGTTTGGCCCGATTGCCCTGAGCGCCATGCACCTGATCCCGGGCACCCGATCGGTGATTGCCGTCGGTCAGCTGAGCCCGGTCTTCGGCACCACGAAGGGCTCGGTCATTCTTAAATACGGGCCGTAACGCCACGACATCCACCCTGCGGCCGATCAGCCGGCCAGCGAGCCAAGGGGCGCGCGAGCCCGGCCGGCCACCCGCGCGTGCCCGTTGCGCAGGCTGGGTAGATTTGCCGTTGTGAACGGGGAGCCGGGCACCGAAGACGCGCGTCCGGGCCCGGCCGGGCCCGGACAGCCGGCCAACGGCAGCGAGCCAGTGGGCGCAGTGCAGGCGGGGTTCGAGCGGTTCCTGTCCCTCACCCGGCTGCTCGCGCTCATTCCGGTACTGTTTCTGCTGTCGATGCGGCCGCCTCATTCATCTACGGGACCGACATCCTGGTGCGTTCCGCAACCGGGCTGATCGGAGAGCCCGCCCAGGTCGGCGGCCGGCTCGGCGTGTTCCTGATCGTGATGGACACGTTCCTGGTCGGCGCAACCCTGATGGTGTCGGCATTCGGCTTCTACGAGCTGTTCATCGTCAGGGCGCCCGGAAACCAGTACCGCCTGCCGCGCTGGCTGCGGATGCACGACCTGGAGGACCTCAAGGCCCGGGTCGTGTCCATGCTTGTCCTGGTCGTCGCGATCACATTCGTGGACCGCACCGTGGAGTCGCACGACGAACAGGAGGTGCTGTTCCTCGGGCTCGGGATCTCGATCATCATCGTGGCGCTGACGGTCTTCCTGTGGCTCGGCAGGCGGAGCGGCGCTGCGCCGAGCGCGGTCGCTGTGGCCGGCGGCCCGGGCGGCGGGATCGGCGGCGGG
>JBPCKO010000033.1:0-17207 GCA_051004215.1 Streptosporangiaceae bacterium | reverse complement strand
GCCGCGGCCGGCGTAGTGCTGCTCGGGCGGCAGCGTGTCCAGGTTGATGCCGCCCATTGCCTCGCCCAGGCCCCTGGACACCTTGGCCAGCACATCGGGGTCGTCGTGGAACGTGGTCGCATTGACGATCGCGGCGGCCCGGGCGGCCGGGTCGCCCGACTTGAAGATGCCGGAGCCCACGAATACGCCGTCCGCGCCGAGCTGCATCATCATGGCCGCGTCGGCCGGCGTGGCCAGGCCGCCCGCGGTGAACAGCACGACTGGCAGCTGGCCGGCCGCGGCCACCTCGGCCACGATCTCGTACGGCGCCTGCAGGTCCTTGGCCGCGCTGAACAGCTCCTCGGGCGACAGCCCGGCCAGCCGCCGGATGTCGGCCCTGATGTTGCGCATGTGCCGGGTCGCCTCGACCACGTTGCCGGTGCCTGCCTCGCCCTTGGACCTGATCATCGCGGCGCCCTCGGCGATCCGGCGCAGCGCCTCGCCCAGGTTGGTCGCCCCGCACACGAACGGCACCGTGAACGCCCACTTGTCCACGTGGTGGGCCTCGTCGGCCGGGGTCAGCACCTCGGACTCGTCGATGTAGTCGACCCCGATCGCCTGCAGCACCTGGGCCTCGGCGAAGTGGCCGATCCGGCACTTGGCCATGACCGGGATCGACACCGCGGCCATGATGCCGTCGATCATGTCGGGGTCGCTCATCCTGGCCACGCCGCCCTGGGCCCTGATGTCGGCCGGCACCCGCTCGAGCGCCATCACGGCCACGGCGCCCGCGTCCTCGGCGATCTTGGCCTGCTCGGGCGTGACCACGTCCATGATCACGCCGCCCTTGAGCATGTCCGCCATCCCCCGCTTCACCCGCTGGGTGCCGGTGGCCTGAGCATCCGTCGCGGCGCTGGTGGCGGGACGGTCGGTGGAGCCATGGACTGACACGGGATCCTCACTTCTTCACGGCGTTCTGTCATCGGCAGCGCCGGGCCCGGCAGCCGCGATACCTCTGATGTCTCTATGGTAGGCGGTCCCCCGGCATCCGCTGAACTGCCGGTCAGCCCGCCAGGTGCTGCATGTCCGTGCCCTGCTCGCCCATGCCGGGCGGAGCCAGCGAATCGTCGATCTCGAAGAACTCCGGCATCGGCGCGCCCCCGGCCAGCCGGAGCACCCGCGCGAGCCAGAGCCGCCGGGCGGCGATCGTCACCGCGACCGCGTCGTTGTAGAACCTCCGCGCGATGAACACCTGCTGGGCCGTCGACTCCAGCTCGCCGATCATCTCGTCGGCGCCGTCCACCGATTCCATCGACGCGCGCGCGCCAGGCTGGCCGAAGATGGTCCGCAGCGCCTTGGTCAGCTCGCTCTCGGCCTGCTCACGGTCGCCGGCCGCCGCCGAGCGGGCCTCGTGGGCCAGGTCGGCCAGCAGCACCCGCGAGGCCGGGTCGAGCAGCTCGGACGACGCGATCTCCAGCACCACCGAACTGCGCCTGACCAGCGCGGCGTCCAGGGCCGCGCGGGCGGTCTCGACCCTGGTATGCAGCCGGTCAAGGCGGCCGGCCCGCCAGGACACATAGACCCCGCTGATCGCGAGCGCGGCGATGATGATGAGGCTGATGGCCAGGGTCACGAGCCACCGCCGGGCCTGGCGGGCGCGACCGGGCCGGCTGGCCGCACCGCGTCATAGACCTTCACCACGTCGCGGGCGATCGTGGACCAGTCGTAATCACGGACGGCGGCGAAGGCCGCGGCCGACAGCTCGGCCCGGCGCTTCGGGTCGTCCAGCAGCCGGCCGATCGCGGCCGCGAGGTCCTGGGGATCGCCGTTGGCGAACAGCTCGCCGGCCCGGCCGCCGCGGAGCACCCGGCGGAACGCGTCCAGGTCACTGGCCACGATCGGGGCCCCGGCGGCCATCGCCTCGGCCAGGACGATGCCGAAGCTCTCGCCGCCGGTGTTCGGCGCGCAGAACACGTCGACCGAGTGATACACCTGCACCTTCACCGGCTCGCTGACCTGCCCGAGCAGCACGACGCGGTCCCGCAGCGGGCCCGGGACCTTCTCGGTGACCTCCTCGGCGTCGCCGGGCCCGGCGATCAGCAGCCGCAGGCCCGGCCGCTGGGCGCCGATGATCTCGAACGCCTTCAGCAGCACCGCGATGCCCTTGCGGGGCTCGTCCATCCGGCCGAGGAAGCCGATCGCGCCGCCCGGGCCCGGCCAGCCGGCCAGCGCCTCGGCCTTCTCGAACCGGGAGATCGTCACCCCGTTCGGGATCAGCACCGCGTCGCCGCCCAGGTGCCGGACCAGGGTGGCCCTGGCCGCCTCGGACACCGCGATCCGGCCCGCGATCCGCTCCAGCGCCGTGCGCAGCACCGGCTCGGCGGCGTGCAGCGCCCGGGAGCGGACCGTCGCGCCGTGCACGGTCGCGACGATCGGCCCGTCGTAGACCCAGCAGGTGATCAGCGACAGGCTGGGCGCGTAGGGCTCGTGCACGTGCACCACGTCGAAGTTGCCGTCGCGCAGCCACTTGCGCACCCGGTTGGCCGACAGCGGCCCGAACGACAGCCTGGCCACCGAGCCGTTGTAGGGCACCGCGACCGCGCGCCCGGCCGGCACCACGTAGTCCGGCAGCGGGGCGTCCTCGTCGGCCGGGGAGATCACCGACACCTCGTGACCGAGGTCGATCAGGGTCTCGGCGAGGTCCCTGATGTGTTCCTGGACGCCGCCGGGGACCTCCCAGGAGTACGGGCAGACCAGGCCGACCCTCATGGCCCGGCCGCGTCCCGGCTCTCCGCGGCGGAGGCCTTCTTCCTGGCCGCCCGCTCCCCGGCCGCCCGTTCCCTGGCCGCCATCCGGGCCCGCGCGGCCGCCAGCCGCTCCGGATCGAGGTCGGCCGCGAAGACCTTCTGCAGCATGTGCCAGTCGGCCGGGTGCTCCCTGATCTTGTCCTCGAAGAAGGTCGCGAGCGCCTGCGTCATCACGGCCGCCCGCTGCCACCGGTCGCCGGATTCGGGCACCGGGATCTCCTCGTGGATGTGGACGCCCCAGTCGTCGCCCTCGAACCACAGGGCGGCGGCCATGAGGGCGGCCCCGGTCTGCACCGCCAGCGCGGCCGGGCCGCCCATCATCAGGGCCTTCTCGCCGAAGAAATCGACCTCGATCCCGCCGCCGGTCACGTCCCGGTCACAGGGCAGCGCCACCATCTGGCCGGCCCGCAGCCGCTGCGCGAGCACGCCGAACGGGCTCGGGCCGCCGGTGGCCGGCAGCACTTCCATGCCGATGTTCCGGCGGAACTGAAGGAACCGCTCGTACACCGACTCCGGCTCCAGCCGCTCCATCACCGTCGTGAACGTCCCGCCGCCGCGAGCGATGATCCAGGCCCCGGCCTGGTCCCAGTTGCCCATGTGGGGCAGCGCCACCACGACGCCGCGCCCGGTGGCCACATTCGCCAGCATCTGGTCGACCTGGCCGTTCTCGTGCATGCCGCCCACCAGCCGCTCGACCGGCACCACCGGCAGCCGGAAGATCTCCAGCCAGTAGCGGGCGTAGGAGCGCATCGCGGCCCGGGAGACGGTCCGCAATTCCTTGCCGGTCGCTGCGGGGCCGAGTACCCGGCGCAGGTTCCCCTCGAGCACGCCGACCCGCGGGCCCTGACGGCGCCAGGCGATGTCGGCGACGAACCGGAACGCGGCCGCGCACCAGGACTCGGGCAGGCGGCACAGCGCCGCCCAGCCGAGGGCGTAGGCGGCGCCGGTCAGCCTGGCCCTGATGCTGAGCCCACGCTGCGCACCGGCCGTCACACCAGGCACCTTAACCTCCGAGAACTGCGCGAACGCGCGCATGACGCGCCCTAGGTGATCGCGCTGTTTGAGTCGCTCGTGGCCGGCGGTTCCGCCGGGCCGGCCGTTCCGGCCTGCGGAACCGGCCCCGGCCGGTCGGCCGCGGCGGCCGACACCCGCACCGCGTACACCCGCTGGCCGAACGTGATCGTGCTCAGCACCGCGAGCAGCCACAGCCCGATCGGAAGGACATACGGTACGCCAAGTCCGGACAGCCCGATAGCGGCCAGGCCGATGATCAGCCGCTCGGTCCGCTCGGCGATGCCCACGTCGGCCCGCAGGCCGAGACCCTCGGCCCGGGCCTTGGCGTAGGACACCAGGCCGCCGGTGACCAGGCAGAAGACCGCGACTAGGGCCAGCAGGCGGTCGTGGCCGCCGGTCGCGAGCCAGATCGCGATGCCCGCGAATACCGCCGAGTCCGCCACCCGGTCCATGGTGGAGTCCAGGAACGCGCCGAACTTCCCGGTGCTCCCGGTGAGCCGGGCCAGCGTCCCGTCCAGCATGTCGGTCAGCACGAACCCGGTGCAGACCAGGGTTCCGGCGAACAGATGCCCGGTCGGGAACAGGCTGAGCGCGCCGGCGGTCACGCCGATGGTCCCGATGACCGTCAGCATGTTGGGGGTCAGCGGGGTCCGCGCGAGGGCCCGTCCCACGGGCGCCAGCACCTGGCCCAGGCCAGGCTTCAGAACCTTGAGCATGTCCGTTTGATCTTACTGGCGGTTGATCAATCCGTTTCACCAGCCGGGCCGCCCGGCGGGCCCGGGCCGGACCGCACAGCTAAGCCGATTCCGGCCTGGGGCTTGTGGTGCACGCAGCGGTGGGTAAAGGCTGGCAGCAGCAGCGAAGCTACGTGAACATCAGGAGGCGGCGGTATGGCGGAGAAGGCTACATCGGGCGCCGCCGGCAGGGCACCCCTGGCCGGCCAGCCCGAGAACGTACGTAACGTCGTGCTGGTCGGCCACTCCGGAGCCGGGAAGACGACCCTGGTCGAGGCGCTCCTCACCGTGACCGGGACCATACAGCGACCGGGCCGCGTCGAGGACGGCAGCACGGTCAGCGATTTCGACGAGGTGGAGATCCGGCAGGGACGCTCGGTCAACCTCACGCTGGCGCCGTTCGTCCACAACGACGTCAAGGTGAACCTCCTGGACACCCCCGGCTACGCCGACTTCATCGGCGACCTGCGAGCCGGGCTCCGCGCGGCCGACGCCGCCCTGTTCACCGTCTCGGCGGCCGACGGCATCGACGGCCTGACCGCGATGCTGTGGGACGAGTGCGCCGCCGCCGGAACCCCGCGGGCCGTGGTGATCACCAAGCTCGATCACCACCGGGGCGACTTCGATGAGGCGCTGCAGGCCTGCCAGGCCGCATTCGGCGACTCGGTCGCGCCGCTGTACCTGCCGGTCGGCGACGGGCAGGGCACCGTCCACGGCCTGATCGGCCTGCTCTCCCAGCGGTACTACGAGTATGCGGGCGGGCAGCGCAACGAGCGCGATCCCGACGCCGGCGACACCGGGCGGCTAGCGGAGTTCCGAGGCTCCCTGATTGAGTCGATCATTCAGGAAAGCGACGACGAGTCCCTGATGGACACCTATCTGTCGGGCGAGGAAATCGACCAGAAGGTCCTGATCGAGGATCTGGAGAAGGCGGTCGCCCGGGGCAGCTTCTTCCCCGTCATCCCGGCCGCGGCCCAGCTGGGCATCGGGCTCGCCGAAGTGCTCGAGCTGGTGACCCAGGGGTTCCCGTCCCCGGCCGAGCATCCGCTGCCCGCGGTGACGACTATCGACGGCAAGCCGGTCAGCCGGATCGCCTCCGACCCGGACGGGCCGCTGCTGGCCGAGGTCGTCAAGACCACCTCGGACCCCTACGTCGGCCGGATCAGCCTGGTCAGGGTGTTCTCGGGCACGCTGCGCCCGGACGCCACCGTGCACGTCTCCGGTCACGGCCGCGGCGCCAGCGGGCATCCTGATCACGACGACGACGAGCGGATCGGCGCGCTCACCTCGCCGCTGGGCAAGCTGCAGCGGGGCATCGCGTCCTGCGCCGCCGGCGACATCTGCGCGGTCGCCAAGCTGACCGGGGCCGAGACCGGCGACACCTTGTCGGACAAGGAAAAGCCGCTGCTGATGGAGTCGTGGTCGATGGCCGAGCCGCTGCTGCCGGTCGCGATCAGCGCCAAGTCCAAGGCCGACGAGGACAAGATGGCCCAGGCGCTGTCCCGGCTCGTCGCCGAGGATTCCACCCTCCGGCTGGAGAACAACCCCGAGACTCATCAGCTGGTGCTGTGGTGCATGGGCGAGGCCCACACCGACTTGCTGCTCGACCGCCTGGGCAGCCGGTACGGCGTCGCCGTCGAGACGGTCGCGCTGCGGGTGCCGCTGCGCGAGACGGTCGCGGGCAAGGCCAGCGGCCTGGGCCGCAACGTCAAGCAGTCCGGCGGGCACGGCGAGTACGCGATCTGCCACATCGAGCTGGAGCCGCTGCCGTCCGGCAGCGGTTTCGAATTCGTCGACAAGATCGTCGGCGGCGTGGTGCCGCGCCAGTTCATCCCGTCGGTCGAGAAGGGCGTCCGGGCCCAGATGGAGCAGGGCGTGATCGCCGGTTACCCGATGGTCGACATCCGGGTCACGCTCTACGACGGCAAGGCCCACTCGGTCGACTCCTCCGACATGGCCTTTCAGAAGGCCGGCCGGGCCGCGCTGCGGGACGCCGCCGACCGGGCCCAGGCGCAGCTCCTGGAGCCGGTCGACGAGATCTCGGTCCTGATCGCCGACGACTACGTCGGCGCTGTCATGTCCGACCTGTCCTCCCGGCGCGGCCGGGTGCTCGGCACCGAGCCGGTGGCCGGCGGCCGGACCCTGGTCAAGGCCGAGGTGCCCCAGCTGGAGCTGACCAGGTACGCGATCGACCTGCGGTCGATCTCCCAGGGCACCGGCTCGTTCTCGCGGACCTACCTGCGCTACGAGCCGCTGCCCTCGCACTTGGCCGACAAGGTCGCCGCGGAGTCGAGGGGCAGCTAAGCCTGGCTCGTCCCCGGCCGGCCGCGCCGTGCGGCAGGCCGGCCGGGGCGGCAGCTTCTGGCCGGCCCGACCTATGCTGCTGCGCATGGGCGAGCGCCGAACCGACGAGCCGGAGCGGGTGCCGCAGGACGGCGCGGGTGAGCCGGACGGATTCCGGCGGCTCTGGACCCCGCACCGGATGGCCTACATCAGGGGCGAGAACAAGCCGGCCGGGACGGGCGAGGACGACGGCTGCCCGTTCTGCGCCATCCAGGCCATGGCCGATGCCGAGGGACTGATCGTGGCCCGGGGCACGCTGGTGTTCGCGGTGCTGAACCTGTACCCCTACAACAGCGGCCACCTGATGGTGTGCCCGAACCGGCACGTCGCCGACTACACCGGCCTGGGCGACGCCGAGACGGCCGAGCTGGCCGCGTTTACCAAGATCGCGATGACCGCGCTGCGGGCCGCCGCCGGGGCCCAGGGGTTCAACATCGGCATGAACATGGGCGGCGTCGCCGGCGCCGGCATCGCGGCGCACCTGCACCAGCACGTGGTGCCCCGCTGGGGCGGCGACACGAACTTCATGCCGGTCGTCGGCCAGACCAAGGTGCTCCCCCAGCTGCTCGCCGAAACCCGCGACCGGCTGGCCGCCGCCTGGAAGACGGCCACCGCCTGACCCGGCCCCGCCCGCACAGACTCCCCGCGGACCCCTCCCCCGCCCGCCTGCCGGCACCTCCCCGGCTCCCTCCCCGGCACCGCCACAAGACGCCCTCCCCCGGCTCCCGCTACCTCCCCTGCTCCCGCTACCTCCCCCGGCGCGGCTCTGAGTCCTTGGGTGGAGCTGCTATTGCTATAGCCATAACAAGTCCGCCCAAGGATTCAGAGCCGGCCTGGCAAACCCGGCAACGTGAGCGGCGGGGGCCGCTCACCGCGCCGAAATGCAGTTGCCGGGCAGCCAGGGCGGTGTTTGGCTGCCCGCGTGGCCGAACTCCCGCACGACGCCGTGACAGTGGCCGGTGTTCCCGTGCTCCTGTACGTACGCGGCTCGCCTGAGCGGGCGGCCGGGCGCGGAACGGTGCTGTTCTACCACGGCTTCGGCGGGACGAAGGACCGCGTCGCCGGCTATGCCCAGGTGCTGGCCACGGCCGGTTTTCTGGTCGTCTGCCCGGACGCAGCCGGCCATGGCGACCGCCGGTATCGGGATTTCGACCTGAGATTCAGTGACGCTCGCTGGGAGACCGAGTACGACGCGACAGAAAGCGATTTCCTGCGGCTCATCGACAAGTCGGCAGCCGAGGTACCGGACATCATCGACGGCCTGATCGCGCGCGGCTGGGCCGGGGCCGGCCGCCTGCGCATCGGCGGCCGGTCGCTGGGCGGCAATATCGCCTACGCGGCGGTGCTCGCCGATCCGCGGCTGCGCGCGATGACGTCGGTGGTCGGCTCCCCGGAATGGACGCTGCCGCGCGAGCACAGCCCCGCGCCGGCACCCTGATCGCTACTTCCCCATCGCGGTGCTCTCCCAGTCCGCCGAACTGGACGAATTCGTGCCCGCCGGGCCGGTCAGGGAGTTTCATCGCGCGCTCGCGCCGTTCTACGCGGCTGATCAGGAGCGCAGCGAGCACGTCGAGTATGCCGGGGCCGGGCACTTCCTGACGCCGGAGCTGAACCTGGACAGCCAGCAGCGCGTGGTCAGGTGGTTCGAGCGCTGGCTCCCGGCCGGGGACGAAGCCGGGGACGAAGCCGGCGGCTAGACCTGGATACGGTCGGCGACGGCCTTGACGATCTCCTCGATGGCCTCGTCCACGGGGACGCCGTTGCGCTGCTCGCCGCTGCGGTAACGGAACGAGACCGCGCCCGCCGCGATGTCGTCGTCGCCGGCCAGCAGCATGTAGGGAACCTTCTGCTGCTGGGCGGTCCTGATCTTCTTCTGCATCCGCTCCGAGCCGGCGTCGACCTGGACCCTGATTCCCCGCTGCCGCAGCCGCGCCGCGACGTCATTCAGGTAGGGCACGTGCGCGTCGGAGATCGGGATGCCGGTCACCTGGACCGGCGCCAGCCAGGGCGGGAACGCCCCCGCGTAGTGCTCGACCAGGATGCCGAAGAACCGCTCGATCGAGCCGAACAGGGCCCGGTGGATCATCTGCGGCCGCTGCCTGGTGCCGTCGGCGGCGGTGTACTCGATCCCGAACCGGCCAGGCTCCTGGAAGTCGACCTGCAGGGTGGACAGCTGCCAGCGGCGCCCGATCGCGTCCTTGACGTGCACATCGATCTTGGGCGCGTAGAAGGCGCCCTCACCCGCGGCGACCACGTAAGGCAGCCCGGACACGTCGAGCGCGTACTTGAGCGCGGCCTCGGCCTTGTCCCACTCCTCAATCTCGCCGACGAACTTCTCCGGCCTGGTCGACAGCTCGGCCTCGAACTCGGTCAGCCCGTAGTCGCGCAGCAGCCCGACCACGAAGTCGAGCAGGCTGGCCAGCTCATCCTCCAGCTGGTCGGGCCGGCAGAAGATGTGCGAATCGTCCTGGGTGAACCCGCGGGCCCTGGTCAGGCCGTGCACGACGCCCGACTTCTCGTACCGGTAGACGGTCCCGAACTCGAACAGCCGCAGCGGCAGCTCCCGGTAGGACCGGCCGCGGGCGGCGTAGATCAGGATGTGCATCGGGCAGTTCATCGGCTTGGGGTAGTACCTGGCGCCCTCCATCTCCATGGGCGGGTACATGCCGTCGGCGTACCAGTCGAGATGGCCCGAGGTCTCGAACAGGGTCGACTTGGTGATGTGCGGCGTGGTGACGAACTCGTAGCCGGCCTCCTCGTGCCGCCGCCGCGAGTAGTCCTCCATCACCCGGCGGATGGTGCCGCCCTTGGGGTGGAACACCGGCAGGCCGCTGCCGATCTCGGTCGGGAACGAGAACAGGTCCAGCTCGGCGCCCAGCCGGCGGTGATCGCGCCGCTCGGCCTCGGCCAGCATGGTCAGGTAGTCATCTTGTTCCTGCCGGGACGGCCAGGCGGTGCCGTAGATCCGCTGCAGCTGGGGGTTCTTCTCGCTGCCCCGCCAGTACGCCCCGCCGCTGCGCATCAGCTTGAACGCCCGGATGTCGCGGGTGGTCGGCAGGTGCGGGCCGCGGCACAGGTCCTTCCAGCGCGCCTGCCCGGTGCCCGCGTCGAGGTTGTCGTAGATCGTCAGGTCGGGGCCGCCGACCTCGACCGATTCCTCGGCGTCGGCCGCGGCACTGCCCTTCAGCCCGATCAGCTCGAGCTTGTACGGCTCGGCCGACAGCTCGTCCCGCGCCTGCTCGTCGGTCACCACCCGGCGGCTGAACCGCTGGCCCTGCTTGACGATCTGGCGCATCTTCTGCTCGATCGCCTTCAGGTCGGCCGGGCTGAACGGCTGGGCGACGTCGAAGTCGTAGTAGAAGCCGTTCTCGACCGGCGGGCCGATGCCCAGCCTGGCCTGCGGGTGCAAGTCCTGCACGGCCTGGGCGAGCACGTGCGCGGTGGAGTGGCGCAGGATCGCCAGCCCGTCCGGGGAGCCCAGGGTGACCGGCTCGATCGCGTCGCCGTCGCCGATCGCCCAGGCCAGGTCTCGGAGGGTGCCGTTGACCCGGGCCGCGACCACGGCGCCGTCCCGGCTCGCGGGCTGGCCCGGGTTCACGGGCTGGCCCGGGTTCACGGGCGGTTCGGCGCCAGCGGCGAGCGCCTCGCCGGCCGTCGTGCCCGCCGCCACCACGTGCTCGCGTCCGGCGAGGGTGATGTGCAGCTTGTCGGCAGGCACCGGGTACTCCCTAGTAGTCGTTGCGGAACATCTCTACCGGCCGCTGTGAGCGGATCGCGCGCGCTCGCCGTCGGGGCGGACTCGCGCCGCCGGATCCGCGGGCGCGACGCAGCAGGCCAGCCGCCGCGCCCGTCAGCCGCCGGCTTCGATGCTAGCGGGCGGCGCGACCGGCGCGGGCGGCGATCAGGCCGCCGCCGGGCGGCTAGACCTTGGTGACCGTGACCAGTGTCCCGTACGTCAGGTATGGCCAGACCTTCTTGGCCGGGCTCCAGGGCAGTTCCACGCAGCCGAGGCTCTGCTGGGACCCGTAGCTGTACCGCGGGAAGTAGTGCACGGCCTCGCCCCCGTGGAAGTAGGCCACCCAGGCCACCGGGTCGGCGTACTTGCTGCCGTCCGGGTTCCTGCCCTTCATGATCTGGCTCTGATACCTGATATAGACCGGGTCGGTCCGCGCGGCGGTCGGCGCGACCGGGATGCCGGTGTTAGCCAGGTGCCGGAAGATCTTCTTGCCGTCGTGCCAGACCGTCAGCGTCTCCGGGGCGTGCTGGCTGGCCAGGGCGTAGGTGTAACCGTGCCGGTTCATGTCGTTCTTGGCCGCGGCGCGGAAGAGGGCCTTCCAGAGCCGGTGCACGATGGCACCCTTGAGGGTCAGGCCGACCTGGTTCTCGTAGATCATGTCTGAGGTCAGCCCGTGGTCAGCCTGGAACGCCATGACCGCGCCCCGCAGCACCTGGCTCGGCGCATCCGGCTTCCAGAGCCGCTTCAGGGCCGCCGGGTACCCGGCCTGCCAGGTGTAGGTGCCGGCGGGCGGGCTGTAGGCGGCGCTGACCTGCGCGCGGTAGTCGTTCAGGGGGGGTGCCGGCGCGCCCTGGGGGGTCCAGGTCAGCGGCAGGTAGCTGAGCTGGGCCAGCAGCTGCTCGATCCGGACCGTGCTGTAAGCGCCGATACGGAACTTGGCGGTCACCGGCGCGCCGAGCAAACCGCCGCCCGAGGACCGGACCCCGGCGCTGCCGCCCGGAACCTTCAGCGTGACCTTGGTCCGCGGCCGGAACCCGCGCGCCGGAACGAAGTCGGCCCGGTCCCCGTGCAGCTGCCAGGTCCCCTTGAGCGCCGGGGTGAGGGTCGGCGTCGGTGAACTCGTGCTCAGCGGCTCGGAGAACACCACGCTGATCGGCGCGGCGCCGTCGACCCCGGCCGAGCCGCTGGCCGGAGTAACCGAGACGACGTGCTCGGGACCCGCGGCCGACGGGACCGTCTTGCCCTGGTGCTTGGAGCCCGCGGCGTGGGCCGGGCTGGACTTCTGGGACAAGTACACGCCGACGCCGGCCACCACGACCGCGATGGCGGCAGCGATGCCGATCAGCGCCGCGAGCCGTCGCTTAGACCGAGACGAGCCGGACCCGGATGAGCCCGACCCTGGCGACGCCGGGTCGGCGGGCCACCCCGAGACGGATCCCCCGGACCCCGAACCGCCCCAGCCCGTATCGCCCGAACCGGCACCGGCACCGGCACCGGCAGCGACCGCACCGCCAGACCCCGCACCGCCAGACCTCGCATCGTCGGAGTTCCAACCGCCAGATCCGGGACTGCCCATGCCCCAGCTAACGGCGCCCGCTTCGCCGGAGTTCCGGCTGCCTGGGACGACCGGGCTGGTGTCCTGGCTGCCTGAGACGGCCGGGCCGGGGTCCCGGCTGCCCGTACCGGCCTGGCCCGGGTCCCGGCCGCTGCCGGCCCGGCTGACCGGACGGGCGGACGTCGAAACGGACGGAGCGGCAGGCCAGGCGGGTTCGGAGCCAAGCGGGCTCACGGCCGCTGAGCCAAGCGGCCCGGGCGTTGCCCTCGCCCACACGTTGAACGGCGTGGCCTTCGGGCGGGTCTCCTGCTGCTCCGGCCGGTTCTGCTCCGGGCGGGCCTGCTCCGGGCGGGCTTGCTCTGGCGACTGGGGCGAAGCCGCCGGGGTCCGGCGGGGCAGGCCGGAGGCCGGCAGCGGAGAGGAGGCCGACGCCGAGGACGCCGGCTGAGCCTGGTCAGGCTTGCCCAGCGCAGGCCCGGCCGGCAGCGGAGCTTCCGGCGGCATGGAGCCGGACGGGCTTAGCGGCCGGGGCCGCTCAGCCGGGGTGGCCTGGGCAGCGGAGGCGGCCGGTCGGTCCACGATGACCGTGCTGTCGCTGTCGGCCGCCTCCGGGCCTGGCTGCGGCCGCACCGGCGGATTGCCCGCGTCGCCCGCGCCGCCAGCGTCGCTGCCCGCGGCCGCCGGAGAACCCGCCTCGGCGGGAGCCGCCGAACCATTCGTGCCGTCTGCGGTCGGGCCGTCCGCGCCCGGCTGCTTGTCCTGTGCCCCGATCTGTACCACCTCTTTCTCACCAGCGAGTGTAGGGACCAACGCGAGCGCTAGGCCCAAAGATCTGGTGAAGAAACAGGCACAAAATACGGGCTGGGCGCACTCTTAGTGCGCAATCCGGTGAATCGGGCTAGCGGCCTCACCGGTGACCGTGACCAGGCTGCCGTAGGTCAGGAACGGCCAGGCCTGCCTGGCCGCGTCGTACGGAAGCTCGACGCAGCCCAGGCTCTGCTGGAACCCGTACGACCCGCGCGGAAAGTAGTGCACCGCCTCGCCGCCGTCGAAATACGAGACGAACGACACCGGGTCGGCGTAGTGGCTGCCATCCGGGTTGGTGCCCTGCATGACCTGGAACCGGTACCGCAGGTAGACCGGGAAGGTGCCAGCGGCCGTAGGCGCCACCGGGATGCCGGTGTTCGCCAGGCTGTGCAGCACGACATGACGGTCATGCCAGATAGTCAGGGTCTCCGGCGAGCTCTCGCTGGCGATCGCGTAGGTGTAGCCGGCCGCGTTACGCTGTCCGGCTTGCGCCGCGGCGAACAGCTTGGTCCAGAAGCGGTGGCTGGGAGCAGCTGTTATGGCTAGATGATGCTGCGCCTTGAAAGCCATGACCGCCCCCTGCACCAGCGCATTCGGCCGCCCGGCCTGCCACTGGGCCCGCAGGGCCGCCGGGTAGCCGCGCTGCCAGGTGAACCGGCCGGTCGGCGGGCTGTAGGCCATCTCCTGCTGGCTGGCAACCGCGCCACCGGACGGGTCGCTGGTCATCCGGTCCCCGGCCAGCGGCTGCCAGGCCATCGGCAGGTAGCCCAGCGAGGCGAGCAGCTCGGCCAGCCGGAGCTGGGAGTAGGCGGCCGTGGCGAAGTGCGTGGTGAGCGGCTTGGCGAGCACCCGGCCCGCGGCCGAGCGGATCCCCGCGCGGCCGGCCGGGATCCGGACCGTGAACCTGGTCGACGGCGGCAGCGGGACGGCGGGCGTGAACGTGAGCGTCTTGCCCCACGCCTGCCAGTGGCCGGCCACGTGCGGTCTGAGCTGCGGGGTCGCGGTATCCCCGGCGACCGCGACGCTGAAGCTGACCTGCACCGACGTGGCCCCGCTGAGCTTGGCCGAGCCGGCCGCCGGGGTGACCGAGAGCACCCGGATCGGCGCGTTCGAGATCGTCAGGGGCCCGGCCTTGCCGTGCACCGCCGCCGCGCCCTTGCTGGCCGTGCTCCGCGAGGTGAAGGCCAGGCCGGCCGCTCCGGCCAGGATGGCGACCGCCGCCAGCACGCCGGCGATGACCCCCACCTTGAACCGGGCACCGCGCGGTGCGCGCGGCCGCCGGTGACCGGGCTGTTCGTTTCCCAGCACGCCACTCCCCCGTCGTCCGCCACCCGCACGCTCGCCATCGACAGCAGAACGTACTGTCATGCTTACTCTGCGTCACGTTGCGCGTACCCGAGGTGCGCTAACAGATATCCAACGCTCCGGTAAACCGTTGATCACGGTGCGGTCAGGCGGTGTGCTCCCGGGCCCGGAGCAGGCCGGACATCGCGCACATCCGCGACCTGGTGGCCGGCGGCACAGCGCAGCGCGGTGCGGATCTCGGCGCCGCAGCCCCGGTGCCGGAACGCCAGCGGCGAACCTTCCGGGTCGGCGTAATAAGCGCTACCCCACTCGTTCAGCGCGACCAGGATCGGATACAGATCCAGTCCCTTCGCGGTCAGCTTGTATTCGTCGCGCTGGCGCTGGCCGGGCTCCCGGTACGGCTCGCGGCGCAGCAAGCCCTCCCTGACCAGCGAGGCGAGCCGGCCGCTCAGCACCTGGCGCGGGATGCCGGTGCGGATCCGCATGTCGTCGAACCGCCGGATGCCGTTGAACACCTCGCGCATGACCACCACCGACCACCGGTCCCCGAGCACGCGGAGCGCTCGCTGGACCGTGCAGTTCTCGATGGACCAGTCCAGCGCGGGGGGCCTGGGGTCCGGCCCCTCCGGCCCGGGTCCCGGCCTGACCTCCGGCACCGGCAGATTCAGCACCCCTCCAGGCTAAGTCCGCTTGACAGACTCAGCAAGGGCGGTCAGCCTGAATCTATGACGCAGACTCAGCCCCAGCCGATGGCGGCGGGATCGGACGAGACCCGGACGAGGATCTATTCCTGGACCAACCCGGCCGCGACCCAGGCTGCCCTGGCCGGACGGTCGGGCCTGGACGTGCTGACCGCGATGTTGGGGGGCGAACTGCCGCCGCCGCCGGTGATGTCGACGCTGGATATCCGGCCGGGCGACGTGGGCGAGGGCTGGATCACGTTCCGGCTGACGCCCCAGGAGATGCACTACAACCCGCTCGGCACCGTGCACGGCGGCGTGCTGGCCACGCTGCTCGACTCGGCCACCGGTTGCGCCGTGCCTCGGTGCTGCCGGCCGGGTTCGGGTACACGTCGGTGGACCTGACAACGAGGTACCTGCGCCCGGTCAACGCGCAGACCGGGTTGCTGACCGTGACTGGCCAGGTGCTGTCCCGCGGCTCGCGGACCGCGCTCGCCGAGGCGCGCCTCACCGACGAGCGCGACCGCCTGCTCGCCCACGCGACGTCGACCTGCATGATCTTCGACCTCCGCGAGCCCGCGGGTCAGCGCACCACGTAGTAGCCCGTCATCTGGAAGTAGGTGCTGTCCGGCGGCTTGCCCGGAGCGGCGGTGATCGTGATCCGGTGCGCGCCCGGGCCGGGCCAGCGCCACGCGAACAGCATCTGGCTGGCCAGCACCCCCTTGCCACTGAACTTGCCCTGCCAGATTCCGACCTGGTTGACCATGGGCTGTCCGTCGATCAGGATCCGGGCATGGCCGGACTTGCTGCCCGGCACGCCGAGCGTTCCGGTGATCGCAACTGCCGTGCCGGTCAGCGAGAAGCGCACGGCGCCCCGGGGACCGGCAGGCAGGACCCGGTTGTCCGGCACGAAGACGGCGCCCCGCCAGTACCACGGGTCCGCGGGCACGCCGCGCGGATCGAGCTTGGCCGCCGCGATCATCAGCGCGATCCCGCCGTTCGCCGCCCAGGCCGTGACCGGGCCCGGCTGCGGCGGCCCGTTGAAGAAACGGCCGTAGCTTCCGTTCGGTGTGCGCTCCGCCGCGGCCGCCGAGGCGGCGCTCAGCAGCCACGCCCGGGCGAATGCCTCATGGTCGGAACTGGCAAGCAGGTACATCCCCTCGACCAGCGGCTCGACGAGGTCGGCTTCGGTTTGCAGGTCGGTGAAGGCGCCGCTGCTGTCGGACAGGATGCGGCCGGCGGCCTGGGCGGTCGCGACGGCCTGAGTCAGGTAGCGCGCGGTCCCGGTCAGGCTGGCCAGCGTGGCGCCGTCCCAGATCATGTTGCCGTTCACCGAGGCGAAGAACAGGCCGCGTACCTGATCACAGCTTCCCCCGCTGTCGATGACATGGGCCGTGTAGAGCGGCGGCCCGGCGTTGAGGAAGTACTTCCTGATCGCCTGATACTTCTGCTCCGCCTTGGTCAGGTAAGTCTTGTCCCCGGTGACCTGGTAAAGCAGCAGCGCCGCCTTGACGTAGTTGGAGTCCGTCTCCAGGGTCTTCACCTTGCCCGCGGCGCCATAGGCGCGCTGGTAATCAATACCGGGGCAGGCGCCGAGGGCAAAGCGGGCAGCGTCGGTCGAGTCGACGAGAGCGAACGCCGCTTCCGCCTTCTGCAACGCGATAGCGCTTCCCGTGACCTGATATTCGCGAATATCGGCGATGGCATCCCATTCGGGTCCGTCGCTCCACCGGCCGTCCGATGCGGTGTACAAGCTGGCCGTGCCGGCCAGGGACGTCATGATCGTCCGCGCCGCCGGATACCTGGTCAGCTGCCAGCGCAGGTAGAGGGTGTAAGTCAGGGAGTCCGCACCCCAGTCGGTGTTCCGCTGGTTGCATATCGCCGGGACGCACATGTTCCAGGCGCCCGTCCCCGTGTAGTACCGCTGGGTCAGCGCATGAACGGCGCTGACACCGAAATCCCAGTAGGTGATTCTGTTTTGGATGTCATTCCGGGTTATTTGACCGGCTCTCGCTTCAGGAGCGAATATTGTCGCGCCCGGGTACGCAATCATGACGCCAGCCAGGGCCGCGAGCGCGAATCTGGGCTTCCTAATCATGCCTGGCACCCTAGCCAGCAGAGCCACGGCCGTTCCAAGATCATGATGTGAGTCCGAGGATGGTGAATGGGCGGTCCATGAAGCGCCCGGCCCATCGGGTGGCTTCGGTGACATCGGCGCGTCCGGAAAGGCGCAGGGCGCAGATCGCC
>JBPCKO010000032.1:0-20059 GCA_051004215.1 Streptosporangiaceae bacterium | reverse complement strand
CAGCACGTCGACCTCGCACCCCGGTTGCCACGGGTCGAAGCCGTGCTCAATCAGCCAGCGGACCCCCCGCAGGCTTCGCAACGACCACCAGGCGCGGATGAGGTCGCGGTCGACGTCGGTGCCGTAGCCGGCGATGACGTCACCAACATGCTCCTGGTGTCCGAGCGTGAGGCTGGCGAGGTCGAATAGCGCGTCGCCCGGGGACGCCCGGGACCAGTCGATCACGCCGGTGATCTCGTCACCGTCGACGAACACGTGGTCGACCTGCAGGTCGCCGCGAATGAACACCGGTGTCCACGGCCGGAGCGCAGCTTCCGCAACCTGGCGGTTCCGTGTGACCAGGTCGGCGGGAAGGACGTCGTTCGTGAGCAGCCACTCGCATTCGCCGTCGAGGTGCGATGCGAAGTCGTCGGGGCTCCAGCCGGGCAATGGCGGCAGGGGCGCGTCGTGCAGCATCCGTGTGGTGGCACCCGCCGCGGCCCACGCCGCTGACGACGCGGTCGCCGGCTCGCCGAGGCGACCCAGTGCCGTCCCTGGGAGAGCGGCGAGCGCGAGCACGGGCGGCTTGCGCCACAAGATCTCCGGCGTGGGAATCGGCGCCAAAGCCATCGCCTCGACCTCGACGTCGGTGCGTGCCTGATCAGCATCGATCTTCAGGAACACGTCGCCGACGCGCAGGGTCGCGCGCTCGGTATGGGCGACGACGACCTCGACCTCCTCCACGCCGCCATTGTCGCGGGATCACCACTGACGTCGCCACGGGTTTATCGCGTACGACTGCGCACTGCTCGCTACATCCTCGGCACGGGGTCACACCACCGCGACGTTGCTTAAGCAACTCGGCGTCCCGGCCCGTGACGCGACGGAAATCCTCGGCCACTCCCGGATCGCGGTGACCCTGGAGATCGTCACCGCAGCGGACGACAGCAGCAGCCGCGGGGCTATTACCAAGTTGAACGGACTATTCGGGCCGGGCGCGGCGTGACTGTTGCTGTCACTTTTGCTGTCATCGACCGCTGCACGGCACTTCACCGACTTGGCACATTCCGTTTGACCTGGGTGGGCCTGCGATGACTTGGACCTCGGACCTCTTCCTTATCAGGGTGTCGGCTTAGCTGATGAGACCCAATCCGCCTCGTGACCTGCAGACGAGTGCAAATCCAGCATGCGCATTTCCCTGCACCGCCCTGTCGTTCCCTTGTGATGTAGGGCTTCTGTAGGGCCAGCCCTGGGGCATGCAACGGCCGCGACGCCTGCGTCCCGAACTAGCGGCGGCGCCGGGCGTTCGACCTGGCGCACAAGGTGGCTCCGGTCGACTTAGGCGGCCGACTTGGAGGACAATAAGCTTGTGAGGTCAGTTGCTGAGGCCATCCTGATCCTGGCCGTGTTCGCCGCGATTGCCGTGCTGGCGTTGCGGTTTATCCGATTCTGCCTGGCCGACCTGGCCGAATCGCAGGATGTGCACGTCCTGACCCGGCAGGCGTGGACGGTCGTGATCACCTTCATGGTCCCGTTCGGCGGGATGTTCTACCTGCTGTACGGACGGGGCAACCGTCGCTTCTCGTAGGGACGGTTGTACGTCTACGAGTCGGACGACAAACGGCAAGGGTCAGGCCGTCTGAGGGCCGCTGGCCCCCGTTCCAGGACGGCGGCGAGGTAGTCCTCATGGGTCCAGCCGGCGTCGCGGGCCTGACCGGCCAGCCGGGTGGCGGCTTCGGTGATCCGCGGGGCCTTGAGCGCGGCGGCCAGGTAACGCAGCTGCTTGGCGGTGTGGTTGTGCTCGCTGGCGGTCATCACGCGACCTGCCCGTCTGCGGTGATCAGGCCGAACGCCCGGTCATAGTCAGCCAGATCCCGGGTCAGGTCATCAGGCGGGCCGGGTTGCCGGGGCTGGCGGAACTCGGTCCGCAGCCGCAAGGGCTGTCTGCAGGTGCGCCGGGTCGGTGACGGTGCTCCCGCGGGCCCAGACCTGGCCCAGACCTGGGCGTGGTCGGCGACAACCCGGCCGTCAGCGATGGCCCGCACCCGGTCCAGGTCAGCGCTAACTTCGGCGAGGCGGCCGATCACGGCCGGGCCGGCGGAGTAGTCGCTGGCATCGAGGCGGACGTAGTAGTCACGGCCCAATCGCACCTGATGCAGCCAGCCCGCCGGCGGCGGCGCAGCCGGCAGCGGGAGCATCGCAGCCCGGTCAGCGTCGATCAGGTCGGCCGGGCGGGCCCGCAGCGTCCGCACTACCCGCCGGTTGGCCCGTTGTACTTCGAGACCGATAGGGCTGACGGGTTCCGCGAGCCCGGGTTCTCCAAGGAGCGGCGGCTGGAGCCGCAGGTCACCATCGGGCTGCTCGCCGACGCCTCCGGGTTCCCGCTGATGGTCAGCGCTTTTGAGGGCAACAAGGGCGAGACGACGATGCTGCCGGTCATCAGGGAGTTCATGGCCGCCCGCCAGCTCGCCGGCGTCACCATCGTGGCCGACGCCGGCATGATCAGCGACGCGAACAAGAAGGACATCGAGGCCGAGGGCCTGTCGTTCATCCTGGGCATGAAGATCCCGCAGATCCCCTATGCCGTCGCGCAGTGGCGGCGCGAGCATCCCGGCGAGGACATCCCCGACGGGCACGTCTTCGCCCAGCCGTGGCCGGCCGGGCCGAAAAACGACCGCCGTGACCAGGTCATCTACTACCGGTGCCGGGCCGGCTGCGCCCGCCGCACGCTGCGCGGCATCGACGAGCAGGCCAAGAAGGCCGAGCAGGCCGTTCGCAGGCAAGACCCCGGTCAAGCGGAACCGGTTCGTCCGCCTGTCAGGCGGCACCAGGAGCGTCAACCGGGAACTTGAGGACAAAGCCCGCGCCCTGGCCGGGATCAAGGGCTACATCACGAACCTGGCCGCCTGTCCCGACGGCACCCCCGTCACCCCGGATTTCGTGATCGGCTCCTACCACCAGCTGCACGAGATCGAGCGCTCGTTCCGGATGTCCAAGAGCGACCTGCAGGCCCGGCCCATCTACCATCGCAAGCGCGACTCCATCGAGGCACACCTCACCATCGTCTTCGCCGCCCTCGCCGTCAGCCGCTGGATCGAAAGGCAGACCAGCTGGTCAATCCGCAAGTTCGCCAGGACCGCCCGCCGCTGCCGCACCATACAGATCCAGGCCGGCGATCACGTCATTGCCGCCGCCGATCCGCTCCCCGACGACCTCCGCCAGGCCCTCGACGCGATCAACAGCCGAACGGGTGCGCACTAATTTGAGCCAACTCGGGTTACGGCGGCGAGCTGGCGGAGCCGGGTGCGGGGCGGATCGGCCGGGCGGCAGTTGCCCGGCGCCGGGCGCTCCCAAGCGCGGAGGGGCCGGGCAAGACTGCCGCAACCAGAGCCGGGCAGTAGCCCTTCATCTTCTGGTCTGCCGCTGTCCTCGCCCGGCAGGTCACGGTCTACTCGGCAACATCATCTGCTGCGCTGGGTCTGCTGCCGGTGACGGGCCTGCCACGAGCTGGCGCGGCCGGAGGCCGTGCCCTTGAAGCCGTAGAGAAAATAGTCACAGGCCTTCGGTGGTCCAAGCACTCAGGTAAGCATTCACCCTGTGGACGCCGAGTGATGGTGATCTTGATCGGCGAGCCCGGTCACGGCGGTGCTGCGACGGGCGCTAGCGGGCTCCACGGGGGGCCCGTCATGGCGCTGCGCAGGACGGTCATGATGTCCTGGCCGTCCTTTCGGGCGGTGTCGATGTAGCCGCGGATGTCCAGCCGGTCCTGGGTGGTTTGGGGCTGGTGAGCCTGCCGGATATCTTCTGCTGGGTCTTCAGCGGCCGGACGCCACGCTCGCTGATGTTGTTGGTGGGCCACACCCTGGCGTCACGGGTGAACCGGAGGACGTCGTCCTGGCGGTCGCGGCAGAATTCCAGCAGGTCCCGGCCGGGGTGGTGGGCGGTGGATTGTCGCGCGGTGAATGCTTACGCACTCAGCTCAGTCGAAGGGAGTCTAGCCAGAACAGGTACCGTTCTGTTACCCTTCCTGGCATACGATTATAATTGCCTTTCTGGAAGCGTAATCGAATGAGACCTACCAAGAAGATGATCAGGAACTTCGCTGGACTGACCACTTTCATCCTCGCGGTCTCAACGCTCACTCTCACATACGCCGCACCAGCGCTGGCGAGCGACCCGTTCTACGAGTGTTACTTCAATCAAACCCACTGCTATTCAATTGCTGCAGCAGAAAACAATTACTATGGCGCGGAGTCCAACTTTAATGATAACTCCCTAACCGTGCCTAGCTCCGAAGTCGATAATGGTAGCCATATGAGCAACGAAATATGGCTGATAACGGCGAATGCGACTCAAAGTCACACTGCGCTGTGGGTAGAGTTCGGAGTGGCGCGAGGCTGCTCAAAGATCGTAGGCCCTGGCGAAACCTGCTCTGGAATAGGTGGCACCAATTATTACATGAAATTCTGGGCCACCGCAGATCAGAATGGTGGCTTCCACTTCCATCCCTTCGGCGAAACTTCCTCTCATGACGGGGTTAACCATACTTTCCAGATCTGGAATTCGAGTGCGGGAAATAACAATGACTACAGTACCTGGCTCGGCACCAACGGAACCTTTACCCTTATAGGAACTGCGACTGATCAGATATATCCATCTGGTTTCGCGTTGAATGCAGGCATGGAGCTTGCGTCGGCCCCAGGAATAGACGGTAACGAAAGCAGCACCAGCTTCGGCAATAGAGTTCAAGTCTATAGAGTTGGCCAGACGACCTGGGATGTGTCAACGCTCGACTCCGGGACAGTTCATAACATATCTCAGTTCGACGACACAGTTAACTTGGCAATGGACCCACGCTCTGAATTCGCTCAAGGCAAGTGACTATATTGGTCGCTGAACGCGCCAAATGAGTGGACCGACCAGAAAAGGTGATCGACAGCCAGCGAGTATAGAACATTAGGATCGGAACAGGTATGCGAGCAAGAAACAACCCTCGTAGGCGTCTGCGGAGAAGGAGGCTTGCGGGCCTGCTTCGGCGGCCAAAGTCACTAGTTGTTCTAGTATCGGTTCTTGGACTTATGGGTCTTACCTCGTTTCTGGTGACGACAGCTGCATCAGCCTCCAGAGCAGGTGGCCCAGGCGATAGCAGCGTGACAGTGCCAGCATGCGGACGACCTCATTACGTCTGTAACAGACGTGCCTGGCAGGCGATGCCTTTGGGAAAGCCTGACGCAGCGGGTGCGACCTTGATGACCGAGTCCCAGGCAATCTCTGACGCGGGCTGGCAAAGCGGCGGCCAGGTTGGCGCCCAGGAGATGACATACGGGCAGGCTATGAATGCCTATCCTTCGGTCGCCGGGGAGAATTTCATAGATCAGACGAGGCCGGTCTGGATCGTTACGCTTTATTATCCGACGTCTATTCCGAATCCAGGATCCGCGCCAGCCGGCGTGACACTTCCGAATGTGTCGTCGGTCACGATCGTGATAGATGCGGCTACCGGCGTAGAGACGGACTGGTGCGCAGGCTGTTCCACTGTTCCGGCATCGGCCACGGCAGCTCATGCCGCAGTTTCGTCGAGTGGAAACTAGCACCCCGTGGATCTGCGGTGTCGCCGTTAACTGCGCCGCTAGCCGTTGCTCTCGGTTGGTGGCTATGTAGAAGTCGTCCACAGACCGAGTGATCTGCAAATGGTTGCTACATGTCTGAAAGCAGCCTCGCTTCGCGACGAGACATTGCCGTGTAGAACCGCTCCGAGATGATGGACCGCCGCATCTAGTTTACTGTTCCCTGAGTTCTTTGCTTTAGTGAGCACGCGGATCAAATCGGCTTGCAAGCCGGCTGGGGCCACCTGTAGTTGCGCAGCCGCTCTACAATCTGCTCTCTCTACCGTTCGATCGGGCTTGCGGACGGATGCGCACGCCACCGCAAGAACGAGAATTATGGCGCCTGCAGTGAGGCAGAGTAGCGCTCGCCGAGTCGAGCGAGGTTCCATTTGTATTGTCACGAGACTGACCGGTACCTGCCCGGGTGACGGCTACGCGGACTGTGCATCTGGCCAGCGTCGGTGCAACTGGTCGTACATGCCTGCAAGGGCCGGTTGCAGTTGCGCTAGATGGCGCTGCCATACCTGATCGAGCGCGGCAGCGCTGGTCGCGTCGGTATCGATTGCTAACGCCTGTTGACGTAATCATCGGGCGACATGCCCGGCGCTGCGTGCGGTTGCTTAATCTCGCAGAGATCCGATGAGGCTAGGCCTGTCGCGAGGGTTTCGCGGAGCGCTTCAGCATCTGACCGAAGCTGTGCCTCCGGAATCTTCGCGTCAAGCTGTTGTGCTGACAAGGGAAATGGCTGTCCCGGCCGGGGATCGGTGGTGAATCGAGGGACAAGATGGGTGTGCAGGTGTGGGAGTGAGTTGCCCAAGGTCTCGTAGTTCATCTTCAGTGGCTGGTACACGCCGATTAGGGCTTTAGCTACGGTCAGAACTTCGGCCCAGTATCCCGACGCTTCGGTGGCGTCTAGCTCGGTTGGCTCAGTGACGTGGCGGCCGCGCCAGATGACCACCGTGTACCCGCGCTGTACGTCCGCACGCTGCAGGTAAGCATCGCTATAGCGGCCAGTGTGGATTCGTACACCGTAGCGGTCAGCCTCAGGCCGCTCGCTCTGGCACATCTCGCAGCCGATGCCGCGAGTTAGCTCATCCCAGTTGTCGGGCCATCCAGCCATAACGCAAGGTCTCCCTCTGGTTCGAACCACTCGAAGGCGAACTCGTGCCGGTCCGCCGCATACAGGTCGTCCGCGACCTGCAAAGCCTTTCCGTCCGGGTCGTAGTCGATGTGCAGCATCCGCACTACCGGCACGCCGGGGCTGAGCTCTAGCAGCCGCAGTTCGTCGGGATTGGGCATCCGTGCCTGTAGCAATTCCACGCCGTGGGCGAAGCGGTGGCCGAGCTGCTCGATGAGGTTGTCCGGGCCTTCGGGCAAGGGGTCGGCTGATTCCAGCCGCGTGCCCTCAGCCATCCATAGCGGGTAGTAGCTGGTTGAGATGACCGCGGGAACGCCGTCGAGCAGTTGCAGGCGTTTCCTGATGACTGCTGCCTGGCCCGGGTCGGCGCCGAGCCAGGCTGCCACATCCTTGGGCACCGGACCCCGGCCGACCAGGAGCATCCGCCGGGACGGTATCTGGCCCTGGCTGGTCGCCTCGGTGTCGAACTCGGGCTTATCGGAGGCACGGTGCGACGCGTGCCGGTACTTCGACGACACCCGCCGCAACGGCGGCCGGTTGCGCACGGTCCTGCCGCGCGTTGAATGCACCACGACCAGCCCCTCCTGCTCCAGGGCTTTGAGCGCGGCCCGGGCAGTCTGACGGCTGACCCCGTATCTCTGTGCCAGCTCAGGCTCCGAGGGCAGCAGCGCGCCGGGGCCGTAGGCGCCGGTGTTGATCTTAGTACGGAGGTCGTCGGTGATCTGGTGCGTGATCGGCGTCTGAGGCATGCCTGTACTTACCTCCCTGGTAGCCAACCCTACCCTCCTGATCTGACGGTGTCACTTGACAGTCAAATACGACTAGCCTAGTCTGCAAGTACAGGCACCCGAAGAAGGGTGCCAGGTCGGCCGACAAGAGGCAAAAGACCACGCCGGACTCCGATGGCCGCCGTCCGATCTGGACGGTTCGGCTGACGGCTTACGACTCGGCGACGGGCAGCACGGAGATGATCTGGGTCGAGGTTGCAGGCCAGCAGCCGGACCTGACGCCGAACGAGATCGCGAGCGTGCAGGGCCTGACCTACGCGCCCTGGGTCAACAGCAAGAAGGAGATCGTCCGCGCGTTCCGCGCTGAGGCGGTCGCGCTCACCGGCAGTGCCCGCCGGGCGGCTGCCTGAGTCCCCGTAGTGCCGGGCCTGGGAGACGGCCATCTCCCGGCCCAGCCTGCCTGACCCCGTGCGTCCCCATAGCCCTGAGAACTGGAGTTCGGCATGTCCCACGCTACTACCACCCACGCCGCCGTCCCGGCTGAGTCGCCGGGCTTCCGGGTCGTCTACCACCCGCCGCTGTGCCCGGACTGCGGCAGCACCGATGTGGTCACAGAGGAAGTCGAGACCGGCGACGACATCACTGAGACTGCGCTGATCTGCGGCGCCTGCGGCACCGCGTGGCCGGTCGCGTGCGTCTGCGACTGGACCCCCACCCCGTCCGCTGCCCGCGCTGCCCGGACGGCAGTGGCACGGTGAAGATGTCGTCGTTCTCCGGTGACCAGGTAGCGCAGGTCAATAACCCGGACCCGTTCGCCGTCCCGGTGTGGCGGTCCCCGGTCCTGCACACTCCCGGCTGGATCATCGCCGTCGTGCAGATCGCCCGCACGCTGCGGGCGCTGCTGCGGTTCCTGGCCCGCCATCCGATCGCTGACCTGGTGGCCGTTACCGGCGTGCTGGCCTGGCGGCTGCTCGGCTGGCCCGGCCCGGCCGCCGTGGTCCTGGTCCTCGCCGCCGTCCTCGCCATGTGGCGGTGGCGGTGGCCCGCCTCGTTCACCCGGCTTGCCGTACGCCCGGCTCTGGGGAAGTGGCGCCGCTGGGGCTACTCCCGGCGCTGGCACGCCGTGATGACGCTGTCCGGGCTTGCGCCGATGTACCGGGGCCGCCAGCTCGTCCCGGTCCTGGGCCGGGTCACCGCGACCGCCTACACCGACCGGGCGCTCGTCCGGCTGGTCTCGGGGCAATGCCGGGCCGACTACGCCGCCCGGGCCGACAACCTGGCCGAGAGCTTCGGCGTCCTGCTGTGCCGCATCCGCACCGCCCGCCGGGGCTGGGTCGTCCTGGAGCTGGTCCGCCGCGACGCCCTCGCCGCGATCATCCCTGCCCTGCCCATCCCGCTCCATGCCGACCTGCGCGCCCTGCCGGTCGGCCGCCGCGAGGACGGCACGCCGTGGCTGGTCAGGCTCCAGGGGACGCACGTGCTGATCGCCGGATCGACCGGCGCGGGCAAGGCATCGCTGCTGTGGTCCATCCTCCGCGCCCTCACCCCGCTGCTGACCTCCGGCCTGGCCCGGGTCCTGGCCGCCGATCCCAAGCAAATGGAACTGGCCTACGGCCGCGAGCTGTTCGACGCCTACGGCACCTATGCCGCCGACCCGCTCGCCATCGTCGCCATGCTGGAACGAGCCGTGGCGGACATGCAGGCCCGTGCCCTGCTGCTGGCCGGTCGGCAGCGGGACCACGCCCCGACCCCGGAGTATCCGTTCGTGGTCGTGGTGATCGATGAGGTGGCGTTCCTGACCGCCTACCAGCCCGATCGCAAGCTCCGCGACCGGGTCACCGCCGCGCTGGCCACCCTGACCACCCAGGGCCGCGCCGTGGGCTACTGCGTGATCGCCGCGTTGCAGGACCCCCGCAAGGACGTCCTGTCCATCCGCAACCTGTTCCCCGACCGCATCGCGATGCGCCTCGACGAACCCGAGCAGGTCGACATGGTGGCCGGTGACGGCGCCCGCGACCGCGGCGCCCTGGCCGACCTCATCTCCGCCGACCCCGCCACCGGCGCGGGAGTCGCCTACGTCCGGCTGGAAGCCGACCCCGACCCCATCCGCGTCCGCGCCGCCTGGGTCTCCGACGACGACATCCGGGCCATGGTCACCGCCGTGGTCCCCGCTCAGCCCGAGCTGATCGAGGCGGTGGCATGACCGCCCGCACCTGCCGCAAGAAGCTGCCCGTGCTGACCGCGCACATCGGCTACCAGCCCGCCGACCCCTCGGCGCGCAGGCGCCGGGACCGCTACCACGCCGTCACCGACCAGCCCGTCCCTCTCGGCCCGCTCACCCGCGACCCCGGCCAGGCGCTGTGCGGGCTGACCGGGCCGTGGCCCGAACCCCCCGCCGGGCTGTTCCCGCCCCTGGTCACCTGCCCGGCCTGCCGCGCCCTGGCCGACACCAACCACGTCACCATCACCGAGACATCATGACCGCCAGGGCGTGCACCCACCCGGTACGGCTGCGCGGCCGCATCGCCGCCGTGGACCGCGCCACCGGCGAGCTGCGCACCCTGTACGACACCGACACCGAGCCGGATGGGGAACTGCACGTGCCCTGCGGCAACCGCCGCGAGTCCGCCTGCCCGCCCTGCTCCCAGGTGTACAAGCGGGACGCCCGCCAGCTCGTCAAAGCCGGGCTCGCGGGCGGCAAGGGCATCCCCGAGACGATCGCCGTCCACCCGTGCGTGTTCGCCACCTTCACCGCCCCCTCCTTCGGCCCGGTCCACGCCCGCCGCAAGCGCGGCCAGACCGTTCTCCCCTGCCGCCCCCGCCGCGACGCCACGGTGCGGGTCTGCCCGCACGGCCGCGACATCTCCTGCCCCAGACGGCACGCCGACGATGACCCGGTCCTGGGCCGGGCGCTGTGCCCGGACTGCTACGACTACACCGCCGCCGTCCTGTTCAACGCGCACGCGGGCAGGCTCTGGAAGCGGTTCACCACCTACCTGCCCCGCCACCTAGCCCGGCTGACCGGCCTGACCCAGAAACAGCTTCGCGCCACCGTGCGGGTCCGGTACGTCAAGGTCGCCGAATACCAGGCCCGGGGCGTCGTCCACTACCACGCCGTCATCCGCCTCGACGTCCCCGGCGAGGACTACCAGCCGCCACCCGGCTACTTCACCGCTGACCTGCTGCGCGACGCCATCGGCCAGGCCGCCGCCGCCGTCACCCTCCCCATCGACCCCGGCCCGCACGCCGCGCCGCTGCGGCTGCGGTTCGGCGCCCAAGTCGACATCAAGCCCATCCGCCCCGCCGATGACCTGCCCGGCACCGGCCGCGAGCTGTCCGTGCAGGCAGTCGGGAACTACATCGCCAAGTACGCCACCAAAACCCTCGACGCCCCCGGACTGCCCGACCGGCCCATCACCACCCGCCTGGACCTCGACACGCTCAGGTGCGCCGCCCACTACCGGCGCATGATCACCGCCGCCTGGGAACTCGGCGGCGGCAGGCTCACCCCCGGCCTGCACCCCGGTCCGCTCACCCGGTGGGCCCACCAGCTCGGCCACGGCGGCCACTTCCTGACCAAGAGCTGCCGCTACTCCGTCACCTTCGGCCAGCTCCGCCAAGCCCGCGCCAGCCACCGCCGCGCCACCCGCTACCCGCAAGGCGAACCCGATCCGTGGGGACGCCCCCTCGATGACCGCATCGTCCTCATCATCTCCACCTGGACCTACGCCGGAACCGGCCGCCCGCAGACTCCCGGCGCCGAGCTGGCGCTCGCCTCCGCCGACCGCGCCCGCGCTCACGGCCTTGCCGCCGCCGTCGCCTGACCCGCTAGCTGACCACCGGAAGAAGTGATCTCCATGACTACCTCATCAGACCGGTTAATGACGTGCACGGAAGCGGCCAAGGCCCTCGGCACCTTCGCTGCCAGCGGGGAACGGTTCCCCCGGCGCCTGATCGCAGAACGGCGCATCAGGTTCGTGCGCGTCGGCCGGTACGTCCGCATCCCCGAATCCGCACTGGCCGAGTTCATCGTCGCCGGTACGGTCGAGCCTCTCGGCCGCCACCGCCCGGCCCGTCGTAGAAGGGCGGCCTGATGGGCAACACGTCGGGCAGGCGCCGCCGCTTCGGTACCGTCCGCGCCCTGCCATCCGGGCAGTGGCAGGCCCGCTACCGAGGCCCTGATGGCCTCATGCGGCCCGCCGATCAGACATTCACGACCAAGACCCAGGCCGAACGCTGGCTGACCCGCACCGACGCCGCCATCATGTCCGATGACTGGATCGACCCCGCTGACGGGGCCATCCCGTTCAGCGAGTACGCCGCCGCGTGGATCGAGGAACGGCCGAATCTTCGGCCCGCAACGATCGAGGTCTACCGCTACGTATTCCGGCGTCACCTGCTGCCTACGCTGGGTTCGCTGGCCATCTCGGATATCAAAGACCCGCAGGTGCGGCGCTGGCGGAAGAACCTGCTGGACTCAGGCAGCAGTCAGGCCACCGCCGCGAAGGCATACCGCCTGCTCAAAGCCATCATGTCCACCGCTGCAGACGATGGACTGATCCGCCGCAACCCCTGCCGCATCCGGGGCGCAGGTCAGGACCGATCACCGGAACGCCCGGTGCTCGACGTGGCTCAGGTGTTCAAGCTCGCCGATCAGGTTGGCTCTCGCTACCGTGCGCTCGTCCTGGTGGCGGTGTTCGGCAGCTTGCGGTGGGGCGAGCTCGCCGCACTGAGGCGCAACGACGTCAACTTGACCGCCAGAACGATTAGCGTTCACCGGTCCCTCACAGAGCTGGTAGGCGGCGGCATCGCCTTCGGTCCGCCCAAGTCCGACGCCGGTAACCGGATCGTGGCCGTTCCCGACGTCATCCTCACCGAACTGACCTGGCACCTCAGCCGCTACACCGGCCCGGAGAGCGATGCCTTGGTGTTCACTAGCCCGGCCGGGCTACCGCTGCGGCACGGAAACTTCCGCCGCCGGATCTGGCTGCCTGCCCTCACATCGGCCGGTCTGCCCGGCATCCACTTCCATGACCTCCGCCATACCGGCAACACCTTCGTGGCGGGAGCAGGAGCGAACTTGCGGGAACTGATGGACCGGATGGGGCACAGCAGCACCCGAGCTGCGTTGATCTACCTGCACGCCAGCGATGACCGTCAGCACATCGTGGCCGACACCGTTAGCGAGATGGCACGCGCCGCCCTCCGTAAGCCGACTAACGGGCAGGCTTGTGGCACGGATGTGGCACGCAACGGTGAGGACGTCGGCTAGATGACCAGCCCGAGTTTGATCACATGGCTTCTGAGCTGGGAGTCTTCGTGGTGGGCCTGCGAGGACTTGAACCTCGGACCTCTTCCTTATCAGGGAAGCGCTCTAACCGCCTGAGCTACAGGCCCTCGTCCCCCGCCTGGGCCGGAACCACCAGCGTTCGGTTCCTCTAGGCCAGGACCGCGGATGACCAAGGGTTGTGCGCCCGGGCTGACCGGGCGCGCCGAGCTAGGTTACCGCACCGCGGCTAGATGCGCGAAGCGGACGCGTCGGCCCGGCCGTCTGGTTAGTCGGCCTCGGCCAGGGTGATCTCGATCCCGCCGGTCAGCCGGGTCACGGCGTTGTAGATGACCGCGCCGACCGTGGACAGGGCGGTGATCAGGATGACGTCGACGGTGCCGGCGATCAGCGTGAAGCTGAGCACGGTGCCGGACGAGAACCAGCTGGCGGCGTTCGTGCCCGGGTTGCCCTTGGACGAGGTCACCAGGCCGACGGTCTGCTCGATGCTGTGGAAGACACCCAGCGCCGAGAACGCGTAGTACAGCACCATGACGACGATGAACAGCACGACGAAGCCGACCAGCGAGACGAGGAAGCTGAACTTCATCACCGACCAGGGCTCGATCCTGGACAGGACCAGCTGCGCGTCACGGACCTCGGCGGGCTCCGGGCGGCTCTTCGATGCGAGTTGCGGCGCCGGGCGGCTCGCCGGGCCCGGCTTGCTCTTCACGCTCATGGGTGCCTTGCCATTGCCGATCGCGCCCCCCGGCTTCGCTCCAGCATTCGGCCTTAGCTTCTTCTTGCCCGGCCGGGCAAACGGGTTCCCGACCTTGAACTTCTGGTTCTCAGATGGTACCGGGGGCGGATAGGCGGGACCGGCAGGGGGAGCCGCGAAAGGCTCGGCTCGTTGGCCGGCCACGGTCTCGCTGGCCGCCGCGCCACCGAGCGCGGTGCCCGCGGCAAACGCGGCGGCCGGGCCTGCGGCGGACCCGGGGCCGGGCCGGGCCGGCGGCGCATAGCCGGAGCCAAGCGGGGCGGCCGGACCTGAGCGCGCCGACTGCCAGTTGGCCGAGCCGGGACGATCGGCCTTCGGAGCGGGCGAGGTCCACGCGGGGTTCGTGACCGCGCTCGGCGGGACCTTGCTGGCCGGCGGCACGGTGCCCGATGGCGAGGCCGAGCCGGCCGCCCCGGCCTGGTCGCCGACAGCGGACCTGGGCTGCTCGCCGACAGCGGACCTGGGCTGCTCGCCGGCAGCGGACCTGGGCTGGTCAGGTCCTGCGTCCGGGCGGGCCGGGCGGGCGAAGCCGGGAGTCGCGAAGCCGGCCCCAGTCAGCTCACGGGCCAGCGCCGCGGCGGCCAGCGTGGAAGTCGTCTCGTCGGTGCCGTTGCTGGCTGCCGCATCCTGCTGGGACGCCATCTCCCGGCCGTCAGCCTCGTCGTCAGCACTGGTCCCGAGGCCGCCCGAGGCCTTCTGCACGCCTGCCTGACGGGCCAGGTCCATCGGCACGGTGGGGTCGGAGCGCTTACGGCCGCCCTTGAGGAACGAGGGGCGCTTGCCCGGTCCCGTCGAACCAGAGCCGTTGCTGGGCTTGGGCCGCGGGCTGAAGACCGACGGCTCGGGCGCGAGGTCAGCGGCCGGGGCCTCCTGCCGCGGCCCGGTCGTCGTCGGCTCCGGCCCGGAATCCTCCTTGACCAGGCCCGGCTGACGGTCGGCCGCGTCCGCCTCAGGAGCGGCGCTGGCCGCGTCGCCGGCCAGCTCAGCTACTGGGTCAGCCTGCTTGTCCACCCGTCCTCCTGTGAAGTCGCTAGCAACGAGGTTATCCGCCGCCAGCTATGCCTGGGCGTCGATGGCACGATCGCCCACAATCGTGACACCCAGTGAGACGTCCCAATTGGCCGAATAGTTGCCGTGGCGAGCCAGGTTACTGCCCGCGGTGACCCTGAACGGCCCGATCGGGCCAGGGTCCGCGCATCCGTGCAGTTCACCGGAGGGGAGTTCTGAATTAGTCGCTGTCTGCTTCTCCGGTGTCCGGTGCCTGGCCCGCGTCGTCGTCTCCGGACGGCCCGGCGTCGCCCGCTACCACAGCATCGGCGGCATCGGCGGCCCCGGCGATCGCGCTCTGGACTTCCTCGACGGCCTCGTCGATCACGTCCTCTGGCTCCTCGGCGTTGCGCGCGATGGCGACCAGGGTCTGACCGGAGGCGAGGTTGACCAGCCGGACCCCCATGGTCTGGCGGCTCGACTGCTTGATCTCCGCCGCTGTGGTGCGGATCACGCCGCCCGCCGAGGTGATCGCGAAGACCTCGTCATCCGGGCCGACCATCAGCGCGCCGATCAGCTCCCCGCGAGCCTCGACGATCCGCGCGGTGATCACGCCCAGGCCGCCGCGGCCCTTGACCGGGTACGCGACCGCTGGCGTCCGCTTGGCGTAGCCGCCACCGGTCGCGATCAGCACGTCGGCCGGGGTGTTCGCGTCCACCACGTGCATCCCGAGCAGGCGGTCCCCGCCCGAGAACCGCATGCCGATGACGCCGGACGTGGCCCGCCCCATCGGCCGGAGCACGTCGTCGGTGGCGTGGAACCTGATCGCCTGGGCGTGCCGGCTGATCAGCAGCAGGTCCTGCCCGGCCGAGACCAGCCTGGCCCCGATCACCTCGTCGTCCTCGCGCAGGTTGATCGCGATGATGCCGCCCTGCCTGGGCGAGTCGAACTCGCCGAGCCGCGACTTCTTGACCAGCCCGCCGGCGGTCGCGAGGACCAGGTACGGCGCCACCGCATAGTCCTGCAGCGCGAGCACTTCGGCGATCCGCTCGTCGGGCTGGAACGCCAGCAGGTTCGCCACATGCTGGCCGCGCGCGTCCCGCGCCGCCTCCGGCAGCTCGTAGGCCTTGGCCCGGTAGACCCGGCCCTTGTTGGTGAAGAACGGGAGCCAGTGGTGGGTCGACGTCACGAAGAAGTGCTCGACGATGTCGTCGGTGCGCAGCTGCGCGCCGCGCACGCCCTTGCCGCCGCGCCGCTGGGCCCGGTACAGGTCGGTCTTGGTGCGCTTGGCGTAGCCGCCGCGGGTGATCGTGACGACCACGTCCTCCTCGGCGATGAGGTCGGCCATGGAGACCTCGCCGTCGTAGGCGACCAGCTCGGTGCGCCGGGCGTCGCCGTACTTGGCCGTGATCTCGGCAAGTTCGGTGCTGACGATCTGGCGCTGCCGCTCGGGCGAGGCGAGGATCGCCTCGTACTCGGCGATCTGCGTCATCAGGTCGTCGAACTCGTCGATGAGCTGCTGCCGCTCCAGCGCGGCCAGCTTCCGCAGCTGCATGTCCAGTATCGCGCGGGCCTGGATCTCGTCGATGTCCAGCAGTTCCATCAGGCCGGTCTGCGCGACCGCGGCCGAGCTGCTGCGCCTGATCAGCGCGATCACCGCGTCGATCTGGTCGATCGCCTTGATCAGCGCGCTCAGGATGTGAGCCCGCTCCTGGGCCTTGCGCAGCAGGTAGCGGGTCCGGCGCACGATCACGTCGAGCTGGTGCGCGACCCAGTACCTGACCATCTGGTCCAGGCGCAGGGTGCGCGGCACGCCGTCGACCAGCGCGAGCATGTTGGCGCCGAAGGTGTCCTGGAGCTGGGTGTGCTTGTACAGGTTGTTCAGCACGACCTTGGCGACGGCGTCGCGCTTGAGCACGATCACCAGCCGCTGGCCGGTACGGCCGCTGCTCTCGTCCCGGACGTCGGCGATGCCGGCGACCCGGTTGTCCTTGGCCAGCTCGGCGATCTTCAGGGCCAGGTTGTCCGGGTTCACCTGGTAGGGCAGCTGGGTGACGACCAGGCAGGTGCGGCCCTTGCGGTCCTCCTCCACGTCGACCACGGCCCGCATGGTGATCGAGCCACGGCCGGCCCGGTAGGCGTCCAGGATGCCGCGGCGGCCGACGATCTGGCCGTAGGTCGGGAAGTCGGGACCCTTGACCCGCTGGATCAGCGCCTCGAGCAGGTCCTCATCGGAGGCCTCGAAGTTCTCCAGGTACCACTGCACGCCCTCGGTGACCTCGCGCAGGTTATGCGGCGGGATCTTGGTGGCCATGCCGACGGCGATGCCCTCTGAGCCGTTGACGAGCAGGTTCGGGAACCTGGCGGGCAGCACGATGGGCTCGGCCGAGCGGCCGTCATAGTTCGGGCGGAAATCGACGGTCTCCTTGTCGATGTCCCGCAGCATCTCCATGGCCAGCGGGGCGAGACGGCACTCGGTGTACCGCATCGCCGCGGCGGGGTCGTTGCCCGGGGAGCCGAAGTTGCCCTGGCCGTCGACCAGCGGCATCCGCATCGACCACGGCTGGGCCAGCCGGACGAGGGTGTCGTAGATGGCCGAGTCGCCGTGCGGGTGGTACTGCCCCATCACCTCGCCGATGACGCGGGCGCACTTGAAGTAGCCGCGGTCCGGGCGATAGCCGCCGTCGTACATCGCGTACAGCACGCGGACGTGCACCGGCTTGAGGCCGTCGCGGACGTCGGGCAGCGCCCGGCCGACGATGACCGACATCGCGTAGTCGATGTAGCTGCGCTGCATCTCGACCTGGATGTCGACCGGTTCCAGCCGGCCGCCCGGCTCCTCAGGCGGTGCCTGCGGCGTGTCCACGCTCATGCAGAACTCTCCTTCACGCTGACCCCCGGCGAGAGCGCCGGCCTGGGTGAGCTAGATGTCCAGGAAGCGGACGTCCTTGGCGTTGCGCTGGATAAACGCCCGCCTGGCCTCGACGTCCTCGCCCATCAGGACGCTGAACAGCTCGTCGGCCTGGGCCGCGTCGTCCAGCGTGATCAGCCGCAGCACCCGCCTGGCCGGGTCCATGGTGGTGTCCCACAGCTCGATGGCGTTCATCTCGCCGAGGCCCTTGTACCGCTGGATGCCCTCGCGCGGGCGCGGGTCCTTGCGGCCGTCGGCCATCCCCGCCTCGATCAGCGCATCCCGTTCCCGGTCGGAGTAGGCGTAGCCGGGGGTGACCCCGCGGCCATCCCACTTGATCTTGTACAGCGGCGGCTGGGCCAGGTACACGTGCCCGGCCTCGATCAGCGGCTTCATGAACCGGAAGAGCAGCGTCAGCAGCAGCGTGGTGATGTGCTGGCCGTCCACGTCGGCGTCGGCCATCAGGATGATCTTGTGGTACCGCAGCTTGGCGATGTCGAAGTCATCGTGGACGCCGGTGCCGAGCGCGGTGATCAGCGCCTGGACCTCGTTGTTCTTCAGCACCCGGTCGATCCGGGCCTTCTCCACGTTGAGGATCTTGCCGCGGATCGGCAGGATCGCCTGGTACATCGGGTCGCGACCGCCTTTGGCCGAGCCGCCGGCCGAGTCGCCCTCGACCACGTAGATCTCGCAGATCGCCGGATCGCCGGACTGGCAGTCGGACAGCTTGCCGGGCAGGCCCGCCCCGCCCATCGCGCTCTTGCGGGTCAGGTCCCTGGCGTGCCGGGCGGCGATCCGCGCCCGCGCGGCCTGGGTCGCCTTGATCACGATCGACTTGGCTTCGCCCGGGTTGCGCTCGAACCAGTCGCGCAGGTGATCGTTGCAGACCCTTTGCACGAACGACTTGGCCTCGGTGTTGCCGAGCTTGGTCTTGGTCTGGCCCTCGAACTGCGGCTCGGCCAGCTTGACGTGGATGATCGCGGTCAGGCCCTCACGGACGTCGTCGCCGGTGAGGTGATCGTCCTTCTCCCTGAGCAGCTTCTGCTCGCGCGCATACCGGTTGATGATCGAGGTGAACGCGGACCGGAACCCTTCTTCGTGGGTGCCGCCCTCGGCCGTGTTGATCGTGTTCGCGAAGGTGTGCACCGACTCGGAGTACGAGCCGCTCCACTGCATCGCGACCTCGGCCGAGATGCCAGCGGCTTCCTCGCCGAACTCGATCACCGAGTTGTGCGCCGCCTCCTTGGAGGCGTTGAGGTAGCGGACGAAGTCGGCGATGCCGCCGTCGTAGCGGTAGGTGACCACATGCGGCTCGCCGTTAATGTGATCAGGCCGCTCGTCGGTCAGGGTGATGGCCAGCCCGCGGTTCAGGAAGGCCATCTCCTGCAGCCGCCGCGACAGCGTCTCGAAGATCCACGTGGTGGTCTCGAAGATGCTGTCGTCCGGCCAGAAAGTGATGATCGTCCCGGTCTCGTCGGTTTTATCGCCCTTGACCAGCGGGCCGGCGGGCTCGCTGTAGGCGTACGACTGCCGCCAGACGAAGCCGTCCTTGCAGATCTCGACATCCAGCCTCGCGGACAGCGCGTTGACGACCGAGACGCCGACGCCGTGCAGGCCGCCGGAGACCGCGTAGGACTTGGCGTCGAACTTGCCGCCGGCGTGCAGCGTGGTCAGCACGACCTCGACTGCCGGGCGGTTCTCCACCGGGTGGTTGTCGACCGGGATACCGCGGCCGTTGTCGGCGACCCGGACGCCGCCGTCCGCAAGCAGCGTGACGTCGATCCGGTCGCAGTAGCCGGCCAGGGCCTCGTCGACGGCGTTGTCGACTACCTCCTGGACCAGGTGGTGCAGGCCGCGTTCGCCGGTCGAGCCGATGTACATGCCCGGGCGCTTGCGGACCGCCTCCAAGCCCTCGAGGACCGTGATCGAGCGTGCGTCGTAAGACAAACGGTTCGCTCCTCCTGAAAACGGACTGTGCTCGCTGGGCTCGGCGCACAGGTGAGCGCGACTCTTCCCCGACTGCGACTGTCCCGGTACGCTTGCCTATTTTACCTGCTGGCAACCTCCGCCTCAGCCGTACGTAGCCCCGTGGCGAGGTCCAAGTTGGTCAGCCGTACGTGTCGCGCGGCCCCCGGCTACCGCGGACGCGCCATTCGCCCGCCCGGCGGCCCTGCGCGCCAGGCCCGAGCACCTTGACCCGGCGTACCGACCCGTCGCCGAGCTCGGCGTTCAGCGTGCGAACGAGCTCGGCCGCGAGCAGCCGGAGCTGGGTCGCCCAGGCGGTGGAATCGGCGGTCACGGTGAGCTCGCCGTCGGCCAGCCCGGCCGGCGTCGTGTGCGCCGCCAGGTCGGGCCCGACAATCTGGGCCCACCGGCCGAACACCGACCCGGTCGCGACGGCCAGTTCCCAGCCTGTCTCGGCGACCAGCCCGCTGATGGCCGAGACCAGCGGCGCGGGGTCGTCCCGGCGCGGCCGCCCGCCCCGCTGACCTGACCGCTGCCCGCCCGGCGGCCCGGCCCCGGGTCCCGCTGCGGCGGCGTCCTGACCAGGCCCCTGAGCCGGAACTCCCGCTCCCGGTGCTGCCGCCGGACGGTTCCCGCGGGCCAGGGCGGCGGGGAGGGGGAAGGAGGGGGGGTGGGGGGGCGGGGGAGCAAGGGCGTGGGTC
>JBPCKO010000031.1:0-26120 GCA_051004215.1 Streptosporangiaceae bacterium | reverse complement strand
GCGGGCTGGACTGCCCGCCACCGCGCCCGTCGGCGCCGCCGGCCGGGGCCGGCTCAGCCGATCCTGACCGCCAGCGGACCGACCCGGGCGGCAAGCCGGATGCGGCCCCGGCCGGGCTTACGCCGGCCGCGAAATGGCCTTCCGGCCGCCGCCCGGCCCCGGCTACCGTGCAGGAACGGCAGGATTGCCGCGCGGCGCGCGCCGAAAGGGGACAGCGATGGGAGACCCGGCCCGGACGAATCCGCCCTTCCGGCCCGACCTGCACCCGGTGCCCGGCGCTGGCCCCGGGCGGCCGGGAAAGCCGCGCGAGCGGCCGCTGCTGCGGGCGATGCTCGGCGATCAGCTCCGCCGGACCCGGCTCGGCCAGGGCCGGACCCTGGCCGACGTGGCCAGGGCAGCCCGGGTCTCGCTGCCCTACCTGTCCGAGGTGGAGCGCGGCCGCAAGGAAGCGTCCTCCGAGGTGCTGGCCGCGATCTGCGACGCGCTCGGGATCAGCCTGGCCGACCTGCTGATCGACGCCGGCACGGACCTGGTTGCCTGGCAGCTCGCCGGGCCGCGGGTGCCGCGGCTCGGAACGGCCGGGGTGAACCCGGCCGGTTCGGCGGCCCCCGGCGGCCTCGGAACCGCCCAGGCGAGCTGCCGCCTGGCCGCCTGACCCGGTCAGGCGCTGGGCAACCCCGGGCTCGCCTTGCGGCTGGCGATGATCTTGTCGGCCAGCCCGTAGTGCACCGCCTCGGCCGCGCTGAACGTCTTGTCCCGGTCGGTGTCGGCCCTGATCTTGGCCACCTCCTTGGCCTGGATCGCCAGGTCCGGCAGCGTGCCCTGAGCCTGGCTCGAGGGCTGGTGCAGCAGCACCTTCGCGTGCGGCAGCACGGCCCGGCGCCCAGGCGCCCCGGCCGCCAGCAGCACGGCCGCGGCCGAGCTGGCCTGGCCCATGCAGATCGTGGCCACCTCCGGCCTGATGTACTGCATCGTGTCGTAGATCGCGGTCAGCGCGCTGTACGAGCCGCCCGGCGAGTTGATGTACAGGCTGATCTCCCGGTCGGGACTGGCCGACTCCAGGTGCAGCAGCTGGGCCATCACCACGTTGGCGACGCCGTCATCGATCTCGGTGCCCAGGAAGACGATGCGCTCGGACAGCAACCGGGAGTAGACGTCGAAGGCGCGCTCGCCGAGGGCCGTCTTCTCGACCACGGTCGGAATCGTGTACTGGCCCATGGTCACAGCCCCGCCATCCGGCTGCCGACGGCCGGGCGGACGTCGTCGAGCCTGGCCACGACGTGGTCGATGATGCCGTAGGAGCGGGCCTCAGGCGCGCTGAACCAGCGGTCCCGCATGCTGTCCCGCTCGACCGTCTCGACGGGCTGCCCGGTGTGCCATGCGATCAGCTCGATCATCGTCTGCCTGGTCCTTTCCAGCTGCTCGGCGTAGATTTCCACGTCCGCGGCGGTGCCCCCGAAGCCGGCCGAGCCCTGATGCATGAGCACCTGCGCGTGCGGCAGCGCGAACCGCTTGCCCGCCGTGCCCGCGCACAGCAGGAACTGGCCCATGCTGCCGGCCAGGCCCATGGCCAGGGTGATCACGTCGTTCGGGATCAGCGCCATGGTGTCGTAGATGGCCAGGCCGGCGCTGACCGATCCGCCGGGTGAGTTGATGTACAGGCCGATGTCGGCCCGCGGGTCCTCGGCCGACAGCAGCAGCAGCTGGGCGCAGAGCCGGTTGGCGACTCGGTCGTCCACCTCGGTGCCCAGCACGAGGATGCGATGGTAGAGCAGCCGGCTGATCAGCTGCTCGTCCTGCGAGGCCGGCGATGCGGCGGGATCGGCGTTCATGCCCTCACCTTCACCGGCCCGCGCGGCCGGGACCAAGCGAATCTGCCGACGGCAGAGAAATCCGGCCGCGGCACCATAATGGTGGCCGGGAGGTGACGGGAATTCCCGATCCGGACTTCGACCTGGTCGTGCGCGGCGGAACGGTGGTGACGGCCGGCGGCCAGGCCCAGTGCGACGTAGCGGTCCGCGACGGCCTGATCAGAGCGCTGGGCGGGGTCGCGCGGGGCCGCCGTGAGCTGGACGCCCGCGGGGCACTGGTGCTGCCGGGTGGCCTTGACCTGCACGTCCACCTGTCTAGCCCGGAGCCGCCCGAGCCTGGCGTTCCGGCTTGGGCCGATGATTTCGACAGTGGCTCAGCAGCCGCCGCGGCCGGCGGTATCACGACGGTCGGCAACATGACGTTCCCGGCCCCCGGCGACACCCTCGCCCAGGCGCTGGACCGGGACCTGCGGGCGGCCCGTGCGCAGGCCAGGGTGGATTACCTGCTGCACCCCGTGCTGGCCGAGCCGGGCCCGGACGCGCTGGCCGGGCTGGCCGGGCTGGCCAGGGCCGGCCACACCAGCGTGAAGCTGTTCATGGTGGCCAGGGAATTCGATACCCGCGCGGACGAGATGATCGAGGCGGTCAGGATCGCCGGGCGGCTCGGCATGCTGACCCTCATCCACTGCGAGGACGGGCCGCTGGTCCGCCACGCCGGGGACCAGCTGGTCCAGGTCGGCCGGGGCGGCCTGGAGAACTTCGCGGCCAGCCGGCCGGTCGCCGCCGAACGGTCCGCGGTCGCCCGGGCCGTGTCGATCTGCGAGGCCACCGGCTCGCCGGTCTGCGTCGTGCACCTGTCGTCCCGGCAGGCGCTGACCGCCGCGGCGGCGGGCAAGGCCGCCGGCCTGCCCGTGTTCGTGGAGAACAGGCCGCTGTACCTGTACCTGACCAGCGAGGCGCTGGCCGGGCCGGATGGCGCCCGGTTCATCGGCGCCCCGCCGCTGCGGGAACCCGACGACGTCGCCGCCCTGTGGGCCGGCCTGGCCGACGGCACCATCGACACGATCGGCAGTGATCACGCGCCGTGGCGGCTGGCCGACAAGCTGGATCCGTCCCAGGATGTGACCACGGCCCGGCAGGGCGTGGCCGACCTGGAGACCATGCTGCCGATGCTGTTCGACGCCGGAGTGAGCTCGGGCCGCCTGTCGCTGTCCAGGTTCGTCGCGGTCACCGCGGCCAGCCCGGCCCGGCTGGCCGGCCTGTGGCCGCGCAAGGGCACGATCGCGCCCGGCGCCGACGCCGACCTGCTCGTGCTCGACCCCGGCCTGGCCCGCACCATCGACGGCGCGGCCATGCACTCGCGCGCGGGCTACAGCGCCTACGACGGCCGCACCGTCCGCGGCTGGCCGCGGTTCACGGTCAGCCGGGGCGACGTGGTGTTTCAGGACGGCCAGGTGACCGGCGAACCAGGCCGGGGCCGGTGGCTCCGCCGTGGCCCGACCCAGGCGCCATGAAACAGGACCGGGCGGCCGGGACGCCCAGCCAGCTGCTGGCACCGGCGCCGGGCACGACGACCAGCGTGTTCTGCCGGGATACCCCGCCGGTGCTGACCGTGTCGCCGGGCGAGCCCCTCATCGTCGGCTCGCTGGACGCCTCCGGCTACCTCGAGCCCCAGCGGGTGCCGGGCGAGGACCGGCCGCGGATGTTTCCGGCCGGGAGCGGGCACTGCCTGACCGGGCCGATCGAGGTGACCGGGGCCGAGCCAGGCCAGGTGCTGGCGGTACGGCTGATCGCCCTGCACCCGGCGGCCTGGGGCTGGACCGTCGCCGCGGCCAGGGACAACCGGCTCACCCGCCGGCTGGGGCTGGCCGGCGGGCCGCCGTCCTGGCTGCTCTGGGAGATCGACGCCGACCGGGGCGTCGCCACCTGCGACCGCGGTTACCAGGTCGCGATCGCGCCGTTCCTCGGCGTGCTGGGAATGCCGCCGGCCGAGGCGGGCGAGCACTCCACGGTGCCGCCGCGGGCCGCGGGCGGCGGCAACATCGACTGCCGCGAGCTGGTCGCCGGGTCCACGCTGTACCTGCCGGTGACGGTGCCGGGGGCGTTGCTCTGCCTGGGCGACGGGCACGCGGCCCAGGGCGACGGCGAGGTGGCCGGGACCGCGATCGAGTGCGCGATGACCACCGAGCTGCGGCTGGACCTGATCGCCAGCGCGCCGGTGCCGGGCATTCATGCGGTCACCCCGGCCGGGCGGATCACGTTCGGGTTCGCCGAGGACCTGGACGCGGCGATGGCCGACGCGCTCGACGCCATGCTGGCCTGGCTGACCCGGTTGCTCGGGGTCGATAAGGCGGCGGCGCTGGCGCTCGCCAGCCCGGCCGTGAGCCTGCGGGTCACGCAGGTCGCGAACGGCGTGTGGGGCGTGCACGCCGTCCTGCCCGACGGCGCGCTAGGCGTCCCCGGCCTCTAGCTGGGTCGCGGTCTCGCCCCAGTCAGCGAACAGCACGAAGTGGAAGATCGCGAACCTGATCAGGAACGTGAAGCAGTTCGCGGCCAGGTAGAAGCCCTGAACGAACGCGATATGGGTGATGCCGTGCAGGCCGAGCGCCGCCGCCTCGCGGTAGCCGAAATGGCTCGCCTCGGTCAGCACGATGCCGACGATCAGGGACACCGCGACAAAGGGCAGCGTCTCCCTGAGCAGGCGCGGCTTACCCTTGCGCCCGAACGCCCAGCGGCTCGCGGCGTAGCTCACCACGACTCCGGCCAGCCAGCCCGCGGCGCCGGCCGAGCGCCCGGTCATCGCGAGCACGGTGAAGCAGATGAAGTACGTGATCTGGGTCGCCGCGAGCGCGATCAGCGCCGCCGGGGCGAACCGGACCAGCCGTCGGCCGGCCGGCGAGCCCAGCATGCGGCGCAGCGGCTCCGGCAGCCGGCCGTAGGCAGCCCGGGCGATGGCGGGCGGTGCGATCGGCATGAACCGTCCTTTACCTGACGTGGCGGAAAGACGCGCCCGGGAATTCGGCACGGGCTCGGGGACTTGCCCACCCTACCCGCGCCTTCGCGGTGCCCGGACTGGTTCCGGCAAAGGCCCAGTTAACCCGCCATCGCGACCCCGCAAGGCGACCGCCGCGAGCACCGCGCCGGCCGCCAGCAGGCAGGCCGAGATCGTCAGCGCGTCGTGCAGCGCGGCCGCGAAACCGGCGTAGCCCGCCTGCAGCAACTCACCGATCAGCCCGCGGCCTGAACCGCCAGTTCCCGCGGTACCGCCGCTGAGCGCGAGCGCTCCCCCGCCACCGGACTGGACGACGCCGATGATCGCCTTCTGCACCGCCGCAGGCAGCTGCAGCTGGGTCATCCTGACCGTGAGCGCGCCGATCAGCCTGGCGTTGACCAAGGCCCCCAGCGCGATCACTCCGGCCACCGCGCCGACCTCCCGGCTGGTGTTGGTGGCCGAGGCGGCCAGGCCCGACCGGTCGCCGGGCACCGCCGCGAGGACCGACGAGGTGAGCGGCACCACGCAGCACCCCAGCCCGGCCCCGGCGAGGGCCAGGGCCGCGGCCAGCCGCAGGTAACCGGTCGGCGCGGACAGCGCGGCGCTGGTCGCCAGCAGGCCGGCCGCGAAGACCACGCAGCCGCCGGCCAGCGACCACCGGATCCCCACCGCGCTGGTCAGGCGGCCGGCCAGCAACGAGGCGCCGATCATGACGGCCGTCATCGGGGCGAACACCGCGGCGATCCGGTACCCGCCGTACCCGTCCACCTCGGCCAGGTAGAGCGCGGTGAAGATGAAAATCGCGAAGGTGGCGAAGTAACAGCAGGCGGCGACGATATTCGGCACCGTGAACCTGGCCACGCGCAAGTACCGCGGATCCAGGAGCGGGTGCGCGGCCCTGGTTTCCCGCACCGCGAAACCCGCCGCGGCCAGCCCGGACACGGCGAACATGGCCAGCACCAGGGGAGCCGCGAAGCCCGCGGTCTCCCCGTCGATCACCGCGAACACCAGCGCGCCCAGCGCCGCCGCGCCGAGCACGGTGCCGCTCACGTCCACCCGGCCGGCCCGCGGATCCGCGCTCTCCGGCAGCACCACCGCGGCCGCGGCCAGGGCGGCCAGCCCGAACGTGACATCGAACCAGAAGATCCCCCGCCAGCTCCACGCACCGACAAGAGCGCCGCCCAGCACGGGTCCGAGCGCGAGCGAGAACCCGGAGACGGCCGCCCAGACGCCGAGCGCCCGGTTCCTGCGGCGCTCATCCGGATACAGCTGCCTGATCATGGACAGCGTGCCAGGCTCGCTGGCCGCCGCGCCGAGTCCCATCACCGCGCGGCCGGCGATGAGCACTCCGGCGCTGCCCGCCAGGGCCGACAGCGCCGCCCCGGCGCAGTACACCCCCGCGCCGGCCAGCATCACCTTCTTGCGGCCGAACTCGTCGCCGACCATCCCGAACGTCAGCATCAGGGCCGCGAAGGTGAGCACGTAGGCGCCGACCACCCATTGCAGCGCCGATACGCCAGCGTGCAGGTCGGACCGGATGCTAGCCAGCGCCACGCTGACCGCGGTGTTGTCACAGAAGGTGAGGAACAGCAGCGTGCACAGCGTGGCCAGGGCGGCCGGCCGCCCTCGCCAGCCCGCGGCCGCGGCGCCGGCCTGGCCGCCCGGCGCTCTGGTCACGTGGCTATCCCCGGCACGCCGCGGGAATCAGCGACGGCTTCGTCCCGTAGGCGCGGTGCACGAGCCCGCAGAACGTGGCCGTCGCGACCAGCCAGCGGCCGCCGGAGTAGACCGCCGTGCCGGCCAGGTCCTTGGCCAGCGGCTGGCCGGCCAGCAAGATCGTGTAGGTGACGCCGGCCTGGGCCGGCGGTTCCAGCCGCACGCTGCTCACCTGGGCCCCCGCCTCGAACACCAGCGCGCCCAGCGAGGTGCGGGCCTGCGAGTGCACGAACGAGGCGAACTGCTGACCGCCCTGCAGCAAGGTCAGCCGCCGCGAGATCGGCACGGCACCGTTGAAGAACGTCAGCCACAAGGTCCTGACCGCGGCGACCGCGGCCGGTCCGGCCGACGGCTGCGCCGCCGGTGACGTCGCGGGCGGCCGGGTAGCCGGCGAGTGGTGCCCGGCGGGCGGCGGGCTGGCCGACGAGCACGCGGCGAGAACGCCGCAGGCGGCCAGGCCGATCGCCAGGCCGGCCCGCGGCCACGGCTGGGTCGCGTAGCGCATGGGGTAATTGTGCCGGGTAAGGGCTCGCCAAGGCACCCCAAGGCGGGAAATCCGCCGTCGTCATGAATGGGCGGGCCAGCCGGGGGAAGTGTCATCCGGAGCGTGTAAGCAAGCACATTCGCGGAGGTAACGATGTCGAGGAATTATGACGGCGCGATGCGGGACAGTGCCCGCCAGGCGGCCGCCCAGCTCAAGCCGGCCGCGGACAAGGCCAAGCCCTACGCCAGGAGCGCAGGCCATGCCGCCCGGCGCCAGCTGCTCAGGACCCGGGCCTGGGCCGCGCCCCAGGTCGAGCGGTCGGGCCAGGTTCTGCAAGAGACCGTGGCACCGAAGGCCGCGGCCATGCTGTCGCAGGCCGCGCGCCGGATCGACCCGGCCCAGCCGCGGCAGCGCCGCTGGCGCATGGGCCTTGGCCTGGCCACCGTGACCGCGGCGGCCGGCGCGGTGGCGGCCTGGCTGCGCGGCCGCAGCAAGCCGGCCTACCCGGCTGGCCCGGCCGCCCAGACGGCCACGGTGCCGAACAACCTGCCGAACGGCCAGAGCACCACGGTCGGCGCTGACACTCACAGCTGACCGCCCCGGCTCGCGGCGCGCTCGGCCGACGGGGCCTCGACCAGGCAGAACACCTTTCCCTGCTGCTCGTCCACCCAGTAGCGCAGGTAGCGCACGTCGTATTTGCCCTCGGTCTGAAGGTCGGCCTTGTGCGCCTGGGCGACGTCGGCGGCTGCCACCCCGCCTGCGATGGTGTGCACGTCCAGGTAGAGCGGCATGTCTGAACTCCTCGCCTCGGTACCGTTCTGATACCGCGAGGCTAGGCAGGCAGGACGCGCGCCCGAATCGGGAGGCACTGCCTATTTTGGCCGGCCGGACACCCAGATTCTCGGGGCTGGCGCGAGCCGGGCCAGCATCCGGCGCCGGCCGGCCGCGGCACCCCGCCCGTCCGGCCGGTCCTGCTCGTCCAGCAGCTCGAATCCGGCCGGCAGCAGGCTGGCCGGCTCGCCGGGGCGCAGGCACCAGGACGCCGGCCAGGTCGGCCGGCCGCCCCTGGCCGCCAGCGTGAACGCTTCCCAGCCGATCATGCCGCCAGGCCGGACCGCCCGGGCGGCCGCCGGGAACAGCGCCGCGTCCCAGAAACCCGTGCCCAGCACCAGGTCGTACCGGCCAGGTTCCGGCCGCCAGCGGGCCAGGTCCGCGTGCACGAGCCTGATCCGGCCGCCCAGCCGTCGCCTGGCTGCCTCGGCCGCCAGCAACCCGAGCGCGGTGTCGGAGGCGTCCACCGCGACGCAGTCCCGCCCGGCCGCGGCGGCCAGCAGCACGATCCCGGACGGGCCGCTGGCCAGGTCGAGCACGGACCCGGCCGGCAGGGGCCGCGCCAGCGCCGCCAGCGCGACCGGACGGGGCCGGAAGGCCGGGCCGGAGCCGCCCGAGTACTTCGCGTTCCACCGCCGCCGGTCGGGGTGCCCGCGCACCTCAGGACAGACGCGGAACGCCTCGTCCGGCCCAGTCACGCCCGCCACCCTACTCAGCGCGCCGGACGGAGGCGCCGGTATGCTCCCGGCCATGCCCGACACCTCCGCTGGCGCGACTCCGGATCCCGATCGCGCCGCCCGTCCTGGGCCGGCCGTGAAGCGCGCGGCCGTGGTGGCGAATCCCACCAAGTTCGATGACATCGGCGAGTTCCGATCCTGGCTGGGCGATGCCATGTCAGCGCACGGCTGGGCCGAGCCGCTCTGGCTGGAGACCACCCCGGACGACCCGGGCCGCGGCCAGGGCAAGGCGGCGGCGGAGACAGGCGCCGACGTGGTCATCGCGACCGGGGGCGACGGCACGGTGACCGCCGTCGCGGGCGGCCTCGTTGGCTCACGCGTGCCGATGGCGATCATTCCGGCCGGCACCGGCAACCTGCTGGCCCGCAACCTGGACCTGCCGATGGACAGGGACGAGGCGCTGCGGACCGCGCTGGAAGGAACCGATCATCAGGTTGACGTCGGCCTGGCCAACGGCACGCCGTTCGTCGCGATGGCCGGGATCGGCCTGGACGCCGACATGCTGAGCAGCACCAGCGAGTCAGCCAAGCGCCGGTTCGGCTATAGCGCCTACGTCGTCTCGGTGCTGCGCCATCTGCGGGACCGGCCGGTCCGGGCCTCGATCGTCGCCGATAACGGGCGGCGCGAGCGGTTGCGCACCTCGGGGATCATCATCGGCAATGTCGGCTGGCTGCAAGGCGGGCTGCCGTTGTTCCCCGAGGCCAAACCCGATGACGGCGTGCTGGACGTGGTCGTGCTCCCGCCCAGCGGCTGGGCCGGGTGGCTGGGGTTCGCCGTGCACGTGGTCATGCGGCAGCCGACCGCGAGGGTGTTCAGGGCCACCTTTACCGAGCTGCGCATCCAGATCGACCGCGAGCATATGTGGGAAGTCGACGGCGAGGTCTGCGGCCAGACCCGCGGGCTGGACATCAGGCTGCATGCCGAGCAGCTGACCCTGCGCACGACGATGCCCGCCCAGGAGGCCGGGCAGGCCGCCTGAGCGGGCATCGGGTTCGCGCGATCAAGATCTCGCGCGATCAGATTCTGCTGGTCAGACCTTGCGCCAGCGGGCCTCGCACAGCCCGTAGACACCGAAGATCAGCAGGCCGACGGCCACGATCAGCAGCAGGAACTCGCCGAACGGCTGGTGCCGCAAGGTGAGCAGCGCCTTGTCGAGGCCGCCGGACTTCTTCGCGCTGAAGGTGACGGCCGCGTCGATGATCAGCGCGCCCACGATCGCGAACACCACGCCGCGGGCGATCGTGCCGACCTGGCCGAGCCGCTCGACTATCTGGCGGGTCCGGCGGCTCATCTCGCCGGTGCGCAGGTACTTCATGAACTTGCGCTTGATGCCTTCGAAGACCATCACGCCGCCGACGATCACGATGATCAGGCCGACCAGGCCGACCAGCCACTGGCCGCCGGTGTGGTGCATGACCGAGGCGGTGACGTCCTGCTGCTTGTGGCTCTGGCTGCCCGCCGATCCCACGATGACCTTGAACGTCAGCACGGCCAGGAAGGCGTAGACGATGGCCCGGGCTAGCGACTTCAGCCGCGGACCCGCGCCGTTGCCCTCGCCGGTGACCCCGAAGGCGGCCTCGCTGAGCCGCCAGAGCGCGTAGCCGACGAAGCCGATGCCGATCAGCCAGAGCGTGATCAGCCCGAGCGTGCTGCCGGCCAGCAGTTGCAGCGCGCCCTGCTGATTCGGCTGCTGCGAGCTTTGGCCGAGCGCGACCTGGATCGCGAGCCAGCCGATCAGGATGTAGATGACACCGCGCGCGGCAAGGCCGATCCTGGCCAGTGCGCGCGCGGCGGGACTGTCCGAGGCGCGCCGGGCGCGGAACGACGCCCGGTTCGTTTGTGAGGAAATCGAACCCATGACCAGTAGCCTTTCGGGGGTTGTCTGAAATGGGGCTGCCCCTGACTACCCTCGCGCGAGCACTTCATGCGGGTTTCCCGCCGCGGCCCGGCCCTCCGCGGCCGGCCGGGCCGCAGGCCCCGATACCAGGGCAGAACGTATGTGTGAACGCCCAGAAAGCGGGCAGTTCGCCGCACCGCCGAGCCCGCCGCGGGCCGGCTGGTACCCCGTTATCCCGTCTGGAAGGCAATTCACGATGCTCGCTATCCTTGCCGCGGTTCTCTTTGTTATCGCGTTCATTCTCCATGCTGCCGGCGTCGGCGACAGCCCGGTGTTCACGCCGTATAGTCTGATGCTCCTGGGACTGGCCTGCCTGGCCCTGCACCTGGCCGGCTGGCTCACCAGCTGGCGCGGCCGCCGCCGGTAGCCCCGGCCCCCGGCCCGCCCCGGCCGGCCTAAGCTGTGCTGATGCCCGCGGTGACGATCCCTGATCCGGCGCTCGTCGTGCTGATCGGCCCGTCCGGGTCCGGCAAGTCCACCTGGGCGGCCGACCGGTACCGCCAGGACGAGATCGTCTGCTCGGACCGGCTGCGCGCCGTCGTCGGCAGCGGCGAGCAGGACCTTGATGCCTCGGCTGACGCGTTCGCGCTCCTCGGCCAGATCGTGGCGGCCCGCCTGCGGCGCGGGCTGACCACGGTCGTGGACACGCTGGGGCTCGACCAGGCCAGGCGCCAGGCCCAGCTCGAGCTGGCCCGCCAGGCCGGCTTGCCCGGCGTCGCCGTCCTGTTCGGCACCCCGGCCGCCGAGTGCAAGCGCAGGAACCGGGCCCGCGCCCGCCCCGTGCCCGCCGCCGTGCTGGACGGCCAGCTGCGGCGGATGACCGCGGTGGCCGGCGAGGTCGCGGCCGAAGGGTGGACGGTGCTGACCGCCGTCCACCGCCGCGGCGGTGGAGCCGTCGCACGCGGCCGGCAGCGCGGCCGCCGCCGTGGCCCAGCGAGACGACCCGGCCAGGCTCGGCCTGGTTCTGCAGATCTCCCGGTTCGGCTGGGGCTCCGATCCGGCCGGCTGGCTGGTATCGGTCGCCGCCGCCGCCGCGCAGGCCGGCCTGGCCGGCGTCGCGCTGATGGACCACCTGATCCAGATCCCCCAGGTTGGCCGGGACTGGGAAGCTATTCCGGAACCCTGGGTGACCCTCGGCCTGCTGGCCGGGCAGACCTCCGGCCTGCTCCTCGGCACCCTGGTCAGCCCGGTGACCTTCCGGGCTCCCGGCCTGCTGGCCAAGACCGTCGCCACCCTGGACGCACTGAGCGGCGGCCAGGTGTTCTGCGGCCTGGGAGCCGGCTGGTGGGAGCGCGAGCACGCCGCCTTCGGACTGGCCTTCCCGCCTCCGGCGCAGCGGCTTGACCAGCTGGAGGCGGCGATCGAGACACTGCGGGCACTATGGCGGCCCGGGACCAGCGGCTATGCCGGCCAGCGGATCGCCCTGCCGGAGACGACCTGCTATCCGCGGCCGGTCTCCGGCGTCCCGATCATCGTGGGCGGCGGCGGGCACCGCACGCTGCGGATCGCCGCCCGGCTGGCCGACGGCTGCAACCTCCCGGCCGACCTGGCCACGCTCGACGCCAAGCTGGCCGAGCTGCGCGGGCACTGCGAGCAGGCGGGCCGCGATCCGGCCGAGGTGGCGGTGACCGTGCTCGACTCCCCCGTGCTCGGCACGGACCGGGACGACGTCGCCGCGATCGTCGAGCGGCACCGCGGCCGCGACCCGGCCGCCCGGTACGCCCGGCGGCACCATGCCGGCACGGCCGCCGATCACATCGGCCGGCACCGGCTGCTCGCCGATCGCGGCGTGCGCACGGTATTCGTATCGCTGCCCGACCTGACCGGGCCGCGCGAGGTACTGAAGCTGGCCCCGGTGGTGGCCGCCTTTACCTGACCGGCTGGCCCCGGCTAGCGGTCGTCATTCGGGTTCGGCTCGGTCAGCCGCATCATCCTGGCCGGCGGGTCGGGCAGCACCACCGCCGATTCCGCGCGCAGGCCGGGACCGACGTGCAGCAGCTCGCCGGGCGCGAGCATGCGCCAGCCCGCCTCGCCGTCCAGCCGCTCCGACGCCACCACCACCGAGGCGGCCGAGGTCAGCGACGGGACCCGGACCGACGAGATCGAGCTGCGGACCCGCAGGCCGCTGCTCTGGCCGCTGTCGCCGGCCGGGCGCTCCAGCACGTGCAGCGCGTGCGTGCCGGGGTACCGCAGCGCCCACAGCTCGTCCCGGCCGATCACGATCGCATTCAGCGAGATCACCGGCAGGTGCCGGCCGATCCACCCGGCGGCGGTGGCCAGGCCAGCCGCCACGTCCCCGCCGTGCTCGTCGGTGAACCTGGTGATCAGCGCGAAGTACCGCTCGGAGTCGGTGTCCCCGCGGACCAGGTCCCGGTAGCGGCCGAGTTCCGGCTCGATCCGGGCCAGCTCGCCGAACCCGCCGTTATGGGCCATGATCCGGTCCGCCATGGCGAACGGGTGGGTGTTGGCCACGGAACGCCCGCCCGCGGTGGCCAGCCTGACGTGCGCCACGAAGGTGGCCGACTCGGCCAGCCTGGCCTCGCGGCTGAACTCCTCGTCCGCGAACGCCGGCTCCGGCTGCTTGTCGAGCACCGGCCGGCCATCAGGCCCGAAGAACCCGATGCCGCTGCCGTCGGCGTTGCGGTGGCTCTGGGCCCGGAGCGAATCGGGTGCGTCCAGGAGCCAGAAGGTGGCGCTCACCCGGGTGGTCCCCGCGGTCAGCCCGAACAGACGGCACATCGTCCCGTTCCCCTCTCCTTCGCCTCACTCGCCGAGCAGTGCCGCCGCGTTGTGATAACAGACGGCGCGCAGCCAGTCCTCGCCTAGGTCCAGCCCGGCCAGCGCGGTCAGCTGGGCCAGGTACCGGTAGGGGATGTTGGGGAAGTCGGTGCCGAGGACGATCTTGCCGCCCAGCGCGGCCAGCCGCGGCGTCAGCCGGGCCGGGAACGGCGCGATCGCGTTCATGAAGTCGGTGAAGGCCATCGTGGTGTCCAGGTACACCCCGTCGTACCGCTCGGCGAGGTCGAGGAACTCGCCGTATTCTGGCGCGCCCAGGTGGGCGACGACGAGAACCAGGCCGGGATGCCGCGCCAGCACCTGCGCGATCGGGCCTGGCCCGGTGTAGGCGCCGGGATGCGGCCCGGAACCGCAATGTACGACCACGGGCACCCTGGCCTGCGCGAGCGTGCCCCAGACCTCGTCGAGCAGCTCGTCCCGCGGGTCGTAGCCGCCCACCTGCACGTGCGCCTTGAACAGGCGGGCGCCGTCCGTGATCGCCCTGGCTACGTAGGTCGCCGCGGCCGGCTCGGGGAAGAACGTCGCCGTGTGCAGCGCGTCGGGCACGCGGGCGGCGAACTGCGCGGCCCAGCCGTTCAGCCAGGCCGCCATGTCCGGCTTGTGCGGGTACAGCAAGGCGCCGAACCGGCGCACCCCGAACCCGCGGAGCAGCGCCAGCCGCCGCGGTTCCGGCAGCTGGTACTCGATCGGCCAGCGATCCCCGGCCCGGCCCTCGGTGAAGAACGCCCACACCTTGGCCAGCACGTTGTCCGGCATGAAATGGACGTGCAGGTCGATCAGGCCGGGCAGCCGGAGCCCGCGCCAGAACGCGGTCACGTCGCCGGCCTCGGCTCGCTCATCCCCGGTTAGCCTGTCGGTGGCCGGCCCGTTCGCAGTCAGTACGGCCTCCGGACCCGCGCTGTCGCCAGGCACGCTCATCGGTCCAGTCTGTCAGGCCGTCCGGCCAGGCCGCTCGGCCAGGCCGGCGGCCCACGGGCGGCCCGCGGCGCCAGCAGCCGGGGCCGCACTCATGGCGACGGGATTTAAGCCAGTCATTGCGGGTATCCAATAGCGCTGAACGACCAATGCGGATTTCTCCAATTAGTGAAACCTTAAGGGAATGTCATGCTGTCGGTAAAAACGCAATGCGCTATTACCGGCGGGCCGGGGCCGGCCGGGGCGGCCCGCCGCCGCGTCCGGGTAACGGACGGACGGGGCCTGGCGCCCGGCGAGATGATGAGACCGCCGGAACCTGCCGCAGCCCCCGCCAACCCAGCGGTGACCTGCGGACCGCCAGGAGCGGCGGTAACTGGTCGCGGGCGGGTGTCAACCGATTGCGGCGCTCGCGCGTCCCGATCATGTGCTGGCCTGTGCATGCGGCCAGCCAGGCGGGCACGGATGCCGCGAACGGCGCAGACCAGGCCGGAGGGCACTCAGCAATCGATGATCATCGAAACTTGGACTTCTCCGCCAGGAAGGGCGTGGGACCCGCGACGGTTTGTGATAATTTACCGCCGCAGGCACCAGGGAAGGACAGGGCAGGCGCGACGTCCGCTAGGTAGTCGCGTCCATGTTGCTATGAGCCAGGCAGGATGGCAGCCGTACCGCGCCACGGCGTGGCGGTGAGGACATAAAACTGCCGGCTCTATGCTTCTTCGCCAAGGCAATGCCGCTCGTGGCAGCCACATCCGAAAAACGGAGGATCACATGAAGGTAATCGGTGCGGGATTGCCGCGCACGGCTACTCTCACCCAGAAAATCTCGCTGGAGATGCTCGGGTTCGGCCCGTGCTTCCACATGGTCAACATCATCGGTGACCTCAGCCGGGTGCCGCAGTGGCAGGCCGCGTTCAACGGCGGCGCGCCCGACTGGGACGCCATCTTCGCTGGCTGCCAGTCCACCGTCGACTGGCCGGGCTCCTTCTTCTGGCGCGAGCTGATCGAGGTCTACCCGGACGCCAAGGTGCTGCTCAGCGTCCGCAGCGGCGAGTCCTGGGCCAAGAGCATGCACAACACGGTCTGGGGCGTCTTCTACGACGACGTCCTCATGCGTCACCTGTCCGACGCGCGCGCCAACATCGACGCGGGCTGGCACGACTACATCGAGCTGATGAAGGACATGTGGCAAAAGAGCGGTCTCCTTGGCGAGATGACCGGGCTCTTCGACCCGGCGATCCTGGCTGCGGCGTTCGACCGGTACAACGACGAGGTCCGCGCGACAGTTCCAGCCGAGCGGCTGCTCGAGTGGAAGCCGGCCGACGGCTGGGAGCCGCTGTGCGAGTTCCTGGAGGTTCCGGTCCCGCAGGCTCCGCTGCCGCACGTCAATGACACCGAGCTGTTCGCGGCCCGGATCGTCGACGGGGCAATGGCCTCGCTGAACGCGTACCAGGCCGCGAAGCAGGCGGAGGCCGCGGCCAAATGAACTTCCGCGTTGGCACCCTCAGGAACAAACCGGAGGAGAAGCCGCCGGGCGGAGCCGGGGATGGCACCGGTTCCGCCCGCCTAGGCTGGCTGCTCGTCGTCTGCTGCGTGGCGCAGTTCATGGTGATTCTCGACCTCACCATCGTCAACGTCGCGCTGCCGTCGATCCAGTCCGACCTGAACTTCTCGCCGATCAACCTGCCGTGGGTCGTCGACGCGTACGCAATCGTGTTCGCCGGGTTCCTGATGCTCGGCGGGCGCGCCAGTGACCGGTTCGGGCCGCGCCGCACGCTCAGCGCGGCCCTGGTCCTGTTCGCGCTCGCCTCGCTGGCGGGCGGTGCGGCCACCAGCCAGCAGATGCTCATCGCGGCCCGGTGCCTGCAGGGCCTGAGCGGAGCGCTGATGGCGGCCTCGTCCCTGGCCGCCATCATGATGTCGTTCGCCCCGGGGCCCGCGCGCCATCGCGCGATCGCCCTGTGGGGCGCGATGAACGGGGCCGGCGGGGCCGCGGGCGCCCTGTTCGGCGGAGTGATCACGCAGGAGCTCGGCTGGCGCTGGGTGCTGCTGATCAACCCGCCGATCGGCGTTGCCGTCGCCGGCATCGCGTTCGCGGTGATCGCCGAGGGCGCGCGGCGGTCGGGCGGCCTGAAGAGCTTCGACCTGCCGGGCGCGCTGACGCTGACGGCCGGCCAGATCATCCTGGTCTACGGGATCGTCGAGGCGGGCACGCACGGCTGGGGCTCGCCGTACTTCTACCTGCCGGTGATCATCGCGGTCGTGATCCTGGCCTTGTTCGGGCTGATCGAGTCCCGCTGGGCCAGCGACCCGCTGGTGCCCTTCGGCGCGATTACCGGACTGCTGCGGGACGCGAACACCATCGTGTTCATCTTCAGCGCGGCCCTGTTCCCCATGTGGTTCGTCAGCTCGCTGTACCTGCAGGAAGTGCTGGGGCTATCGCCGCTATACGCGGGCCTGGCCTTCTTCCCGCTGGCGTTCACGATCATGATCACGGCCCGCCAGGCCGGGCGGCTGGTCGGCCTGTTCGGCGTCCGGGCCGTGCTCACCGGCGGCCTGGTCATGCTGGCCAGCGGCCTGCTGCTGCTGGCCAGAATCGGGCCAACCGGCAGTTCCATCGGCTTTATCGTGCTGCCGGGCATCCTGGTGGCGATGGGCATCGGGCTGTCGATCGTGCCATCCACGATCGCCGCGACCCAGTCGGTGACGCCGCAGCAGGCCGGCCTGGCGTCCGGGCTGGTGAACACGTCCCGGCAAGCGGGCGGCGGCCTCGGCATCGCGCTGCTGATCTCGTTCGCGACGTCCTACACCACGCACCTGATCGGCCACAACCAGCCGGTGCCGCAGTCACTGACGGCCGGGTTCCGGCTCGCCTACCTGATCGCGGCCGGGCTGGCCACGCTGGCCGCGGTGCTGGCATTCGTGCTGCTGCCCCGGCATCTGGCGGTCCGCGCCGTTCCCCGCCCGGCGCCCGCTCCCGCGGCCGCGGGGCCGGACGGCACGGAGCCGGCGGCGCCAGGGCCTGCGTCCACCCAGGAGGCGGCCGAGGCGGCCGGAGCCGCCGAACCGGCCGGGCGGTCACACTCGCACCTGCGGTTCCCGGCCCTCGTGCTCGGCGTGCTCGCCCTGTTCGCGATCGTGGACTTCACGTTCGCCGGGCACCCGGGCGCACCGATCGGCAGCTACAAGCTGACCAACTCCTACAGCTACGTGTCCGCGCCCGGGCTGCACCCGCCGGTCATCAAAACGGCAAATAAGGCGGTCAGCGGCGCTCCCGCTCCCGGTTACATCCTGACCGGGAACTTCCTGGACCTGACCAAGCCGCCGATGGACGGGCAGAGCGGGCCTCTGATCCTGAACAACCAGCTGCAGCCGGTCTGGTTCCGGCCGGTGCCGACCAACGTCGTCGCGGCCAACCTGGACCAGCAGACCTACCAGGGCCAGCCGGTGCTGACCTGGTGGCAGGGCGTGGTCACGAATACCGGCCAGACCTCCAGCGGCAAGTACATCGTGGTCAACCAGCACTACCAGACCATCGCCACGCTGCACGGCACCGGCGGCTGGGTACTGACCCTGCACACGCTGGTCATCGACGGCGATGACGCCTGGGTGACGGCGAACAAGAACGTGCCGATGAACCTGTCCAGGTGGGGCGGCGTGTACAACGGCACGCTGGTCGACTCGGCGGTGCAGGAGTACAACCTCAGGACCGGCAGGCTGCTGCGGTCCTGGGACGCGCTCAAGCACATCTCGCTGAACGACTCGCATTCGCTGCCGCCGTCCAACGGGTTCCCGTGGGACGCCTATCACGTGAACTCCATCGACGTGCTCAGCCCGACCACGGTGCTGGTCTCGATGCGCGACACCTGGGGCGTCTACAAGATCAATACCGTCACCGGCACGATCGACTGGACTCTCGGCGGCAACCGTTCGGACTTCACGTTCGGGCCGGAGGCGCAGTTCAAGTACCAGCACGACGTATCGCTGCTGCCGAACGGCGAGATCACCATGTTCGACGATCACTGCTGCTTCCTGGAGAGCGGCGGAACGTACCTGACCCCGACCGGCCCGTCCAGGGCCGAGGTGCTCAGGCTGAACCTGGCCAGCAAGACCGCGACGCTGGTCAGCCAGTACCGGCATGACGACGAGGACGGCCGCCAGGGCACCGACGCCTCGTACATGGGCTCGGCCGAGCTGCTGCCGGACGGCAACATGTTCGTCGGCTACGGCAACCTGCCGTTCTTCGCCGAATACACCAAGTCCGGCAAGATGGTCATGGACGCGCTGTTCCCGGGTCCAGACCTGTCGTACCGGGCGATCAAGATCAGCCCGGCCGCGTTCGTCGGCCAGCCGATGAGCCCGCCGAGCGCCGCCGTGCGCCGGTCCGGCGGCACCACCAAGGTGTACGCGAGCTGGAACGGCTCCACCCGGGTCACGTCCTGGCGGGTCCTGGCCGGCCCGAGCGCCAGCCAGCTCAGCCCGGTCGTGACCACGGCCAAGACCGGTTTCGAGACGGTGATCCCGGTCAGCCAGGGCGGTCAGGTGTTCAAGGTCCAGGCCCTGGATGCCAAGGGCAAGGTGCTGGGTACCTCCACGCTGCTGCGCGCGGGGTCCTGAGGCCGCCCGGCGGCCGCCCGGTGCTGACAGATGAAATCCGAAGGGAATGCAGTGAAGTCAGATTCGAAGACGCGCAAGGTCCTGCGGGTGCTGCTGGTCGCCGTCGCGTCGCTGGGAATCGCGGCCGGCGCGGCCGCCTGCGGCCCGGCCGCGCACAAGCACCACTCCACCGGCCCGGCCGGCTACTAGCCGGGGCAGCTTGGCGGGCGGTTCCCGTGGCCGACGTGGTCGCCGGAACCGCCCGGCCGGCCGGCATCTGCTGGGTGATGCAATGCGGGCCGCCGCCGCCATACGACAGCGCGGCGCCCGGCACTCCCACCACGGCCCGGCCGGGAAACGCGTCCCGCAGCCCGGCCAGCGCCCGTTCGTCCCCCGGTGACCCGGCAACCGGGGCGATCACCGCGCCATCGGCCAGGTAGCAGTTCAGGTAGGGATCTCCAGGCGCTCTCCGGCCGCGGCGGCCGCGGCGGTGACGCCGAACCTGATCACCTCGAGCGGCCGGCCCCGGGCATCGGTCGCCCCGGCCAGCCGGTCCAGGTTCTCCGTCGCGTAACCGTAGTTCTCGTGCCCGCGATCGTCGGGCACCAGCAAGAGCACCGCCCCCGGCCTGGCGTACTGGGCGATTCCGTCGATATGCCCGTCGGTATCCCGGTCGGGGAACGCGGTCAGCCACAGCACCGAGCTGGCCCCCAGGTAGTCGCTGGCCACCTGCTCGAACCGCGCCCTGGTGGCGCCGGGATTGCGGGCCGGGTCGAGCACCGGCCCCTCGGTGGTCAGCACCGTACCCTGCCCGTCGGTGTAGAACGCCCCGCCTTCCAGCACGAACGGGGCCCGGTAGCGGCGCACTCCCAGCACGTCGGCGAGCGCCCGGCCGCACCGCAGTAGGCCCGCACGGCCGCCGCGTCGCCCGGCCGGCAGATCATCACCACGGGCTCGAAATCCGCGATGGCCCTGGCGATCGCGGCGTAGTCCCGTTTAGCCTGCTCGAACAGCTCGCCCCACAGGTCAGGCCGGCACGGCCAGGCCATGAAGCAGCACTGATGTGGTTCCCACTCCGCGGGCATGCGGAAGCCGTCGGCTCGCGGGGTCGGCGCGCTCGGTGCGGTCATGACTCTCCTCAGCTGAGCAGGTAACGCCGGGACAGCGGCACCTCGGCGACCGGGTCGGCGGCCAGCACCCGGCCGTCCAGGGTCACGGTGCCGTCGGCCGGGTCCACCCGCACCGCCGGGCAGGACCGGCCCGCGACCAGGTGCTCGCGGCGTACCGACCGGATCCCGCCGACCGGCACCAGCCGGCGCTCGCCGCCCAGCCGGGCCGCCAGCCCGGACTCGGCCGCCGCCCGGGACACGAACGTGACCGACAGCGAGGCCGGCGCCCGGCCGGTCCCGCCCCAGTGCGGGCCGTACCGGCGCGGCTCGGCCCCCTCCACGCTGGCATTCCCCTCCCCCAGGGGGCCCCAGGCGAAGTGGCCGCCCTTGAACACCAGCTCGGGGCGGACACCGAAATAGCCAGGCCGCCACAGCACGATGTCGGCCAGCCGCCCGGGCTCCAGCGTGCCGACCTCACCGGAGATCCCGTGCGTGATCGCCGGGTCGATCGTGTACTTGGCCAGGTAGGCGAGCACCCGCTCGTTGTCGTCGGGCCCGAGCCCGTCGTCGCAAAGGGACGCCGGGGGCCGCGGCCCGGACCGCCGCACCGCCGGAGCGGCCGGCCAGCCTTCCCCGCCGGGGCCGGCCCGCCAGGCCTTCATCGCGTGCGCGAGCTGCCAGGTTCGCCTGATCGTCTCGCCGATCCGGCCCATGCCCTGCGAGTCGCTGTTGGTGATGCTGATCGCGCCCAGGTCGTGCAGCGGACCCTCGGCCGCGAGGGTGGCGGGCCGCACCCGCTCGGCGGCGAGCTCGAGGTCGCCGGGGTCGGCGCCCGAGCCGCCGTGCACGGCCAGGATCATCTCCGGGTGCTCGGCCGCGGTGCCCGCGCCGTACGGGATCGTCGGCGTGGTCGACGAGCAGATCACGCTGGACTGCCCGGTCAGCGCGATCAGGTCGGGCACGTGCCCCCCGCCGGCTCCCTCGACGTGGTAGGCGTGCACCGCCCGGCCGCCGATCGCGGCCACCGTGTCGGCCAGCTCGCAGGACTCGTTCAGCCCGTCGGTGTGCAGGGCGACCGCGATGTCATGGTCGTCGGCGACCCGCAGCACCGCGTCGATGATCTCCGGGTAGGCACCCCAGTCCTCGTGGATCTTCAGCCCGGCCGCGCCCGCCTCGATCACCCGCTCGGTGGCCGCCCGCACCGGGGACCGGGCGCTCGCCTGCAGGCCGAGGTTGACCGGCAGGTGCTCGAACGCCCGCAGGGTCGCTTCCATCGCCGGCGGCGGCTCCTCGAAGCCCGCGGTAATCAGCGTGGTTACCCCGGCCGCCAGCGCCACCGGCACCAGCCGCGGGGTGATCAGGTGCACGTGCGAGTCCACCCCGCCCGCCGTCGCGATCAGCCCGTATCCCATCACCGGGAGCGTGTTCGGGCCGATGGTCAGGTCCACCCCGCTGGTCACGTCGGGGTTGCCGGCCCGGCCGATCCCGGCGATCCGGCCGTCCTTGATCCCGATGCTGGTCTTCACCACCCCGAGCAGCGGGTCGACCAGCAGCACCCCGGCGATCAGCACGTCGAGCTCGCTGGCCGCGCTGGCCCGGTCCTGCTGGGTCATCCGGGACCTGATATTGCGCGCGTATCCCCAGAGCGGCTCATCGCCGTAGCCCACGTGATCGTCCTCCACCCGCAGCCACAGGCTGGTGTCGCCGAGCCTGACCCGGTCACCGGTGGTCGGGCCGTACCTGGCCGAGTACTCGCTCTGCCGCATCACGCCCACTCCCCCGAGCCCGCCAGCGCGACCAGGTCGACCTGCCGGGTCTCGCCGGGCGCCCAGCGCACCGAGGCGCCCGCCGGGATGTCGAGCCGGAACCCGGTCGCCGCGGCCCGGTCGAACTCCAGCCTGGCGTTCACCCGCCAGAACGGGTAGTGCGATGACACCCGGACCGGCCGGTCCGACCGGCTGGTGACCCTGAGCCGCCGCCTGGCCAGCCCCGCCCCGAGCTCGATCTCGGCGTCCGGGCTGCGGATCTCGCCCGGCCGCACGGCACCAGGTCCGCTCACGCCGGCCCCCACGGCTCGCGCAGCACCACCAGGCGGGTGCCGTCGCCGGTCAGCACCTCGAGGCGGATCTCGGGCAGCAGCGCCGGGATGCCGTCCATCAGGTCCTCCGGCCTGACCGCCGCGCGGCCCGCGGCCAGCACGGCACCGGCCGAGCCGCCGAGCCGGGCGGCCCGGTGCATCTCATCGCAGACGATCGCCGTCGCCTCCGGCGCGTTCAGCCGGGCGCCGTCGGCCAGCGACCGGCGGGCGAGCTGGGCCGCGGTGAAGATCGCGAGCCGGTCCTCCTCGGTCGGAGCGAGATACATGCCGTGAATGTAGCGGACGGCCGAGGTCGTGCTCGGCGGCGGTGTCCTCCAGTTCGTTCCTGGTCAGGTCGATGCTGCGGCGGGCATTGACCGCGCCGGAACGACTGGTTAGCGTCCGCTAGAACACGTGTCAGCTGCCCGGGTCCGCGCGCGATGGTCAGGAGGCCGGCATGACCACACCGGCGCAACGCCCTCCGGGCGAGCGGGCTGTTCCGGGCAAGCTGGCAGGGCCCCGACGGGCCGGGGCGGGGTGCCTTCGTCGCCCGGATGGCACCGGAGCACCAGGCCATCCCGGTGTTCCCGCACTATGACCTGCCCGGCCAGTACGCGCTGATCGAGCAGGTCGCGGCCCGGTCCGCGGTGCCGTTGCCGGCGCTGCGCTGGAACCAGCCGGACGGCGGCCCGCTCGGCACCGCGTTCTTCGTGATGGATCAGGTCGAGGGCCGGGTGCCGCTGGACAACCCGCCCTACGTGTTCGGCGGCTGGCTGGCCGAGGCGACCGACCCTGCGGCACCACCTGGCCGGGCAGCGCGGCTACTACCAGTGGGCGCTGACCGACGGCGGCCTGCGTATCCCGATCATCGAGCGGGGCCTGGGCTGGCTTGAGCAGCACTGGCCGGCCGACCCAGGACCCGACGTGCTGTGCTGGGGCGACGCGCGGATCGGGAACATCATCTACGACGGCTTCGCTCCGGCCGCCGTGCTCGACTGGGAAATGGCCGCTCGGCCCGCGCGAGCTCGACCTGGGCTGGTTCATCTTCCTGCACCGGTTCTTCCAGGACATCGCCGAGTTCTTCGAGCTGCCGGGCCTGCCGGGATTCCTGCGCCGCTCGGCCGTCGAGGCGCACTACGAGCGGCTGGCCGGCCACAGTCCCCGGTACATGGAGTTCTACCTGGTCTACGCGGCCGTGCGGCCGCGATCGTGATGGCCAGGATCAAGCGGCGCATGATCTTCTTCGGCGAAGACGAGGAACCCGCCGAGCTGGACGACTACGTGCTGCACCGGGCGGTCCTGGAGCGCCTGCTCGCCAGAACCTACCGATGGGACTGACCGTGCCGGACGCCCCGATCGCGCTCGACGAGTACCCGATCCACCAGGCGCCGCTGCCGATGAGCCGGGTGGCCAGCAGCGACCGCAACTTCTACGACCGCTGCTACTTCAACGCCCATGACCGCACCGGCGACATCTTCCTGGTCACCGGCCTGGGCGTGTACCCGAACCTCGGCGTCATCGACGCCTACGCGGCGGCCAGGACCGGGGACCTGGTATACAGCGTCAGGTTCTCCGACGCGCTGGCCCAGCGGAGCACCGAGCAGCGCGTCGGCGGCTACCGGATCGAGGTGACCGAGCCGCTGCGCCGGCTGCACCTGACCTGCGCCTCGCCGGACCGCAGCCTGGACTTCGACCTGCACTGGACCGGTTCGTTCCCGGCCGTCCAGGAGGAGCCGCACCTCCTGCTGTCCGGCGACCGCCCGATCGTGGACTCGTCCAGGTTCTGCCAGCTAGGCAGCTGGCGCGGTCAGCTGCGGGTCGGCGGACGGGAGTTCGAGATAGACGACGAGACGTGGTCAGGGGCCAGAGACCGGTCCTGGGGCATCAGGCCGGTCGGCGAAGGCGAGGCGGCCGGCCGTCCGGCCGACGAGGCCAGGGCCGGATTCTGGTGGCTGTACCTGCCGCTGCGGTTCCGGTCCTGCGCGCTGATCGTGATCCTGCAGGAGAACCCGGACGGCTACCGCACGCTCAGCAACGCCAAAGCGGGTCTTCCCCGACGGGCGGGTCGAGCAGCTGGGCTGGCCGCGAGCCGAGATCCGCTACCGGCCGGGCACCAGGCAGCCGGCGTCGGCGCGGGTGCACCTGACCGACCCGGCGGGCCGCCCGGTCGTGGAAGGGTGGGGGATGTTCGAGCACGCGAGCATCGGCCGCCACGACCCGAGCGGCTTCGCCGGCTGATCTTCGGTCGCGCCCGGCTAGCCCTGGCCGCCTGACCAGGCCAGGGCCGCCGCTAACGGGCAGCTTGGCCGGGTTCACGACCAGCACGCTGGTGCCGCCGAAGTCGGCGATCCACAGCCGGCCGGCATAGCCCGCGAGCGTGAACGGATTCGCCGCGGGCAGCGGGTACGGACCGCTGGCCCGCCCGCCGGCCGTGCTGATCCGGTACAGGCTGCCGTCCTTGTCGGGGAACCAGACCCACCGGCCCAGCACGTCACCGTCGTTCGGGGTGCGGCCGACCTTGACCCGGGCGGTGACGCTGCCGGTACGGGCGTTGATCCGCAGCACGTCGCCGGTGCTCTGGTCGCCCACCCAGACGGTGCTCCCCGCGTACGCGGTCCAGGCCGGCGACCCGCCGGTCCTGATCGTGCGCACCCGCAACGTGGCAGTGCCGATCCGGGACACGGTCCCGCTGCCGTAGTTCGCGACCCAGACGGCTCCGGCCGCCTTCGCGATCCCCTCGGGCGACACGCCGACAGGGATCGTCCTGGTCCGGCCGGAGACCGCGTCGACCCTGGTGACCGCGTCGTCGCCATAGCTGGTCACCCAGGCCGCCCCGGCGGCGAAGGTCACGTCGTACGGGCTGCTGCCGGCCGGGTACCGGCGGGTCCGCAGCGTGCGGACGTCGATTCTGGTGACGCTGTTGCCCGAGTAGTCCTCGACCCAGACCGCGCCCGCGCCGAAGGCCATCCCGCACGGCCCCAGGCCGGCCGGAATCCGGGCCGTGACCGCGCCGGAGGCCGGGTCCAGCCGCAGCACCCGGTTGCCGGTCAGGTCGGCCACCCAGATCGCGCCCGCCGCGCCCAGCACCGCGCACGGCCGGCCACCGGTCCTGATCAGGTGCACGTAGGCCGGTATCCGCGCGGCCTGGCTGCGACCCGGGGCCGAGGCGCTCGGGCTGACCGGTCCCCCGCCTGATCCGCTGCCCGCGCCGCTGCCGGTTTCGCAGCCGGCCGCCGCGAGCAGCACGGCGCCGGCGAGAATCACCAGACGCGGAACCCGGGCAGCCATCGGCCGAGCGTAGCCGCCGGCCGGTCGCGAAAGTATTACGAATTCGTAGTAGTGGTATTACGAAATCGTACTAGTCGGCTGAGCGCGGCCCGGCGGGCGGTGACCGTCGCGGGCGGCGGGACCGCGGGCGGCGAGAAGGGAGGCACGGCATGGCCAGGCTCGAGCAGCGCGGGCCATTCCTTGTCCTGTTCGCGCTCAGCCAGCAGCTCTCGGCCCTGCTCACGCGGGCGATGGCGGACGCGCCGCTGACCCCTTCTGACTTCGCCGTGTACAGCGCGCTGCGGCTCATGCAGCCGACGACGCCGACCGAGCTCGCCGCCACCTTGGGCATGCGGGTCACCACCCTGTCCAGCGTGCTGGCCAAGATGGAAGCCCAGGGGCACCTGGAGCGGCAGCGCAATCCGGCCGACGGCCGGTCCAGGCTGATCTCGCTCACCGAGTTCGGGGTCGCGGCCACGCTGGCCTGCTTTCCCGCCTTCCGCCTGGCGATCGAGGCGTTCCGGCAGCATCTGGATGCCGATGAGCAGCAGGTCCTCGCCAGCCTGGAAGCCACGAGCGACGCCCTCCGCGGCGCGGCGGCTGACCTGCCGGCCTAGCCGGGGCCAGTCAGGCACTCGGCTAAACGCGTATAAAACGTGCGATTGGGTCAGAACACCGCGTCTCGGGTTTCGCGTTGCGGAGCGCTTCCGGTCGGAGTACACATTTCGGGTTATGCAGCCAGCGCGGAATACCGCCCGTCTCGCTCGTCTCGCTCGTCTCGCTCGTGCCGCCGTCCGGGCCCCGGCCCGGCTCAAGCCCGCCCCGGCCCGGCTCAGGTCCGCCCCGGCCCTGGTCCTGGCGGCGGCGGCGGTCGCCACCACCGTGACCACGGC
>JBPCKO010000030.1:0-4405 GCA_051004215.1 Streptosporangiaceae bacterium | reverse complement strand
GTCGAACCCTAGGCGCCGGATGAGGCTGCTCACCGTCACGATCGCCACCGACGGCGGGTTGACAATCGCCGTGAAGCTCTCCACGCCGTACATGCCCATGTTTGAAACGGTGAACGTGCCTCCTTGGAACTCGTTAGGCTCCAGCTTGCCCTCGCGGGCTCGCGAAGCGAGTTCCTTGGCCGCGAGCGAGATACTCGATAGCGTCTTGTTGGCGACGTCCTTGATCACCGGGGTGATGAGCCCGTCCTCGAGCGCGACCGCCATGGCAAGGTCCACCGTCGCGTGCCACTCGATGCCCTCGGAGGTCCACAGCGAGTTGAGCTTCGGAAACTTTGCGCAGCGCCACCGCGCACGCCTTCATGACGAAATCGTTGATCGAGAGCTTGATGCCGTCTTCTTCGAGTCCCGCGTTGAGCTGCTTGCGCAGCGCCAGCAAGTCATCCACGTGGACTCGCACGGTGGCGTAATGATGGGGCGCCTGCTGCCAGGACTGCTGCATCCGCTCGCCGACGATCCGCTGCATCCGGGAAAGCGGCTTGAGCTCGGTCCCGGGAGCGCCGGTCGGCGCCGGGCCGGCTGTCGCTGAATCGGCAGGGCGCTCCTCGACGGGGCCACCATTGGTCTCGAGAGCGGTGCGCAGGTCGCGCTCGATGATGCGACCCGCCGGGCCCGTACCCCGGATCCCCGAAAGATCGATGTTGTGTTCCCCAGCCAGGCGCCGGACGATGGGCGAAGCCCTCACCCTTCCGTCCGCGGGCGGCGGGCCGCCTTCCTCGTCCTCGGGCGGCTCGGTCGTTCGTCGGCCTCCAAGAACGCCGAGCTGCTCGTGCTCCGGCACGAGGTCGCCGTGCTGCGCCGCATCAATCCCCGGCTCCGGCTGAACTGGGCCGACCGCGCGGTCCTCGCCGCGCTGATCCGGCTCCTGCCCCGAAAGCTGCGGATGGACCGGCTGGTCACGCCAGGCACCGTTCTTCGCTGGCACCGCCGCCTGATCACCCGGAAGTGGACCTACCCGCAACGTTCGGGCCGGCCGCCGGTCAGTGCCGAGATCACCGCGCTGATCGAGCGACTGGCCACCGCGGCATTCATGCCCGGCTGCCATGACGATCAGGTGGTGGCGGAGCGCGGACGTCAGCTCACCGGGACTGACCACGATCAGGTCGGTCCCTGGCGCAGCAGGGGCCGGAGGATCAGGCCGTCGTCGGTGCTGTCCTCCAGCGACACGCCCATGGCCGCCGCTCTCGCATGCGATATCAGGAAAACGCATCTCCCGGATGCTCGGGCAGCCCGCTGCGCGTGCTATAAATCTAGTGCTAGGTGGAATTATTGTTAAGGAGCCGGAGCCCGGTGGGCCTGGCAACGTTAGCCTGGGCGGGTGCGGCGGAAAGGGAGGCGGCGCATGGCGACCGTCTACGTGCGCCCATTCATCGCCAGCAGCGGGCTCGTGCGGCTCCTTGCGGTCAACGCCGCGTGGAACGCGCTCACGTATGTGCATGACCCCGAGCTGTACCTGGACGTGGTCTCGCTCGGCCTGGTCTATGACGTGCGGGACGAGGACGGCACCGTCGTGGTCGAGATGACCCTCACCACTCCGGGTTGCCCGGCCTCGGAGAGCCTCCCGGAGATGGCGCGGGCGGCGGTCGCCGAGGCGGTGGGCCATGTTACGGCGGTGGAGGTGCGCGTCGTGTGGGACCCTCCGTGGAGCCCGGCGATGATAGACGCCGTTGCGGCCGAGGCCCTGGGCCTCCGGGCCAGGTGACGGTGAACCGCCGGGCTTCCCGCAGTCCCGTCTCGCGGGTCCGGCAGCCCGGCACGCTGGCTGACAGCCGGCCCGCTGTCCGCGGCCCTCCCCCTGGCTGATGACTGCCCTTACGATCCGCGGCGGATGGCTGACCGGATGTCACACCCTGGTGTTGTTCTAGTGTGGAGGTGAAGAATATGCAGGGACAGGAGGTGGCAATGTCAGCGGACCTCCAGCTCGAGGCGCGGGCGCTCGGGGACGCGACACGCTACCGCCTGTTCCGCTACATCGTGGATGCGTCCCGGCCGGTGGGGGTTGGCGAGCTGACCGATTACGTCCGCCTCAACCACAATGCGGTGCGCCAGCACCTGGCGGTGCTGAAAGAGGCCGGGCTGGTGATCGAGGAAGCTGAGCCGCGGGACCGGCCTGGCCGTCCCCGCCTGCTCTACCGCCAGCACCCGGAGGTGGCCGAGCGATGGGACGCCCCCGGCTCCTACGCCTGGCTGGCCGGCCTGCTCTCCGCGGCCGTCCGCCGTAAACAGGACCCGCGCCAGGCCGGGCGGCAGCATGGGCACCGGCGCGCCGCTGAGATCTCCGGCCCCGGTGATCCCGCTGACCTGCTGGAACAGGAGATATCACGGCGCGGGTTCCGCCCGGCCCGGGCCGGGCGGGGCCGCCGCGTGGAGTTCACGCTCAGGCGCTGCCCGTTCGCCGAGGTCGCCGTGGCCGACCCGGGCACGATCTGCCAGCTGCACCTCGGCCTGGCCGAGGGGCTCGCCGAGGGCCTGGGCAAACTTCAGGTGGAACGGCTCGTGCCTAGGGATCCCCGCCGGGCCGGCTGCCGCCTGATCGTGCGGCGGGCGCCGGAGACAGAAAGGCACCCGGCCTGACCGGCACCCGGCTGGGATGGACGGGCTATGGCAGCGACAGGACGAGCTGAGGAGAGGGTCAGGCATGTGCAAAGAGACGAACGATCCCGGTATCGGCGGAGTGACCTACGCCAGCACGGAGAGCCTGCTGGCGGCCGTAGCGCCGGGGATGGACCTGTGCACGAGTGATTTCACCGGCTGGGCAGCGGTCGAGGGCGCGCAGCCGGGGACAGACGGGCAGGCCGGATTCATCATCGCGGACGCATGCTGATCACCGCCTGGTGCACGTGCCCCCGGAGGTGGTGATCGCCATCCAATGACAGGCACTGCGTGCGGATCGACCGGGCCCGCGCCACCATCGACCAACAGGGCTGGGAGGCTGCACCGGCCCCCAGCGAATCCCGGTGACCCGTGCTCCCGCAAGATCGCCGCAATCCGGGCATGGCGCAGGACATGCAGGACTGGCTGGCCGGATTCGCTACCGCGATCGGCACCACTCCGCCAGCCCGCGAGGAACTGGACGCGCTGCTTGAGCTGGCTGCCGTGGCTGCCCATTCATCAGCCCGGCAGGCCGCGCCGATTACCTGTTGGCTAGCCGGCCGGGCAGGCATCGATCCCCGGGACGCGGTCGCCGCCGGGCAGCGGATCGCAAAGGAGGGTGAGACGAACGGCAGATGAACGTCTGCCGGCGGGCCGCGCGGCCACGCCGGGGTGTCTCGTACGCAGTCCAGCAGGACGCCCGGCGTCGCCCAGCACGACAGCCCAGGCCTCCGGCGGGCGGAGCTGACCGTGCCCCATGCAAGATGAACTCCGGCACGGTTCTGGGATGCCGGCCCTATGACCGGGCCTTGGGCCCTGATGATCCGGCGGCGGGCGGCGGAGTATCCAGGGGTGACGGCACTGGACGCACGAGCGCACCACCCGCCGCCAGACGGAACAGACAGACTGGCACAGCGAGAGGCAGGTTCATGACGGCGGGAGGAGGGATGATGGCACGCAGCGATCAGTGCTCGCCGGCCGGCGCGCCGGACGGCGAGCGGCTGGATGACCAGACCGGGCCTGCGGCGATCTCCGTGGCTGAGGCACGTCATCTCGTCCTGGCCAGGATCGCGCCGCTCGCGCCGCAGCGTGTCGCCATCGGCGACGCCGCCGGGCATGTCCTGGCTGAAACCGTGCTGGCCGCCGAGGCGGTGCCGCGGTTCGCCAATTCCGCGATGGATGGCTACGCCGTCAGGGCCGCTGACGTGGCTGATGCCCCGGTCCGCCTGCGCGTGACCGGGACCGTGGCGGCCTGCGGCGAGCCGGAGGCCGCCCTGGCCCGCGGCGCGGCGGTCCGGATCATGACCGGTGCGCCGCTGCCGCCCGGCGCTGACGCGGTGTGCATGATCGAGCACGTCCAGGTTCAGGACGGCGGATCGGCGGTCCTCATCGAGGCCGCGGTCACCGCTGGCACGAACGTGCGCCAGCCCGGTGAGGACATCGCCGCTGGCAGCGAGGTTTCCCGGCAGGGACCCAGCTCAGGGCCGCCCATATCGGGGTGGTCGCGAGCCTCGGCATCCAGTCGCTGCTGGTCTGCCCGCGCCCCGCGGTGGGCGTCCTGTCGACCGGCGACGAACTCGCCGGGCCGGGTGATGTCCTGGCAGCCGGGAAGATCCGCGACGCCAACCGCCCGGCACTGCTCGCCCAGCTCGGATTCGACGGATTCCGCGGAGTCGATCTCGGCGGCGGCGCCGCTGACCCGGATGCCCGGTCGTGCCTGCTGGTGGTTGGCGCGTCCCCGTGCGATGCCATCATT
>JBPCKO010000029.1:0-24569 GCA_051004215.1 Streptosporangiaceae bacterium | reverse complement strand
CCCACCCCCCCCCCCCCCCCCCCCCCCCCCCCCCCCCCCCTCCCCCCCCCCCCCCCCCCCCCCCCCCCCCCCCCCCCCCCCCCCCCCCCCCCCCCCCCCCCCCCTCCCCCCCCCCCCCCCAGGCCACGAATACAGGATTTCTCGGTCCAGGATCCCGCCGACGAGGAGGCTCAACGTGACCAGCACCGCTACCCCGACTGCCGTCGCGAGCACCGCTGGGGTCCAGCGGCGGGCATCGGTGCTGCGCAGCTGGCGCACCATCACCGCCGGGACCATGATCGCCGCCGGGGCGACTGTCGTCGCCGGCTGCCTGCTGCCCTGGGCCTCGGTGTTCGCCGGCCTGATCGGCATTCCCGGCATCCGGGGCGGCAACGGCAAGCTGCTTGCCGCAGCCGGCGCATTGCTGGCGGCTGCCGGAATCTGGCACCTGATCAGGGGCGGAGCGGCCAGCCGGTGGCTGGCCGGCGTCGCCGGGGCCGGTGTCCTCGGCTTCTCCGCTTTCCTGCTCATGCGCCTGTCGGCGACCCTGCACTCGCTCGGCGGTGACTCGATGATGGCCGCCAGAGGCGGTCCTGGCCTGTGGCTCGTGGCCGGCGGCGGCCTGGCCGCCTTCGGCACTTTGTTCTTCCCGCAATCCGCCCAGCGCGCGCTGGTGGTCAGGCGGCCGGGCGGCGGGCTCGCGGCCTGGGCCGCGGACCGCGAATCGGCCGGGCCGCGCCGCTGGGTGCAGCTTGCCCTCGGCGCGCTGTGGCTGCTCGACGCCGGGCTGCAGGCGCAGCCCTACATGTTCTCCAGGGGATTCATCACCCAGACCATCGGCAGCGCCGGGATGGGCAACCCGGCCGTGTTGTCGAACTCGATCACGGGCGTCAGCCAGGTCTTGCTCGCGCATCCGGCCGTGTTCAACGCGGGCTTCGCCGCGATCCAGCTGGCGCTCGGGCTCGGCTTGCTGTGGCGGCCGACGGTCCGCGCGGCCCTGGCCGGCACCATCGTCTGGGCGCTGTGGGTGTGGTGGCTGGCCGAGGGACTGGGCGGCATCCTGACCCCGGCCGCCAGCGCCGTCACCGGCGCGCCGGGGGCCGCCCTGCTGTACGCGGTCATCGCCGTCCTCGCCTGGCCATCTCGCCGTTCCGCCTCCCGCCCCGGCACCGAGAACGTAGGCCAGACCGCCGCCCCGGCCACCGTCGCCGAGGCCAGTCCGGCCGGTCCGGCGGGGGCCCGGCTCATCTGGATCGCCATCTGGGCCGGAGCCGCGGTGCTGACCGTGCTGGGGCTGGTTCGCGCGCCTGGCTCGCTGCGAGCATCCCTCGCCACGGCGGCGGCCGGCGAGCCCGGCTGGCTCGCCGCGATCGATCGCGCCTCGGCCCATGCCGTGGCGGCCGGCCCGGCCCTCCCGATCGCCCTCGTAGTGATATTCCTGCTCATCGCGGCTGGCGCGCTGATCCCGGCGACCAGGCGAACCGCGCTGATCCTGGCCGCCCTCGCCGCGCTGGTGCTCTGGATCGCCGGCCAGGACCTCGGCGGCGTCCTTACCGGCCGCGGCACCGACCCGAACACCGGTCCGCTCCTGATCCTGCTCGCGGCTACCTACTGGCCGACGCTGGCCGCCCGGCGCCGCCCACACGGCGCCCCTCAGATCCGTGAGCCCGGCCGGCTCAGCGATCAAGCCGCCTCCGCCGCGGCGCGCTGAGCAGGGCGATGTGATCGAAATGGGGGGTAGAAAGGGCCGTGGTTAGTCTTGCACCCGGCCACGAACAGGTGCCCGGCGACGTGCCGGGCTGGTCAGGCCGGGGTGAGATGGCGGCCGAAGAACAGGGCCGCGCTGTCCGCCTCGAATCTCGGCAGCTCGCCGTGGCCGCCCGGGTTGGCGTGCAGAGTCTTCTCCCGCGCGCCAAAGGCATCGAAGAGCGCGAGCGCCGAGTCGCACGGGACCATCTCGTCGTCCCGCTGGACCAGGAACTGGACCGGCACTGTGATCCGCCCGGCTAGTTCCATCAGCGGTGCGGACGCGGCCAGGCCGAACACGGCGGCCGTGATCCGCGGTTCGGCCGCCACGAGCGGGATGCCGAGCCCGGCTCCCATCGACACGCCGTAGTAGCCGACCGGGCCGCCCGCCACCGGGCCGGTCCCGGCCCGGTCAGCAGAGCCGCCCGCCGGGTCGGAACCCGGCAGTTCCAGCTTCTGCAGCGCGTCCAGCACGGCCTGCCAGTCCGGCACCGCCTGGGTGGCCAGCGCGGCGTTATAGCGGCCCATGTGCGGGCCGATCGGCTCACCCGCCTCGGCCTTCGCCCTGATCTCGGCCACGAGGGCCTGGTGTTCGGGCCCCGGGACGCGGTCGCCGTGATTCGGGGCATCGATCGCCGCGGCCGCGAAGCCGCACCAGGTGACGAACCGCAAGGCGGGACCGACCGCCCCTGGGGCCTTCTTGTGCTGGCCGCCGCCGTGCCCGACCAGTACAAGCGGGCGCGGCCCGGCCGCGCCCGCGGGCCGCCAGAGCACGCCGGGGATGTCGTCGTGGCTGAAGAGAGTCTCGGTGACGCCGTGGTTCAGGGCCCGGGAGCTGATGATCCGCATGGATTGTGTGCCTTCCGGAGTGCCTGCTACGGGCACCCAGGCGGCGACCATAGGTCAGGTCAGCCGCGCCGCCCTGGCTGCGGGCCGGGAGGGCACCCTGCTAATGACAGCCAAAATGGGTACCACCTCCTCGTGTACGGTCACGTACCTGGGGACAATACCAGGCCAGGCAGGTTCGCTCACATCGCGCCAGATCAGCGTGAAGATAACCGGCACTGACCATCTGCCGAGGGATGATCATGAATTGGGCCGAAGCTAGCGAGTTTGCCGCCACGAACAGCAGGCGCGAGGCACTGGCGGCAGGCGGCCTCGCGATCGCCGGGGCCATCGGCCTGGGGTCGACCCTGACTCCGAGCCGCCTTGTATTCGGCGCCAATCGCGGCACCTATCCGCAGGTCAATCAGGTAATACCACGGGCCATCGGAGTCCGCAGCTATTACGACGGCGAGAATCAGTTCCCCTCCGCCTGGCCGAACCGCCTGCCGGGCACGTGGATGACGCTCTCCCTCCGGCCTAACCCGGACGATCTCCTATCCGGCAAGCTGGATGATCAGCTGAATGCGATAATTCTCACCGCCCCCGCCCATTCCGAACTGACGTTCTGGCACGAGAACACCACGGGTAATCCGCTCGGATATCCCCGGCACGTGAACAACCCGCGCGCGGCCCTGCTCATGCAGCATTACGGGCTGCGGCTCTGCCGGGGCACCAAGGTCCGGTTCGGCGTCATTACCTGCGGGCCGTCCAGCCAGCAGGTGGGGTGGATGGCTCCCGGCCTCGACTGGTACGGCGACGACCTCTACGACTTCACCCGGCTGCACAACCCGGACGGCACGCTGAGCCAGGCCAGGATGTACGCCAGGCTGAACGCGAACCTCGATACCTGGCGGAAACGGTCAGGCCGCCGCTGGCCGGAGATCAGGATCTGCGAGACCAACAGCCCGCACGACTCGCACCGCAAGAACTGGTTCACCTGGCTCGCCCAGTGGATGGCCGGCCACAACGGCAGCCGGATCCTGACCTACTGGAACGCCGACCGCGGCCTGTCTAACAAGGGCCTGTCCGGCCCCTGGCCCCCCAGCCCCGACGTCGTCAGGCGGCTGCACCGCCTGTCCGTCGCCTACCAGCGCTAGCCTCCGTCCGGTCAGGACCGGCTGGTCAGGCTCCAGCGGCGGCCGGGGAAGTCGAGGAGCCAGCCGGCCTGGCTGATCGTCGGATAGCCCGCGATCAGGTCCACGCCTATGTCGAGGCCGGCGTTCAGGGCAGACAAGTCCACCGCCACTACCTTGTGCGGCGCAGCAGCCGTCCGCCGATCCGCGGGGCGGCCATCCTCAGCAGCGGGGTATCGGCCTGCGCACCGCTGGAGTCGGTGCCTGCGGAGGCGCCAACCTCCTCGAACAGCCCGGGATGCCGTCGCCAGAAGGCCACGTCGACGACCGTGGCGCTCGCGCCGGTATCCCAGCACGCCCGGGCGCTTCCGCCTGGCCAGCGCAGCTCGATGTACGGATGGCCCCGCCGGCCCACGATGAGCTCGGTGGCGGCGATGCCCTCGTCCGGGCCGTCCAGCTCGAGCATTCCCGCGCCTGGCCGCAGGTGACAGCGGTGCCGGCCGAGCAACGTCCAGGCCCAGCAAGGCGGGCTCGGCCGCGCTGCGAGTCACCTCCAGGCGGGGCACCCGCAGCGAGCCGACAACCAGGTCCTGCACGCTCACCAGGACCTCATCCGTGGCCGTGCCGAAAACCCCGGCCGTGCTGTCCCGGCCGGTGACGGGCAGGGCGCTGGTGTACTCGTCGGCCGGAAGCCGGGAGCGGGCGGCCCCGGTGTCCAGCAGCATCCGGTACGGCCGGCCCGCGACGGTGGCCTCAACCCAGAGGCCGGCAAACTCCGGCTCGTCGTCCTCCGGCTCGGTGATCAGCGGCACCCGGTACATGCGGGGCGGCCGGGTGCCGACGTCAGCTGGCCTGAGCGCGCGAGAGGTCCTTGCCGCAGTGCCAGCAGGTGGTCGCCGCGACCGGCAGGTCGGAGGACGCGCAGTACGGGCAGGCCTTGGTGGCGGGCGGATCGCCGAACGCGGTCTTGCCCCGCCGGGTCATGTAGGCGCGGTACGGCATCACGATCAGGTAGTAGACGACGAGCATGAAGACCACGAAGTAGACGAGTGCCCCGATGAACGCGCCGACATCGATCCGCTGCCCGTTCACCGTCCAGCCCAGGCCCTTGCCGGCCGCGCCACCCCCGGCGATGGCGTTGATCAGCGGCGTGATGATGCTGTCAGTGAAGGCCTTGACCAGCGTGCTGAACGCCAGCGCGACGACTAGTCCTACCGCGACAATGATCAGGTCGCCCTGCATCAGGAACTTCTTAAAGCCCTGCCACATATCTCGCCGTCCCCTTTCGTGGTGCTGCGCGGACCCCCGCAGCGGCGCGTTTTCGCTAGGGCACCCTACAGCCCGGCCGCTGCCCGGCATAGAGCCGGTAGCCCTGCGCACGGTGACTTCCCCGTCAGGCCGGCATCCGGTGCTGAGCGGCGCGCCCGGCCCGTCTCACCCTCCGATGCGAGCAAGGCTGGGCCGCCATGGGTACGAAACTGAAACCTGTTCTAGTCCCGCGCTCCGGCGTAGTGTCGGCGGTGGGCGGCTCAGCCGCGTCACCCCGCTCCGCCGTACGCACCCCGCACCCCCGTGCTCCGCAAACCGCCACCGCCACCACCACCGCTCGCCGCGAGGAGATCACGATGCTGGTTCACGACCGCTTCTACATCGGCGGCGGCTGGGTCAGCCCGGCCGGCCAGGCCACGATCGACGTCGTCTCCCCGCACACCGAGGAAGTCATCGGCCGCGTGCCGGACGGAACCCCGGCCGACATGGACCGGGCGGTCGCCGCGGCCAGAGAGGCGTTCGACCACGGCCCGTGGCCGTGGATGGCGCCGGCCGAGCGCGCGGCCGCCGTGGCCAGGCTCGCCGACCTGTACGCGGCCCGGCTCGGTGACTTCGCCGAGCTGATCACCACCGAGATGGGGTCGCCGATCACGTTCTCCCAGCTCGCCCAGGCACCGCAGCCGCAGATGATGCTGAGCTATTTCGCGGACCTCGGCAAGACGTTCACCTGGGAGGACGAGCGGCCCGGGCTGTTCGGGCCGGTGACCGTGCGCCGCGAACCGGTCGGCGTCGTAGCGGCGATCGTGCCGTGGAACGTCCCGCAGTTCACGATCATGACCAAGCTGCCCGCCGCCCTGGTGGCCGGCTGCACCGTGGTGATCAAGCCGGCCCCGGAGACACCGCTGGACGCCTACCTGCTGGCCGAACTGCTGGAGCAGGCGGACCTGCCGCCCGGCGTGGTCAACATCGTCCCGGCCGGCCGCGAGTGCGGTGAGCACCTGGTGTCGCACCCGGGCGTGGACAAGGTCGCGTTCACCGGATCGACCGCGGCCGGGCGGCGGATCGGCTCGATCTGCGGGCAGCAGCTCAAGCGGTGCAGCCTGGAGCTGGGCGGCAAGTCGGCCGCGATCATCCTGGACGACGCCGACCTGGGCGCGACGATGGGCTGGCTGGAGATGGCCTCGCTGATGAACAACGGGCAGGCCTGCGTCGCCCAGACCCGGATCCTCGCGCCCAGCAGCCGCTACTCCGAGACCGTCGACGCGCTCGCGGCGATGGTGAGCGGACTGGCCGTCGGCGACCCGGCCGATCCCGCCACCCAGATCGGCCCGCTGGTAGCGAAGCGGCAGCAGGACCGGGTCGAGGGCTACATCGCGGCCGGGCAGGACGAGGGGGCCAAGGTCGTAACCGGCGGTGCCCGCGCCTCGGGCCGCGACCGCGGCTGGTACGTCGCGCCGACGGTGTTCGCCGGGGTGACCCCGGGCATGCGAATCGCCCGCGAGGAGATTTTCGGCCCGGTGCTCAGCGTGATCGAGTACGCCGATGAGGACGACGCCGTCGCGATCGCCAACGACAGCGACTACGGGCTGGCCGGGACGGTCTGGACGGCCGACGCCGAGCGCGGCATGGATATCGCCCGCCGGGTGCGGACCGGCACCTACGGCGTGAACATGTACATGATCGAGACCTGCGCTCCGTTCGGCGGCTACAAGGCGAGCGGGATCGGGCGCGAGCTGGGTCCCGAGGGACTGATGAGCTACCTCGAATACAAGTCGATCGCCCGCCCCGCGTAACGACCCGGCCCCCGGGCGGCCGGGCAGCAGCGACTGAGATGGTCAGCCCTCCGCTCCTGATGCCCCGGACTCGCGGGCTTCCGGACGGCCCGCTGGAGCGTCTGGCGCGAGCGGCGCGGCGAGCTGTTCGACCCAGAGTGCCTTGGCCGGTTCATCGCGGCTCGGATTCCGCCATGCGTGCGTCTGCCCGGGGGCCAGCACCAGGCTGTCACCGGGTCCCATGGTGATCCAGTCGTCGCGTCCGGGCAGGCACACCTGGAAGGTGCCCTCGAGCACGGTCACGAAATTCTCGCGGATGAGCGTGATGAAGCCGCCGCTATCCGCACCGGGCGCGGTCAGCAGCAGAGCGGGTGCCAGGCTGTGCCCGGGCGCGGCCAGCTCCAGCCACCGGACGCCGCGGCCCAGCAATGTCTCGGGACGCTGGCTGGCCTTCATCAGGTACTGGCCGGTAGGCCGGGCCGGAGCGAGCAGGCTCATCGGGATGCCCAGAACCTCGGCGATCCGGCTGAATACGTGGGCCGTCGCACCGTAAATTCCCCGCTCCAGCGCCGACAGCACCGATCGCGAGATCCCGACCCGGTCGGCCAGTGCCGCCTGGGACATGCCGTGGTCCTCGCGGGCCGCCCGCAGCCGCGCGCCGGTGGAGGCCAGTTCCCAGTGCGCGTCCGGCGAGCCCGACGCCGACGGCTCCCGGCCGCTGACTCGCCGCCGGCGGCTGCGCGCCGCCTGATCGCTGACCATCCGCAGCGCATCCTCGCTGAACAGCCGGTGACCGCCGGCCGTTCGCAGCGTTTCCACCCGGCCCATGCGCTCCCAGTCGCGAACGGTCTGCGAGCTGACGCCCGTCGCCGCGGCCACTTCGCTGATCGTGTAGTAACGGTGGCCGTTGAGGTAGCGCATGGCGACAGCATAGCCAGGGCACCGGCGCCAGAAAGTTCCAGAAGTCTTGACAACTTACATGCTGACCGTAAGATTCTGCGCATCGGGCCAGGTCGGGCCCGCCAGCGGTGAGGAGTGCGCATGAGCGAGCCGGGCAACTCCGATCAGGCCGCCGGACCGGGTCGCGGTCAGTACGCGGACGAGGCAGTGTTCCGTTCCGGCGATACGAACCCGGTCGATGCCGTCGGGAAGGTCGAGGCGCATGGCATCGACGTGATCCCGCCCGGTGAACGGCACGGCCGGCCGCTGAGCCTGCTGCCGTTCTGGCTGGGCTCGAACATCATCTTCACGTACATGCTGTTCGGCGGCATCCTGGTCGAGCTCGGCCTGCCGCTGGCCGCGGCGCTGGCGATCGCCGTCGTCGGCAATATGGCCTGGATCCTCGTCGGCCTCATGTCCGTGCCGGGCCCGCGGACGGGCACCGCCACGATGGTGGTCAGCCGGGCCCAGTACGGTTTCCGCGGCAACAAGCTGTCCTGCTTCTTCAGCTGGCTGGCCAACGTCGGATACGAGGGAGTGGACTTCGCGATTGCCTCCCTCGCCTGCTACTCCCTGGCCTCGTACGCCGGCTGGCACGTCAACACGGCCGCGAAGGCCGTCATCCTGGCCGTCATCATCGCGGTGTCGTTCGCGATCGGCCTCTACGGGCACGCGACGATCCTGGCCTTCCAGAAGTTCTTCGCCTGGGCGCTGGGCATCGCGGCCGTCGTGTTCTTCGCGTTCCTGCTCCCGCACGTGAAGTGGTCCTATCACCCGGCCACTCCCCTGCACGGAATGGCGCTGACCGCCGCGATCATGATCGCCGTGAGCGTGGTGCTCAGCGGGCCGCTGTCCTATCCGATCGGATCCGACTACTCCAGGTACCTGCCTGCCGATACGCCCGCCTCCAGGGTCGTGTGGTACACGGCCATCGGGGGCTACCTGCCCGCCGTGGCGCTGACGGTCATCGGCATCCTTGCCGCGACCGCCATCAACGCGAGTGATTTCACGAGCTCCATCCGCCTGGTCGTGCCGGGCTGGTTCTCCTGCTCTGGTCGATCTACTGGTACGCGCCGTTCTTCGGGGTCTACATGGCCGAGCTGGCGCTGACCCGGGGCCACTACGACGGGCACGAACTGCACCGGGCGGGCGGCCGTTTCTGGTACGACCGGGGCTACCGCTGGCGCGGCGTCGCAGCGCTGCTGGCCGGGATGATCTTCGCCGCGCTAGCTTCTGATACCCCGTACTTCAAAGGCCCGCTGTCCAGCCACGTCCTAGCCGGCGGCGACCTGAGCGCGGTCGGGGGCCTGCTGGTCGGAGCCGGGGCGTACTGGCTGCTCTGCGTGGTTCCCGATCGCCGCCTGGCCGCCGGCCGGCCGGCCGGTGCCGCGGCGGACCGCCTCCCGAGCGAAATGGAGGCGTGAGCGGTGGGCGCCACGGAGTGGTTCGCCGTCCAGCGTCTCCGCGAGGGCGTGTACCTGGTCGGCGAGCCGATGCACGTGAACAGCTATCTCATCGTCGGATCACGGCGAGCCGTCCTGCTCGATACCGGGATGGGCATCGGCGATATCCGGGGCTGCGTGCGCGCCATCACGGACCTGCCGGTGCTGGTGGTCAATAGTCACTATCACTTCGATCACGTAGGCGGGAACCACCTGTTCGACGACATCGCCATTCATGAAGCGGGGGCGGCCCGGCTCGGCGAGCAGCCGCCGGCCGAGTGGTTCCCCGCTTACGTGGAGTTCACCGAGGCGGTGCTGGCTCAGTACCGGCAGTTCCGTTCCGTCGACCAGGAGTGGTTCCAGGTGCTCGGCCGGGAAATGCAGATGCGCCCGCTGCCGGACTCGTTCGATCGCGACGTCTGGCGGACGATCGCCAGCGTCCCCACCCGGCTCCTGCATGAGGGTGACGAACTCGACCTCGGCGACCGCACGCTCCGCGTGGTTCACACGCCAGGTCATACTCCGGATTGCATCTGCCTGCTCGACGAGCGTGAACGCATCCTGTTTTCCGGTGACACCGTCGATACCGGCCCGATCTACGCGCAATTCGACGACTCCAGCGTGCCGGACTTCGCGAGGTCCGCCCGCAGGCTCGCCGAGCGGGAAGCTCGCGATGTCGACATCCTGCTCAGCGCGCATGGTGCCCGCTACCAGTCCTATCCGGAACTCGTGGGCCGGGTGGCCGATGGCTTCGAGGTGATACTGGCTGGCCGGGCCGAATTCAGCCCGGCCCAGGACTGCTTCGGCACGCCGGTGAAGCAGGCGAGCTTCGACGACTTCTCTATCGTCGTGGCCGGGGACTACGCCGGGCCGTCGCCCTGACCGCCCGCGACCCGGACGCCGTGCCCGTAGGCGAGCCGGCCGCCCGCCCGGTCAGCCCGGATTCGCCCGTTCGATCGTGCCGCCCTTGACCACGTACCGCAGCGCCGCCGGGTCGGCCAGTGCGGCCACGTCGGCCAGCGGGTCGCGGGCGAGCACGATCAGGTCGGCGAACGCGCCGGGCGCGAGCGTGCCGAGCCGGCCGGTCATCCCGGTGATCTCCGCGCCGACGGTCGTGGCCGACCTGATGATGTCGATCGGGTGCTGGACCTCGGACCGGAGCACGAACTCCCGGCTCTGATGCCGGTGCATGCCGCCGAGCAGGTCGGTCCCGTAGCCGATCTTGATCCCGCTGGCCTGCGCGAGCGCCAGCGCCCGCAGCCCGCCGTCGAGCACCTCGCCGACCTTGCCGAACGACTCCTCGGGCAGACCGTGCTCGCGGCCCTCGGCCTGCAGCGCCCAGTAGGTCACCAGGTTCATGACCAGGTAGGCGTCCCGCTCGCGGAAGACTTCAGCCGTGGCCGCGTCGAGCAGATTGCCGTGTTCTATGGTCCGAACTCCTGCCCGCAGTGCCCTGGTCATGGACTCCGGCGTATACGCATGGGCCGCCACGTACCGGCCGGCGGCGCTGGCCTCCTGCACGGCCGCCTCGAGTTCGGCGACCGAGAACTGGGTGGCGTCGATGCGGTCGGCCGGCGACGCCACCCCGCCGCCAGCCATCACCTTGATGTGGTGCGCCCCGCGCCGCAGTTCGTCCCGGGCCGCCCGGCGCACCTCGTCGGCGCCGTCGACCACCCTGGACATCTCGCACGCGCCCGGATGCGGGTCGAGGAGGTGCTCGCCGGGGCCGCGATGGTCGCCGTGGCCGCCGGTCTGGCTGAGCGCGCGCCCGGCGTAGAACAGGCGCGGTCCGCGGATGACGCCCTCCTCGAGCGCCCGCCAGGTGCCGTAATCACCGCCGGCCATGTCGCGCACGGTCGTGAACCCGCGGTCGAGCATCTCGCCGAGCAGCCGGGCGGTGCGGTGCGCGTTGTAGGTGACCGGCCACTTCGACAGGGCGGCCAGATCGGCGGTGCTGGCCATGATGTGCACGTGGCAGTCGATCAGGCCGGGCAGGACGAACCCTCCGTCCAGGTCGATCCTGCGCGCGCCGGACGGCGCGTGCAGGCCGGGTCCGGCCTCGCGCACGATCCCGTCCTCGGCCAGCAGGTCGCCGCGGGTATAGGTCCCGGCCTCGACGTCGAGGACCATTCCGCCGGTGAACAGCGTCATCTGGATCATCAGAGCCTCCGGCCAGGACGGGGCGGCCGCGGGTCGCCGCGGTGACCATAAGATCGCGCTTCATGACGGTAACGGTTCGCCCGGCAGGGCCCGGTGACGGCGCCGGCATCAGCCGGGCGTGGCTGAGCGCACTGGGGCGGCGGCATCCTGGGCCCAGAGGACAGCGCGGTGACGTTGCTGTCGCTAGGTGTGCGTCTTGTAGATGGGTCCGGCCGGCCTGGGTCTGGCCGGTCTCGTTCGGGCTGGTGCTGGCGGCGGGTGGTTCGCTGTCGCAGATGATGGCGGTGAGGGTGGCGGGGGTTGAGGCGGTGATGGTGGCGCGGCAGGTGACCTGGCGGTCTTGGGGGTCCCACAGGAGCTGGAGGCCGAGGGCGTGGTAGAGGTCCTGCTGCCGCGGGCCGGGGGGGTGGTCGAGGATGCCGGTCAGCAACGGTAGCTGGTCGAGGAGGGCGGGGTCCTGGGGCGGGGCCTGGGTGGCGGCGAGGGTCTTGAGCTTGGCGGTGAGGTCGGCGCGGTGGGCTTCGAGTTCGCTGAACCGGGCGATGATCCGGGACCGCAGCGCGGTGACGGCCGATGCGGTGGGGTCACAGTCGGCGAGCTGTTCGATTTCGCGGGCGTAGGCGTTCTCGGCGGTGTCGATCTTCCGCAGTTCCTGCTGGTACCGGTCCGCGGCGGCCTGGTTGCGGCGGGCAGCATCAGCGGCTCCGGCGGGGAGGGCGGCGCGGAGGAGGGCGCTGCGGTCGGGTCCGAAGATCCGGGTGTCGAGGAACTGGCCGATGACCTCCATGAGGATGTCTTCGCGGACGAGGACGGAGACGGGGTGGCCGGGGCTGGTCTGGGCGTGGCGGGGGTTGGCGGGGTCGTGGGGGCAGGCGTAGTAGGTGGTGCCGCCGTCCTGGCGCTGGGGTCGTTTGGTGTGGCCGGTCATGCGGCGCTGGCATTCCCGGCACCGGATCAGCCCGCGCAGGGTGTACGTCCGCTTCGCGGCGGGATGGGCGGACAGGCCGGTGTTGTCGCGGCTGGTGCCGTGATCCCGCCCGGCGGTCTGGGCGGCGTCCCACATCGGCCGCGCGATGATGGCGGGGTGCGCTGGTTCGGGTGACCAGAGCCACTGGTCGGGGGGGACGTTGCGGCCGCGCTGCCCGGCGAGGGTGCGGGTGCGGCCGTAGGCCATGTGGCCGGTGTATTTGGGGTTGGCCAGGATCCGGGCGAGGACGGACACCTGCCAGCACCCGGCCCTGCCGGGCGGCGGGTACTTGAGGGGGTCGGTGTTGAGGCGGGCGGCGATGGTGGTGCAGCCGAGCCGGTCGGTCACCCGCCATGCGTAGATCTGCTTGACCACGGCGGCCTTGTCGGGGTCGGTCATGAGCCGGGTTTTGGTGGCGCCCTGGGCGGCTTTGACGGGGTTGGGGTGGGGGATGCGGTGGGCGGCGTACCCGTACGGGGGGTGCCCGATGTTGTACCCGTCCAGGGCGTGCTCGGTGAACCCGGCCCACGCTTTCTCCTTGAGCTGGAACCGGTACCACTCCGCGATCCCCTGCTTCACTCTCCGGACGAGGATGGTGGTGGCGTTCATCCCGGCCACGTCGATCGGCTCGTCCGCGGCCAGCAGCGGGATCCCCGCCGCGCCGAGTTTCTTCTCCAGCCGCAGCGCGTTGAACGTGTCCCGCCCGGACCGTTCGATGTCCACGCACATCACCGCCGCGAACCGCGGCGACGGCGACCCGGCCTCCGCGAGCAGCGCCGCCAGTCCCCCGTCCCGCGGGACCCCCGTATCCACGTGCTCGTGGCCGGTGCCGTGACCCCGGGCCTCCAGGTCCAGGCCCCCGGATTCGATGTCCCAGAAATACGCCGCCACATACCACCCGGCCGGGAGCTTGGCCTGCACCGCGCGGAGCTGCCGCCGCATCGACGCCCGCGGGTCCTGCAGGGCCAGCGTCGAGGCCCGGCCCAGGAACGCCACCGGCACCCGCTCGGCCGGCTGCCCGCTAATAGTCATCGCCTGCACCTTTCTCAAGCCGCTCTTTCTAGTTCCCATTTTACGCCCATTCCGTGGGTACTGGAATGGGCCGGGGTGAATTACCGCGTAGTATTTCGGTGCTGGTTTCCGTGCTTGTTCTTGTGCTGGTTTGCCCAGGTGAGGAGGCTGATAATGGCTTGCTGCTGGACGGTGTCGAGGTGTTCGGCCTCAGCGCCGGTGGCGATCCTGATTTTCCACCGGACTTTGATGCCGGGGGGTGCCTGGGAGGGGTGGAGGTTGTAACTGTAAACGGTGTCGGGCTGATCCGAGACTGCCATGCGAGGTGTCCTTTCTCGTCGCGGGCGGGTCTGAATGGTGTGGGCGGTCCGGGGGCGTTGCTGCTGACTGGCGCGGGGGGTGCGGCCGCGCCGGAGGGTGTCCAGATGGAGCGCCCGCAGCGGAGCGAGGACGTACGACCTTGACACCGGACCAGCGGCTGCAACACTGGGCGGCCGGCAGCACGCCAATACGCGCAGCCACGCGACCACGTCCAGCCGGGGCGGGTCATGTCTTACCGGCCGGGGGGCGGGGCCAGGTCACCGCGCGCGGTGAGCGCCAGCCACAGCACGATCCCGGCCAATGTGCCGGCGACCGCCGGGCCGGCGCCGGAGTGCAGGACGGCGACGGCGAGGAGGAACCCGAGGAGGGTGCGAGCGGCGAGGGTGACCGGGCGTCCGTGCCGGATCCGGGCGGCCAGCAGCCCGGCTGCCCGCCCCGCCCGGCCCGGCCAGTCCAAGGCCTGACGGTCGTGCGGCGGGGAGGCGGGGATGATGGCCGCCTGCACGTCGGCATATGCCTCGGACCGGGCCCAGGGGGTTCGCAGCGCCGTGTAGGCGGAGGACGCGGCGGCGTACTGTCCGGGGTTGCCGCCACCGGGCAGGTCGGGGTGGGTGGCGGCGGCGACAGCGCGCCAGGCGTCGCGGACCTGGGTGTCGGTGAGGTCCGGGCGGGCGTCCAGGCCGAGGACGGCGAACGGGTTCACGGTGCCTCCCGCCAGGAGTCCGCTGCCATGGCGGCGGGCACGGTGTCGCCTCGTGTCCGGTGCCCGTTGGCGGCGGCCGGGGGGATGATGACGGGCCGGGCCGGGGGCCGGGTGAGCGCGGCGGGTGCGGGGCGGGGGCGGGCGACGCAGATCCAGGTGCAGGTGCCGGCGTGGATGTAGCCGGCCTGCCCGGTGGCGAGGCGGCGGGCGATGCCGGGATCCGCGACCCACGAATGCTGGATGCGGGAGGATCCTTCGTCGCCCCAGATCCCGGCGATCACCTTGGTCGCGGTCTCGATCACCGCCGCGTCCCGGCGAGGTGGGAGAGGGGTTCGGGGTGGGGGGTGCGCATCAGCCAGATCCCGCCGTCCGCGGTCGCGGTGATCCGGTACCGCTCATCCTCATCGACTCCCAGCCCGTGCCAGGACTGGGCGGACACCTGGACGCCGATGCCCAGGGACCGGCCGCGTTCATACAGCTGCCACAGCGGCACCCGCCCCGCAATGGCGGAGTAGTCGTCGCAGGCCAGCAGCACCGCCCGCCGCTCGGTGGCCGGGCTGGTGACGGCGTGGGCCAGCAGCTCGGTGACGGCCATGGCCTGGGCCTGCGCGACGGACCGTTCCCGGGTGCCTTCCAGGATCAGGTACCAGGCGTCCGCGTCTGCCAAGGTGGCGGTGCCGTCGAAGGCGGGGCCGAGGCGGTCGAGCAGGGTGCGGTACCGCAGCGCGATGTCGGGCAGGTGCCGCCCGGCTGCCCGCACCGCGCCCAGCAGCCCCGGGTCACCGGCATAGGCGGCCAGCAGCCACCCTTCGTCGAGCCGGGCCAGGAACGCGGAGGCGGATGCGGGCGGTGCGGGCGGTGCGGTGACGGCGAGGGTGACGGCGGCCTGGGTGACGTCGGCGTAGTAGGCGGCCGGCCCGGTGGCGGGCAGGTCCAGCAGCTGGAACAAGGTGACGGCCAGATCCCGGGCCGGGAGAGTCCACAGGGACAGGCGGGCGTCGTCGGGCCAGATCGCGACCCGGCCGGCGCCGGCCTGGTGCAGCAGCGTGCGGGTCCGGTTGGCTTTGACCCGGGAGTCCGGTCCGCCCTTGCAGTCCAGGACGACCAGCAGCGGCCGGTCCCCGGTCTGGTTCAGGTGAGCGTGATAGGCGGCCGAATACCAGCCGGCCCAGGTGCGGATCATCAGGTTCGTCTTCCCGCACCCGGACGCCCCGATGATGACCTGGTGGCGGCCCATCACCTGGTGCGGCAGCGCCAGAACGGGCTGCCAGCGGCGGCCGACGGCGCGGATGACGGTGCCAGTGACGATGCGGTGGCGGGTGTCGGTGAGGGGGACGGTGCCGGGGGCGGCGAGCCGCCCTTTGGCGGCGCGGGCCTGGCGGTGCCACTGGCGGGCGTCGAAGTTGACCGGGGCGGGGACGGCGCCGGTCAGGCCGGTCTCGATCCGGTAGATCCGCCGCTGCCACCACAGAGAAGCGGCCAGCAGCCCGGCCGGGACCGCCACCGGGGCGCACAGCACGAACGCCGTCCCGGCCTGGCCGAGGCTGAACGCGTGCCACCCGGCCCGCCACGCCAGGTACGGCGCCCACGCCACCTGCTCCCACGACCTAGCTCCGAACGCGGTGGCGATCAGCCAGACCGCGGTCATCGGCAGGGACCAGGCGGCCGCGGCGCGGAGCCGGGACGGCGGCCAGCCCCGCAGCCAGGCCCCCGCCCCCGCCACCACCGCCACGACAGTGACCGGGGCGGCAGCGATCAGGACGATGGCGGCGCGAGGCCGCCGACGGCGCGGGGGAGCCACCGGGCCAGCCACCGGCCGATCATCAGCTCCGCCAGGACCCCGATCACAGCAGCGCCCCGTCCGGCAGCTGCTGCACCGCGAGCCGGCCCGCCAGCCGGGCCGGCAGCCCGGCGGCGGCCCGTTGCACGGTCGGCAGGGCGGCCGGGGCGCACAGGTAGGTCACGCAGGCGTACCGCGGCTGGCGGGCATCAGTCACGCCGTGCTGAGGCCACGCGCTGGTGCGTCCGAGGAGGTCCACCATGATCCCGGCCGTCCGGCCGGTGCCTTTCGGGGTCAGCTCCACCTCCACCGCCCAGACCTCATCCGGGTACGGCGACCCCGGCACGTCCGGCCACACCACCTCGGGGCGGCCCAGTCCGGCCGGCGGCCAGGCGGCGGAGCGGATCCGGCGTTCGCTGCGCCACCACGCCGCCCCCGGCACGAACAACCCCCCGCCCTCCAAAGCCAGCCGGGCCGCCAGCACCGCGCGGATGTGCGCGAGGCGGGCCCAGCGGCGGACGGCGGGCCGGATACGGGAAGCCGGCTGCTCGCATCCCGGCCCGGGTCAGCCAGCACCACCCGGGCCCCGGACCCAGCCGCCCGCACTCGACTAGTCCGGCGCGCCGCCACCTGGACACGATCGCCCGCAACCGGTCCGGCCGCACCCCCAGCGCGGTCCCGAGCAGGTCATACGGGGCGGCGTACATGTCGCCGGTCAGGACCAGGCCCGCGATGTCGCGGCCGGTGAATCGCGGGATCCCGGCGTCGGACCGCAACGCCACGCCCCGAACTGCTACCTCTAGCCGCGTTGCTGTCATCGCCATCACCGCCGTGCTCGCGAACTCGACCCCGGTTCCGAGCCTGACCGGCAACCTTGACGGTCACATTTCAGTTGCCTTGACGGTCGGCTTACACCCGAGCTGCGCCCCCCGCCGGTTCTCACCTCAGCACCGAGATCGTCCGCACGCTGGCACTGGTGTTGATCTTGACCCTCGATCTTGACGTTGACCTTGACCTTCGACCTTGACGTTGACCTTGACCTTGATTGTTGATCTTGGTTTTGGTCTGGCCGCCTGCCTGCCCTGGCTGTGCTGGCGGAGCGGAGGCAGACCACTCTGTCGGGGACCCCATGGGGTGGGAGAGTGGTCTGCCTCCGCGCAGCCAGCGCCCGCAGCCATGAACGGGCAGGCAGGCGGCCAGACCGCCCGCCGCGAAGGGCGCACAACGCCAGGACGCGGGACTGCCGCCATTCTGCGGCCTGTGTGTGCGGCTTAGGCGGAGCCGTCCGCTGATGCCCCCAGATGGGAAATCAGGCGATGGAGTTCTGCCCGGTACTCGCGCAGGATGGCTAGCAACTCGTGGCGGCCGTCCGGCAGCTCTGCTGTGCGGGCGAGCAGTTCCCGCGCCTGCGTGATGCGGCTCGGCCCTCCCGGCTCTTCGGCCGGATAGCGCTGGTTTCCTGGCCGCGGGTCCCGGGAAGACATGCCGTCATGCTACCAAAATCTATTCAGGACGTCTAGCTCGTCTATCTTGTTCTGGACATACCAGCCGTGGCAGACGTCTCAGTCAGGCACTTCGATAGCGCTGTGAAGGATCGTCCTATTGACTTGCGGTCAAGCATCCCGGCGTACCGGCAGCTTGCGGAGATAGTCCGCCAGGACATCGAATCGGGGGAACTGGCCCGCGATCAGATGCTGCCCAGCGAGACGACGCTGATCCAGCGTTACGGGATAGCGCGGGGGACAGTGCGGCGAGCCATCGAGGTGCTCCGGGAGGCCGGCCTCGTGGTGACAGTGCAAGGCAGAGGTACCTATGTTCGATAGCTAACCCGATCACGGCAGATCCGCCGATCCGCATCGGGAGCGCGATCCGCGCAGTACTGCCGGTCTATGTCTAGCTCCAGCGGTACTACCTCCAGCGGCATGTGGTCGACGGCTGATCCGCGACAATCATCCGCCAGCTGATGCGCGACGGGATCGAGCGCGGCTCAGGCAGCCTTCACGGGTTACGTGCTGGCGCTAAGGGGCAAGGCCAGGATCAGGATGTCCTCGACCGGGGCGAAGCCGGTTGTGCGGTAGAGCTGGAGCGCCGCGATGTTGCCGGGCTCTGTCTGAACCGACGAGTGGATAGCCCCGGCGGCGGTAGCCGCCTGGCGGACGGCGTCAACGAGCGCCCGCGCTACCCCGCGGCGTCTCGCGCCCGGTACGACGTACAGGTCCCGCAGCTGCCACGAACACCCCAGCCGCTGGGATGCGGGCAGTGACACGGTCGTGGCCAGGCCAGCCAGATCCTCCCCGACATGAGCGACGAACACCGACAGCCGCCCGTGACTGGCGTGATCACTCAGCCACGCCAGCGTCTGCCCGGCCACCACCGGCTGGCCGTAGTGCCGCCGGTACTGGTCAAACATCACGGCAACGCCGGTCAGCTGCTCCGCTCCCGGTTCGGTTAGCGCCATCACTGTTACCGGGACCACCGCCTCACGTTACAGCGCCGGCATTTGCCGTCCAGGATCGTTGCCAGGAAACGAGATGAGGGGCCGCGAACATCCCACTTGCATGCACTCCATGCTTCATGTGTCGCAGATCAGCTGACGGAGACCGCCGCGCATCTACAGACGGAGAGCACAGCTCCAGCGGCAGCATCGCCGAAATCGCCTACATAGAACCAAGGGGGCCGCTGCGCGGCCCCGCGGCGGCGCATCCCGCGCCGCTCTGGTTTCTAGGCTCGCTCGCGGGTTTCTAGGCTCGCTCGCGCGGGCGCGCCGCCCCGGCAGCACGTTACCTGCGATCATTAAGCTGGGCTCGCCACTTAGCCCGGGTTTCTCGGGCCGTCATCCTCGCTAGGCCGACCTCGGTCACATGTAGGCGAACCTGGCCATAGTTGCGAGCATCCAGCTCCCGCTTAATCTCGCTCCCGCAGTGGCTACGAGCAGGTCCACCGCGGTGCGAGTCCGAGTCCTAATCATGCGACGAGCCTGCACTAGCTTATGGGGACGGACTGTTAGTCGGCTGCGGTCCTTCCGCGCCGCCGGTCGGCGGCGGGACGAGTTGTCCGATATCCTGGCCGGTGTTCGCATCAAGGAACAGCCATTGCTGGCACTGCCAGTCCGGCGCGTCGGACCCGGCTGGGCAGCGGTTGATGCTGAAGCCGTAGGCGAGCTGGTTGTACACCGTGTAGGCGATGCCGTTGATGACTGTGTTGCCGTTCTCGCAGCTCGGGCCGCAGTCTGGGCCGATGGGCAAGGTGAACAGGCCGAGCGCGACTGCTACGCCGTCGGGAACCTGGAAGTTGCTGCTGCCGGTGTAGGCGTCTAGGGCCTGCTGCTCGGTCAGTTTGGGCGCGGCGTCGGCGGGCGGCGGCGCGAAAGTCTCGCCGGGGTTGTCAGCGAGTTCGATCGTCTTCTGGACCGGGGTGGTGCCTGGAGAGTTCGATGCTGTCGCACTGATCGACCACGCCGACACGCCCGCAGCGACGACCGCCGCAGAGGCAGTAACGTAGATCCATTTCCTTAGTCGCATTGTCTCTACCTTAGCTCGTGTTCCGCGTGTCGTAGAAGTCAAGCCCTGGCGAGGGATTCGACTGGTGCAAAGCGTAGTGATATGGCGGGTCAGCGCAACTGCTGTCGCTCTGTTGGCCCCAGCTACGGATGGTCCATGTGAAATCGCTGTCCGCTATCCCCTCGAGCGGCAAGATAGTGCCGCCGCTCGGGGCACCGATCCGTTCGTGATCGGTGGACGCGCCGAAGGTGTGCGCGCCACAGGCGCCGTTCGCCTCTTCCACCGACGACTGCCCGAGCGGGTGATCCCACACGGTCTGCGAGCTGTCCTTGGTCGTGCAAGTCGAATAACTGCCGGTGTTGACGCCGCAGTCATCGAGTACGTAGTGCATTTTGCTCGCGTCGCGGTGGATGTAGAAATTAATCTCGTCATCATCGTTGATGCCGGTGCAGTGATAGGGCTGGGCCACGCCGCCATAAATCGCGAAGAATAGGCATGTTTAGGTAATTCCGATCGTATTGTACTGCTTTATCACTCCCATCTGGGCGATACTTTTACCGGACAGGTCGTTGCCGATCACCGCGATCCACACGCTCTGCGTTTGCTTGGTGAGCAAGCTGTAATCGCAGTTCGCGCCATCGAGCCTGAACTTAATCCCGGAACGGACACCGCCGACGTCATACGGTGAGCCGTGCGTCCAGTTGAACGCCTGCCAGTCGTGGTCGACCACGGTGCCGCAGCCGATCGCGAAGGCTGGTGTCGCAGGGCCGGCAATCGTTAGCCCACCTGTCAGCAGGCCGCCTACCGCGACGAGCGCAGCGAGGTGCCGTCTCATCCTCATACGGGATCCCTTCCAAAATTGACACAGAACAGAGACCATAGTATGCCCATCATAAGGCGATATCTACCCTCAGGAATACTCGGCAGTCGCAGCATGCCAACCTGGTCATGAGGGCTTCGTTGCCTTTGATAAGCGTTAGGCACCATCGGTATAGAGTGCTAGCGGCCACGAGAAAATCCCGGTGTGCGGCCACATAGGTCCCGCTGTGCGGTTATCAGAATTCCTGGGTTGGCGGTCACTGGATCTCCTGGTGACCGGCGTGTCTGGATGCGTGTGATGCCTCCGGGGTGGTGGGTTCGAGGTGTCTGCTTCGCACTCACCGCCCGGAGGGATCTGTGACCAAGTCTGGCAGGGAGATCATGGAAATTCTGGAGGCGTTGACCTGACTGGCTGCGCGCATTCGGCGGCGCAGCTGGCCGGCACGGACCGTAAGACCGTGCTGCGGTACGTAGCACTGCGGGAGGCCGGGACTGATCCGGCTGCCCGCCTGCGGCGGCCGCGCAGCATCGATGAGTTCGCCGGCAAGGTGGAGGAGCTGGTGGACCGCAGCGGCGGGAAGATCCGCGCGGATGTGGTGCACCGCAGGCTGGCCGCGATGGGCTATGACGGCTCGGAGCGGACGACCTGGCGGGCGGTCGCCGAGGCCAAAGACGCGTGGCGGGCCGGGCACCGGCGGACTTACCGGCCGCGGATTCCCGAGCCGGGGATATGGCTGCAAGTGGGGACTGGGGCGAGGGCCCGCGGATCGGCGGCCGCCGCACGCAGCTGTTTTGCTGCTGGCTGGCGTGGTCGCAGTTCCGGGTGGTACTGCCGGCCTGGGATCAGGGTCTGGGGAGCTGACCGCGTGCCTGGACCGGGCGCTGCGGGTCATTGGAGGCGCGCCGGCTTATCTGCTCACCGACAACGCCAAGACGGTCACGGTGGAGCATGTCGCCGGGATCCGGTCCGGCACCCGGACATGGTCGCGCTGGGCCGGCATTACGGCTGCACGGTCGAGTCCTGCGCCCGCTTACGCGACGACGCCTGCGCGAACCGGCCCGCAACCCGGGCGAACACCTCATCCAGGCCCGACCGCCACGCCGCCAGGTCTTTCGTGGCCTGCACGGCCACCGCCTGATCTCTGAGTCCTTCACACCTCGAAGATCTACGCGGTGGCCGCCCTTCACATCACGCTTCCACGCCGCACCCATCACGCTTTGCTGCTGTAGTACTAGCGCCCTTCGGGCGTCGCTGCGCGAAGGCTTCGCCAGCGTGGACTCATCGGCCAGCCCAGAAACGGCCGCCGGGGACGGGCCCCGAAACCGGACTCAAAGCAGGCCCACCTCAGGCCGCCAGACCGGCCTCATGAAGCGTCGAGGCTAGCGCCATTGACCGTACACTTCGCCATGCGTAGGCTCCATATCACAGTGAGCGATTACTGAGCTTAGGCGGCTTTCTGAATCGCCCGCCAAGAGCTTTTGAATTGGAGACTCCATGAGCCAGTCTCGTCGCAGAGCATCTCGTCGTATCGTGTCCCGGATCGCCGCCAGTTGCGTGCTGGCAACCGGCATCGTCGGCGGTACTGCGGCCCTTGGCCAGCTTCCCAGCGCCTCCGCTTCCTGTACGAGCGTACACAATGGAGTCGGCGGGTTGATATGGGAACAACTACATATGCGTATGGCAACAAAGGTTTCATCTACGTCAATACAAGTTCCGTGATAAACACTCTACAAGACGCGATAGCACGATCGCATTTCGTCCTTCTGCCGGCCGGCTATAACGTGGAGGTTGGCTGGGCAGCTAACGAAAATGGCCATAAAGGGCCCATTGTCTACGCCGAATGGGAGATCAATAACGTTACGCGGGCTCCGTATTATGACCCGAATTCCAATGGACGCGGTCTGGCTACAGACAATGACTTTAGGTTCAGGGTCGAGAATATCGGCGATGAAGGGATCTGGAGGTTCGTTTTCGATGACGACTCTTCACCCTTTGCCTACAGTCCCACCCTTCCCTACAACCACGGCCAGCCATACGATCAGTCAGAACACTACAATACCTGCGATAGCCTCTACACCCACATGTATGACCTCAGTTCTTACGACTATACGACGGGTACCTGGTCGGCTTCCTATTCTAACTTGGAATGTGCTCTTAACGACCCGCCTGATTGGTATTTTCATAAAAATAGCAACAGTGACTTTGATGTTACTCAGACTAGCAGTTCCTGCTAAAGGGATGAGATGAGTGAATGTTCGAGGCGTCGCACGAGCCGCGCTACCGACGCGCCAGCTGTCACTCATGGTGGCAGTATTGGCAGCGCTTTGTATGTTGATTACGAGCTGTTCGACGAGACCAACCGCCTCGAACACCCACGTATCAGCAACTTCTCATTCCAGAGGATTCGGTTACCTTGGAACGAATTGGGCACAGCCGTTGCCCGGAGGAGTTGCAACTACAGTGGCCGGCGCTTCGAGCCAAGCTGGCTTTCCGGTGCCCATGCCGAACGACCCGCCCGTCGCTAGCCAGGCCAACCTGACCGACGTATGGGTCGACGGGTCAGCTCAGCAAGTTGCCCTAGTCTTTGACCAAGGGACCGTCGACGTAGAGCTGTGGCCTTGGCCCCAGTTCTACCCAGACCCGATGACCCGTTTCCAGCAACTTGTCAATACGCTCTCAGCAACCGTGACAATCGACCAGGTGAACGGTCAACCCGCACTCGTTATACAGCCAAACACTGATTACATCAAAGCTAATCGCGCATGGGTCGAATTCGATCTTAATGGTATCGATATCAACATATCGAGCGCTACCGATAGTACAGATATGCTCCTACAGGTCGCAGAAAGCATGTCTACGACAACAACAACTCCTTCGCCGACGCCGTCGTCCAGCTCGTATCCGTCGCCGTCGCCGTCGCCGTCATCTAGCTGACCTCGGGCTTTCGCCCCGGACGGTGATCCGGTAATGTGACTAAATGAAGAGAGTGCCTTTGATCTGGGAGGATAGAGTTTGTCCGACCTGACTTCGGCCACTTTCTGGGGTTGGTCTTGGTGGCAGCTTGGTGACCTGCGGGTTCGCCGTTGGTGATTGCCGGAACTGCGCACTAGGCGAGGCCGTATTGTGGTCTGGTGTCCCCGTATCTGCGGACGGTGAAGACGTCGTCGGGCGCGACGGCCGTGCAGATCGTGTACTTCTCTCATCGCGGGTCCCGGGATATCGAGCACCTCGGGTCGGCGCATGATGACGCCGGGCTGGAGCTGCTGAAGGCAGCGGCTGGCGGCCGGGCAGGGCGTGCTGGGCCTGGGGCTGGATGCGGGGGCGCCGGGCGGGCCTTTGCCGATCATCTCCTCGCAGATGGGGTGCATGGTCGAGGCGCTGTCCCGTGGTTACCAGGTGCTGGGCTTTGACCAGGCCGCCACCGGGGATGAGGTGTTCTTCCAGCTGGTGCTCGCGCGGATCATCGAGCCGGTCAGCAAGCTGGATTCGCTGCGGGTACTCGGGGAAGCCGGGGTAACGCCGGCTCCGTATCGGACCGTGACGCGGCCGCTGCGCGCGTTCGCCGGAGAATCGTGGCGGTAGCGGCTCTCTGCGGCCTGCGCTGCGCAGGCCTCGGACGCAGGTGCGGCGACGCCGCCTTGGAGCAGCGCCGGGCGTCGCCTCAAGGTTGGGCATCGAGGGCCACAGCAGGGTCTTGCCGGTCTCAGGCACGCCGTGGCAGCAAGGCCGGCCTCGGCGTGGGCTGGGGTGGGCGGGCGGGTCGCCTGATCGCCGACCGTGGTTCCTCGGTCCCTTCTGCCGAGAGAAGCACTAGCCATGATCCTCGGCAGAGGCACGGGTGGGTAACCGGCCTGGCGCGCCGCGCGCGGTTGTCTATGGGCGGATGTGCGGGCGACTATTGCCGTTAGGTATCAACCCCGGCCGGCAGGTCCATTCGACAATGACCTGAGTCATCGTGTCGTTCTCCACTCGGTGGCCTGTTTTGCTACTCGCGCCTAGTACTACAGCGGCGGGCCATGATGTTGCGCGGCGTGTCCTCGTGATCTGAGAGGCCCGGTTCGCCAGGATCGGTGCATGCTGGGTGTCGTGGATGAGGCGCGGGTGGCGGCCGGTGAGGCGCACGCCGCGTGGTCGGAGTCGTTCAGTGAGCTGTTCGCGCAGGTCGCGGGCGAGTTCGGGAATGTGGCGGTGCGGCGGCACGG
>JBPCKO010000028.1:0-6689 GCA_051004215.1 Streptosporangiaceae bacterium | reverse complement strand
ACCCATTCAATCGTACCGTTCGGGGCCAGCCGTCCAGGGCGGCCCTGACCGGGGCAGCCTTGCGGCGGTGCTCGGACGCCGGGGCCGGCCTGCCCCGGCGTCGCAGGGTCAGCGGCGGACCCCGGGGGGTCCGTCGAGTTGACCGACACCTGCTCCATCGCGCCTATGCCTCCGGCGGGCGAACCTGGCGAGCCGCTGCCCGCCCCGGCCGCGGCTGCGGTACCCGCTACCCTCTGCTGGCCTGTATGCACGTCTTTGCCCGATTCCCGCCGAACCGCACGCTCTCCGGCGCGCGTACCAGACTATCCGCCCCCGCGAGCGCAGGGGCTCGTTAGGCAGGCCCGGCCCGCGGCCGTGCCGCCGCGGGTCTTGACGAACGCCGATGAACGTTCGTTTAATTCTTCCATGGGCCGCATCGCTGGCGTGGCGGCCGCCCAGACCAGGGAGCGCCTGCTCCGTGCCGCCGCCGACGTGTTCGCCGAGCGCGGGTACGACGGCACCAGGGTCGCGGACATCGCGGCCGCGGCCGGCGTCAGCAACGGGGCGATGTACGCGCATTTCGCGTCCAAGGCCGAGCTTCTGACCGGCGCGCTGCGAGCGCACGGGCCGCGGCTGCTCGCGGAGGTGTTCGCCGCCGATCCCGAGCGGTCGATCACCGACCTGCTGCTGGTGGTCGGGCGGTGGCTGCCCAGGCGCCGGGACGCGCGCGGCTACCTGATCGTCGAAGCGCTGGTCGCGGCCCGGCGGGACGAGGCCGTGGCCCAGCCGATGCGCGAGTACATGGGCGAGCGCGCCGACTGGCTGGCCGGGCTGATGCAGGCGGCCCAGGCGGGCGGCGAGCTGGACCCGGCGCTGTCGGCCGGCGCCCTCGCCCACCTGTGCCTGCTCCTCGCGATGGGCAGCGCGCTGGTCACGCCCGACCTGCACGCGGTCGACCAGGACGACTGGTCCGCGCTGCTGACCAGGCTGGTGACGGCCCTGGCCGCGGTGCCGGCCGCGACGAGAACAGGAGCCGAGCGGTGAAGCTGCGGATCGATACCGGAAGGTGCCAGGGCCACGGGCGCTGCTATGACCTCGCTCCCGATCTGTTCGGCGAGGACGACGAGGGCTTCGGCCAGGTGCGCGGCGACGGGACCGTGCCGGCCGGCCGGGAGCGGGACGCAGCCCTGGCCGTCGCCAACTGCCCGGAGCAGGCAATCGACAAGGAGGGCGGGGCATGACCCTCGACGACCGGTTCATCCGGCAGGTGCAGGAGGTCCCCGAGGATGAACTCGGCGTCCGCAGCGAGATCATCACCGGTCCGGTGACGGACTGGGCGACCGATTTCTCGCATCTGGAGCCCGAATGGTCCGCCGATCCCTACCCGATCCAGGATGGCCTGCGGCAGCGGTGCCCGATCGCGCACACCGGCCGGTTCGGCGGCGGCTGGCTGCCGGTCAGGTATGACGACGTCGCCGCGATCGCCTACGACACCGAGCGCTTCTCGTCCCGGTCGATCATCATGGGTAACTTCCGGCCGCCCGCCGACATCGCCCCGGTCGGCGGCTCGCCGCCCATCTCCTCCGACCCGCCGTTCCACCATGACGCGCGCAAGCTGCTGCTGCCGGCCTTCACCAAGACGGCGGTCAGCCGGCTCGAGCCGGCCACCCGCGAGTACTGCCACGGGCTGATCGACGCGTTCGAGGGCCGCGACGTCGTCGACGCCGCGGCCGACTATGCCCAGCACATCCCGATCCGCGTCATTGCCGACATGCTCGGCTTCCCGCGCGCCGACGGGCCGAAGTTCCGCGAGTTCGTGGAGAGCACGCTCGAGGGCATCAACCTGCCGCCGGACGAGCGGATCGCCCGGATGGAGAAGTTGTTCGACTACCTGCTCGACCAGATCCACGACCACCTCGCCAGGCCGCGGCCCGACCTGACCACCTTCCTGATCGACGCCGAGCTGTACGGGCACAAGCTCGAGGCCGATCACGTCGCCGGCACGATGGCGCTGCTGCTTATCGCGGGCATCGACACCACCTGGAGCGCGATCGGCTCGTCGCTGTGGCACCTGGCGCGCCACCCGGCCGACCGCGAGCGGCTGGCCGCCGAGCCCGGCCTGCTGCCGGCCGCGATGGAGGAGTTCCTGCGCGCGTACGCCCCGGTCACGATGGCCCGGCTGGTCCGGCAGGACATGGTGTGGCAGGGGATGGACATGAAGGCGGATGACTGGATCCTGCTGTCGTTCCCGGCCGCCAACCGGGACCCGGCCCAGTTCAGCCAGGCCGGCGAGGTCGTGATCGACCGGCAGGTGAACCGGCACGCCGCGTTCGGGCTCGGCATTCACCGCTGCGTCGGCTCGCACCTGGCCAGGATGGAGCTGAGGGTGGCGCTGGAGGTCTGGCTGCAGCGGATCGGTGCGTTCACGCTGGCCGACCCGGCCGGGGTGAGCTGGTCGGCCGGCCAGATCCGCGGCCCCCGGGCCCTGCCGCTGCGGATCGCCTGACCTCGCCGGGCGGCGGTCAGCCGCCGATGCCGCGGCCCAGGTGCGGCGGCCGGGGCAGCTCCGACTGGGCGGCCAGCAGCGCGGCCACGGCCGGCCACCGGTCGGCCGGCATCGGGGTCACTCCGCCGGCCGCCTCGTCCACGTGCAGGTACAAGTACTCCCCGGTCGCCGCCACCCGGCCGTCGGCGCGGACCAGCTCGGTGTGCAGCCTGAGCCGCTTGCCGTCGGCACTGACCAGCAGGCTGCGGGCGGTCAGCCCGTCGCCGTGCTTGCACTGGGCCAGGTACCTGATGTGGCTGGCGACGGTGTACAGCGCCCGCCCGGTGGCGCGGCGGTACGCCTCGCTCAGGCCCAGGTCGGCCAGCAGCACCTCGTTCGCGGCACCGAGCAGCACCGCGTAGCCGGCATCGTTCAGGTGGCCGTTGTAGTCGATCCAGTCCTGGCCGACCGTGGTCTCGTATCGCGCGTAGGGCCCGGCGGGCCAGGCCTGGTCAGGCACCGCGGTGCCGGTCCAGCAGCAGCAGCAGGTCGGTCAGGAACGCATCGCGACGCCGCTCTAGCTCGGGCACCGGAACCTGGCCGACCGCCTCGCCGACCCCGCCGACGACCATGTCGCGCAGCCGCGGAGTCAGCTCGGGCGCGGTGAGCCTGGTCCACGGCTCCAGCAGCGCGGGGCCGAAGTGGTCGAGCATGCGGGCCATCCCGCCCTGGCCGCCGGCCAGGTGGAAGGTCAGCATCGGCCCCATCAGGGCCCACCGCAGCCCGGGCCCGTAGGTGATCGCGTCGTCGATCTGCCGCACCGTCGCCTCACCCGAGTCGATCATGTGCAGCGCCTCCCGCCACAGCGCTTCCTGCAGCCGGTTGCCGACGAAGCCGGGCACCTCCCTGGCCATCGTGAGGCAGACCTTGCCGGTCGCGGTATAGAACTTCTCCGCCCAGGCCACCGCGGCCGGGTCGGTGGCCCGGCCGCCGACCACCTCCACCAGCGGGATCAGGTACGGCGGGTTGAACGGGTGGCCGACCACAAACCGGCCAGGATGGGTCGTGCCGGCGGCGAGGCTGGTCATCAAGAACCCGGACGTGCTCGAGCCGATCACCACGTCGGCCGGGGTCAGCGCGTCCAGCTCGGCCAGCAGGGCGATCTTGGCCGCCAGCACCTCGGGCGCGGATTCCTGGACGAAGCCGGCCTCCCCGACCGCCCCGGCCAGGCTGCCGGCGAACGCGAGCCGGTCCGGCGAGGCCCCGTCGCGCAGCCCGAGCCGCTCGAGCGCGGGCCAGGCCGCGGCCACGAACCTGGCCAGCCGGTCCGCCGCTCCCGGAGCCGGATCCCAGGCCGTGACGTCGAGGCCCATCCGCAGGAAGTGCGCGGCCCAGCCGGCTCCGATCACCCCCGCGCCGACGATCGCGACGGTGCGCGCGTCCTCCGGCGAGCGGCCCTCCCCGGGGGTCACCAGCCGACCTGGTGCAGGCCCTTGAGCCCGAGGATCTCCCTCGCCTCGTCCGGCGTCGCGATCTCCAGCGACAGCTCGCGCAGGATGCGGACGATCTTGGCGACCTGCTCGGCGTTCGACTGAGCCAGGCGCCCCTTGCCGATGAACAGCCCGTCCTCCAGCCCGACCCGGACGTGCGAGCCCATCACCGCGGACACCGTGATCATGTCGAACTGGTGCCGGCCGGCGCCGAGCACCGACCACTGGACCGCGTTGCCGAAGAGCTTGTCCGCGGTCGCCTTCATGTGCACCAGGTGGTCGACCCCGGCGCCGATGCCGCCCATCACGCCGAGAATGGTCTGCAGGAACACCGGCGGCTTGACCAGGCCCTCGTTCAGGTAATAGGCGAGCGTGTAGAGGTGGCCGACGTCGTAGGCCTCGTACTCGAACTTCGCGCCGGTCGCGCCGGCCAGGTCGGTCAGCATGTGCTCGATGTCGGCGAAGGTGCTGACGAACGGCTCCGTCCTGGTGCTCTCCAGGTACGGCTCTTCCCAGTCGAACTGCCACGTGCCCCGGTACTTGCCGATCATCGGGAAGCTGCCGTAGTTGAACGTGCCCAGGTTGAGCGTGCACAGTTCCGGCCTGGTCTCGTAGATCACCCGCAGCCGGTCGGCCACCGACATGCCGGTGCCGCCGCCGCTGGTGATGCTGATCACGGCGTCACTCTCGGCCTTGATCGCCTTCAGGTACTGCGTGAACACGGCCGGGTCGGCGGTCGGGCTGCCGTCCTTGGGGTCCCTGGCGTGCAGGTGGATGATAGCCGCGCCAGCCCGCACGGCCGCGACCGACTGGGACACGACGTCCTCGACCGTGTAGGGCAGGTGCGGCGACATCGTCGGGGTGTGACCTGAGCCGGTCACCGCGCAGGTGATGATGACTTTGCGAGGCTGAGCCACGGGGAACCTCCGGACCGCTGAGGGCGGCGACAACTGCCCGCATTACGAGCAGGAACAGCACTATGCGAACAACGCTCGCTGAGCGGGCAAGCTCTTGTCAAGACCTCACGCCAGCCCGGCCACCGCGGCCGCGGCGTCGATTGCCACCGAGCCGAGAGCGTCCAGCCGGGACGGCGGCACCCGGCCGGCCGGGCCCCAGATGCTGAACACGGCGACCGGCCTGGCCTGGCCGGGCCGCAGCACCGGGGCCGACACGCCCCACAGTTCGGGTTCCAGCTCGCCCGCGCAGACCGCGTAGCCGCGCTCGCGGATCTGGGCCAGCTCGGACAGCAGCCGGCCCGCGTCGGTCACGGTCGCGTCGGTGAAGCCGGGCAGGGCCGGCCCGAGCAGGGCCCTGGCCTCGGTCTCGGGCAGCCAGGCCAGCCAGGCCTTGCCGGTCGAGGTGGCGTGCAGCGGCACCGGCCTGGCCAGCCAGCTCACGGTCAGCACCGACCGCGGCGCGACCTCGTCGACGTAGACCAGCTCGGACCGGCGGCCCACGGCCAGGTCGGCCGCCTCGCCGGTCTGCGCGCACACCCGCTCCAGGATGTGGTGGCTGCGCCGGACCAGGCCGTCGGTCCCGGACGCGGCGGCCAGCCTGGCCACGGTGTAGCCGACCTGGTAGCGGTTGCTGACCGGGTCGCGGTCGACCACGCCCTGATCCTCCAGCGTGGCGAGCAGCCGCCAGGCCGTCGCCCGGTTGATGCCGCAGGCCAGCGCCAGCTCGGCGGCGGTGCCGCCGCCCGGCTCGGCGGCGATCGCCTCGACCAGGGCCAGCGCCCGCTGCACCGACTGGACCCGGCCGCGCCCGGGCTGGCCCGCGGCCTGCGCTGGGCGGGCGGCACCGGTGCTCACGGTCGTATCCCGTTTCGTTGACGGCTGACGGTCATCGTGCCTATCGTCGCATGATACGAATTTCCATCGCAGGTTTTGAACACCTGCGGACCGAGACTGGGGTGCCGAGCTGGGGGTGGCCGCGCCGTGATCGAAGCGCCGCTGCGGCTGTATGAGCGCGCCGTCCCGGCCGGCTGGGTGGATTACAACGGCCACATGAGCGAGTGGTGCTACCTGCTGCTCGTCGGCGAGGCCGCGGATGCCTTCTTCCGCTACATCGGCATCGACGAGGCCTACCGCGCGGCCGGGCACTCGCTGTACACGGCCGAGACCCACCTGCATCACCGGCGCGAGTCCGGCGCCGGCGACCGGCTCGCGGCCACGCTTCAGCTGCTCGACGTGGGACCCAGGAGCCTGCACATCTTCCACACCGTCCGCGCGGCCGGCGCCGGCCCCGACGTGGCGACCGCGGAGCAGCTGCTGGTGCACGTTGACATGGCGGCCGGCTGGGCCGCCGCGATGCCGGCCGGGCTGCTCGGCCGGCTGGAGCAGATCAAGGCCGCCCATGCCGCGCTGCCGGTCCCGGCGGCCGCCGGGCACGTGATGGGCATCCGGAGGTAAGGAGCGCCATGGAGTTCGACCTCGATACCGAGCAGCGCGCGATCGTGGCGACGGTGCGGGACTTCGTCCGGCGGGAGCTGGTGCCGCACGAGGACCTGGTCGAGCGGCTCGACGCGGTCCCGCCGGAGCTGGACCAGCAGATCAGGGGGCGCGCGATCGCGGCCGGGCTGTACGCCGCGAACTTCCCCGCCGACCTCGGCGGCGGCGGCCTGGACGCGCTCGGGCTGGCCCTGGCCGAGCGAGGGCTTGGGTGGACCTCCTACGGGCTGCCCACCCTCGTGCACCGCCCCAGCCACATCCTGCGCGAGTGCGAGGGTTACCAGG
>JBPCKO010000027.1:0-2745 GCA_051004215.1 Streptosporangiaceae bacterium | reverse complement strand
GGCCGGCTCCGTGCCCGGCGCGGACGCGGCCGGCTCCGTGCCCGTCGCCGATGCGGCCGGCTCCGTGCGCGTCGCGGCCGGGTCTCCGGCGGTGGCCGCGAGCGCGGCCCGGACGCTGCCGCCAGCTCCGGCCAGCCTGCTGGCCGCGGCCCGCGGGTCCAGCCCGGTCAGCAAGCACAGCAGGGCCAGCCGCAGATCGCCTTCGCACCTGGCGAGTTCGGAGCGGCAGGCCGGCTCGGCGGCTCCCGAGGCCTCCGTCAAGATCAGCACCTGGCGCCGGCGTAGCTTCTCGTTCGTCCCGGCCAGCGAGACCATCAGGTTGGAATAGGTGCGGCCCAGCCTGACCAGGACGGCTGTTGACAGCGAGTTGAGGATCATCTTCTGCGCCGTCGCGGCCTTCAGCCTGGTCGACCCCGCGATCGCTTCCGGCCCGGTGTCGGCCAGGACGGGATAATCGGCGTGCTCCGCGAGCGGGGCCGCGAGGTTGCTGCTGATCAGCACGGTCAGCGCCCCGGCGGCCCGGGCCGCGAGGAGGGCGCCGCCGACATCCGGCGTGCGCCCGCTCGCCGTCAGCCCGACGGCGACATCAGCCGCGGTCAGCCCGGCCGCGGCCTGCTCCCCGAGCCGCTGCTGGTCTTCCGCGCCCTCGGCCGCCCGGGCGACGGCTCCGTCACCGCCCGCGTGGTGGGCGATGAAGAGGCCGGGGGGCACGCCGAACGTCGGCACGACCTCGGCCGCGTCGAGCACGCCGATCCGGCCCGACGATCCGGCTCCGAAGTAGTGCACCCGGCCGCCGGACCGTACCCGCTCGGCCGCCTTCTCGACGACCTCGGCGACGATCGGCAGCACGGCCGCGACGGCGCCCGCGACCACGGCATCCTCGGCGTTGAGGAGGCGCAGCAGGTCGAGCGTTCCGACGAGATCGATGTCGCGGGTGCGGTCGTTGCGCAGTTCCGTGCTGGCCAGCGGCTCGCCGGCCGGTGACGGAGTACGCGCTGACCGGGCCGCGCCCGGCCGGCCTGGCCGCGTTCCTGCTGGCACCGCCGCCCTCCTCACCTTCGCCCGGCGGCCGTTTCGCGTCGGGGATCGCCGGGACTTGTTACGGTCATCGGTCGTGGGTTCCACGGTAAAGGCATCGCGGCGGCGACGGCGGGCGCGGGTGCTCGGCTGCATGTCGGGCACCTCAGTGGACGGCATCGACGTCGCGGGCGCCGTTCTTGAGCTCGACGGCGACGAACTCGGCTGCGAGTACCTGGGCCTCGTCAGCACACCTTTCGCGCCGAGCCTGCGCGCCCGCATCGAGGCGGCCCTGCCGCCCGGGCGGCCGGGCGCCGGCGAGCTCTGCGCACTGCATGCCGAGCTCGGGCACACCTACGCCGCGGCCTTTGCCGCCGCGGCGGCCCAGCTGGCCGGCGGCCGCGCCGACCTGGCGGTGCTGCACGGGCAGAAGTTCTTTCACTGGGTCGACGACCGTGGCTGCGCGCTCGGCACCTTGCAGCTTGGCAACGCCGCGGCCGTGGCCGAGCGCACCGGCCTGCCGGTCATCGCCGACCTGCGCAGCCGCGACCTCGCGGCCGGCGGTCAGGGCGCGCCGCTGGTCGCGATGTTCGACCAGCTCCTGCTCGCAGGCCGGCCGGGCCGGGCCGCCGCCGTCAACCTGGGCGGCATCGCCAACCTGACCGTCGTGCAGGACGGCTGGGTGCTGACCGCGTTCGACCTCGGGCCGGCCGGCGCGCTCATGGATCCGGCGGCCCGCCGGGCGACGGGCGGCGCCCGGTCCTGCGACGCGGGCGGGGCGATCGCGGCCCGCGGCCACGTGAGCGAGACGCTGCTCGCGCGGCTCAAGGCGGAGCCGTATTACCGGCGGCCGCCGCCGCGCAGTACGGGACGTGAGCTGTTCAACGAGTCCTACCTGCGGGCCCTGGTCGATGGCGTTCAGCCTGAGCCACCGGGCGCCGACGTCTGCGCGACGGTCACCCGGCTGCTCGTGGACCTGCTGGCCGAGGCGACCGCGGAGTACGGCCTGACCGAATTGGTGCTGTCGGGCGGCGGAAGCGCGAACCTGGCCACCCGGCGGTCGCTCGCCGCTGCCGTCCCCGGCGCGGCCGTGCTGACGACCGACGATCTCGGCATCCCGGCCCAGGCCAAGGAAGCGATCGCGTTCGCCGTTCTTGGCTTCCTGAGCTGGAACGGGCTGCCCGGCTCGGTGACCGCGGCGACCGGCGCCCGGCACCCGGCCGTTCTCGGCTCGATTCAGCCGGGCGCCGGCCCGCTGGTGCTGCCCGAGCCCGCCGCGGCGCCGCCGCGATACCTGACCGTCCGCCGCGGCTAACGCGCCTGGGCCTGCTCGCGGCGTGGGTGATGATGATGGCATGGAACCGGGACCCGGCGAGTTCACGAACGCGCACCCGGCGCTCGCGGGGTTCTGGCACGCCGTCGCCCTGGCCGACGGCGTCGGCGAGGATCCCGTGGCCGTCCGGCTTCTCGGTCAGGGCTGGGTGCTGGCCAGGTTCGGCGGCGCCATCGCGGCCTTCGCCGACGCGTGCCCGCACCGGCGGGCCCGGCTGTCGGCGGGGGAGATGACGAGGGGCACGCTGCAGTGCCCGTACCACGGCTGGCGTTTCGGCGGCGACGGCCGGTGCGTGGATATCCCGGCCCTGGAGCCCGCCGCTGCGATCCCGGCCCGGGCCGCGCTGCGGCCAGCGGCGCAGGTCGCCGAGCGGGACGGGCTGGTCTGGCTGGCGC
>JBPCKO010000026.1:0-7519 GCA_051004215.1 Streptosporangiaceae bacterium | reverse complement strand
CTGCTGACCGGGCCGGCGGCCGGCTGGTACCGGCGGCCGGAAGAGGCCGCGCGGGCACGACCGGAAGAGGCCGCGCGGGAGCGGCCGGAGTTTGAGGACAAGAATGAGCTCCGTCTGAGGTCTCGTGGGCCGCTTCGTGCTCAGAGACATCAGCGAATCGGCGACTGAATTCGCCGAGAGACAGATTGCTCACATGAGCGACCGCGCGGGCAAGCCGCCCGCGTGAGCCGCGGAACTACCGCGGCACCTGTCCAGGCTATCACTAACCAGGGTCTGCGCTCCGAGGCGCCAGCGGCGCCGCGGCCCGATGACCAGGTTCGGGACCGCCACTTTCAAGATCATCGGGATCGGGATCAGCGGGTCAGGGCCTCGGCCCGGCCTGCGAGGTGAGCCCGCTCGGGGCGGCTGGCGGTGCGCCTGGCCGCCTCCCGGTAGGGCGCGGCCGCGCCGGGCGCGTCGCCGCTCTCCTCCGCGGTCCGCGCGCCCCGCCGGCGCGCTCTCACTTCCCGGTCGGAGCCGCCCGGCCGATCTCGACATCAGGTCGCCAGGCTTGCCGCATCAGGTCGTCAGGACCGGCCGCAGCGTATCCAGTACGCTCGCGTCCTCGATGGTCGACGGGACCGGCTCCTGCACCCCGTCGGCGATCCCGCGCATGGTCTTGCGCAAGATCTTGCCCGAGCGGGTCTTCGGGAGCGCCCCGACGACGTCGACCCGGCGCAGCGCGGCCACCGCGCCGATCTGGTCCCGCACCAGCTGGACCAGTTCGGCGGCGATCGCCGCCGGGTCGCCGTCCACGCCCGCCTTGAGCACCACGAACCCGCGCGGCACCTGTCCCTTCAGCTCGTCGTGCACGCCGATCACCGCGCATTCGGCCACCGCCTGGTGGCTGGCCAGCACCTCCTCCATCTCACCGGTGGAGAGCCGGTGCCCGGCCACGTTGATCACGTCGTCGACCCGGCCCATCACGTACAGGTAGCCGTCGGTGTCCCTGAACCCGCCGTCGCCGGTGGCGTAGCTGCCCGGATGCCGGGCCAGGTACGAACCGACGAACCGGTCGTCGTCCTGCCACAACGTGGGCAGGCAGCCCGGCGGCAGCGGCAGCCGGATCACGATGTCACCGGTCTCGCCGGGCCCGGCGTCGGCGCCGTCGCCGTCCACGACCCGCACGTCGTAGCCGGGCATCGGCATGGTCGGCGAGCCCGCCTTGGTCGGCAGCGCCTGCAGTCCCATCGGGTCGGCCGCGACCGGCCAGCCGGTCTCGGTCTGCCACCAGTGATCGATCACCGGGATGCCGAGCAGGCTGCCCGCCCACCGGTAGGTCTCAGGGTCCAGCCGTTCCCCGGCCAGGAACAGGTACTCAAGTCCGCTCAGGTCGTGCCCGGCCGCGAGGGCGCCGCCCGGGTCCTCTTTCTTGATCGCCCGGATCGCGGTCGGCGCGGTGAACAGCGTCTTGACCTTGTGCTCGGCCGCGACCCGCCAGAACGCGCCCGCGTCCGGGGTGCCGACCGGCTTGCCTTCGTACAGCACGGTGGTGCAGCCCGCGAGCAGCGGCGCGTACACGATGTAGGAATGCCCGACGACCCAGCCGACGTCGGAGGCGGCCCAGAACACCTCACCCGGCCCGGTGTCGTAGATGTTGGGCATGCTCCAGGCCAGCGCGACCGCGTGCCCGCCGTTGTCGCGGACCACGCCCTTGGGCTTGGCCGTGGTGCCCGAGGTGTACAGGATGTACAGCGGGTCGGTCGCGGCGACCGGCACGCAGTCCGCGGGCTCCGCCCCGGCCATCGCCTCGGCCCAGTCCACGTCCCGGCCGCTGACCATCTCGGCCGTCGCTTGCGGCCGCTGCACGATCACGCACCGGTCCGGCTTGTGCGAGGCCTGGTCGATCGCCCGGTCCAGCATCGGCTTGTACTCGATCACCCGGGACGCCTCGAGGCCGCACGACGCCGAGACGATCACCGCGGGCGTCGCGTCGTCGATCCGCAGCGCTAGCTCGTGCGCGGCGAACCCGCCGAACACCACCGAGTGGACGGCCCCGATCCTGGCGCAGCCGAGCATCGCGACCACGGCCTCGGGGATCATCGGCAGGTAGATCACCACCCGGTCCCCGGCGCGCACCCCGGCCCCGCGCAGCACGCCGGCGAACCTGGCCACCTGTCCCAGCAGCTCGTCATAGCTGAACACCCGCTGGCTGCCGGTCACCGGGCTGTCGTAGATCAGGGCCGGCCGACCGCCGCGGCCCGCCGCCACGTGGCGATCCAGCGCGTTGAAGCAGGTGTTCATGCGGCCGCCCGCGAACCACCGGTAGAACGGCGGCCGGGAGTCGTCCAGCACCACCGACGGCCGCTCGTACCAGTCGATCAGCCCGGCCGCGTCGCCCCAGAATCCCCGTGGATCGGACATGCTCCGGCTGAACTCCTGCGCGTACCGCCCCATCGGAGTCTCCTGTCGACGTGCCGCCGCTCACATCGGCCGCGATGCGCGAGGATGCTCTCGTCACCCGGGTCACGAGCTACCGGTAAGGAGCCGATCACGGATGTGAGCGAGAACGCAAGTACCGGCGAGCCGGACGGCACGGAACCGGACGCCCGGTTCACGATGGCCAACGAGCGCACGTTCCTGGCCTGGAGCCGGACCGCGCTCGCCCTGGTGGTCGGCGGCCTGGCGATCGCGCAGCTGCTGCCGCCGTTCGCCGGCGTGCCCTGGGGCCGGTCGGCCATCGCGACCCCGCTGATCCTGCTCGGCGCGGTGATGTCGCTGCTCAGCTACTTCGAATGGAAAGCGAACCAGCGCGCGCTCCGGCACGGCGCTCCGCTGCCCAGGTCCCGGCTGCCGAAAATCCTGGCCGTCACGATCACCGTGATCGCGCTGCTGGCCGGCGCCGTAGACCTGTACTCGCGGATCCGCTTCCCGTGACCAACGACCCGGGCGCCCGGCCGCCCGGCGGCGCCGAGCCGCCAGACGGCAGCGGCCCGCCCGATCCCCCGGGGCCATCAGAGGGCAGCAGCCCGCACGTCGGCAACGGCCCGCCGGACGACGGCAACGGCCCGCACGTCGGCAACAGCCCGCCGGATGACGCGAAATCGGCGCCGCTGCTGGCCCACGAGCGCACCGACCTGGCCTGGACCCGCAGCGCGATCAGTTTCTTCGCGCTCGGCATCGCCGTCCTGAAGTTCCGGCCGGTGGTCGGGATCCCGCTACTCGCGTTCAGCGCGTGGGCCTGGCTGGTGAACCGGCGGCCGCCCCGCCGCGACTGGGATGGCGCGGTCAGCCGCCGGCTGCTGCTGGTCTCGCTGACCGTGACCGGGCTGGCCGTGATCGTGCTGGTCCTGACCTTCCTCGGCCCCGGCTCCCGCGGCCTGCGCCCCTGACCCCCCAACCAAGTATCGGGCGATGTATGAAAGCCCGGTTTCATACGCGAATTTGTGTATCAAACCCGGGTTTCATCTACACGGGCCGGCCTCAGCTCACCCAGATTTGGCCCAGAACGCGGTAGACGTTGCCGCCGAGAACGGCGCGGACGGATTCGTCGTCGTACCCGTGCGCGACCAGCCACCCGGTGATGTTGGCGAAGTTCTCGGTCGGGTTCTCCAGCCCGTCCACGTACTCGACCGGCTCGAACGGCGGCCCGCGCATCGCGCCCAGGCTGAGCAGGGGGGCGAAGATCCGGTGCAGGGCGACGTGATCGCCGTACAGCGTGTCCGGCCCGAACGCCACCTGCTCGAGACCGACCAAGTCCGCGCAGTAAACGAAGTGATCCATCACCGACTCGATCGTGTGCCGCGGATGCGCGGCCGACAGCGTCGTGTGCGGCGCGGCTGAGATACCGATCACGCCGCCGGTGTCCGCCACCGCCCGCAGCACGTCGTCCGGCTTCATCCTGGCCGTGTCCCACACCGCCCGGGCGCCCGCGTGCGTGATCAGCACCGGCCGCTCGCTGGCCGCGCATACGTCGAGCGCGGTCCGGTCGGAGGAGTGCGACACGTCGATCGCCAGCCCGAGCTGGTTCATCCGCCGGACCGCGCGCCGGCCGAACCGGGTCAGCCCGCCGTCCGCCGCCTCCGCCAGCCCGCTGCCGAGCGCGTTCGCGTCGGAGTAGGCGATGCCGATCTGGCGCAGGCCGAGCCCGTACAGAGCGTCCAGCCGGTCCAGCTCGTTCTCGATCGGCGTCGCCGCCTCTAGTCCGAACACCACGCCGACCCGACCCGAGCGGTAGGCCAGGTCGATATCGGCCAGACCCCGGACGCCGATCACGTTCTGCTGATGCGCCAGGTCGGCCTGGCGCATGCCCAGGTCGGTGATGATGTCGTCCCAGCGCCACGGCGCGTGCCCGGTCACGCAGGCGGTGCCGTTCATCATGTTGTCGAACACCACGGTCATTCCGGACGCGGCCAGGCCCGCGTAGGCCGCGTGCTGGCGGCCGGTCCGGTTGTACTCCGGCGTCTGCTCCATCCGGGCCGGGAGCCGCACCGGGTGGTCGTGCAGGCTGATCACCAGGCTGCCGGCCAGCAGGTCGCGGGCCCGGTGTTCCTGCCCGGCGGTCAGGCCGGCCGCGTACGGCGGCACCCGGCCGAACTCCGGGGCCAGCTCGAACGGGCGGAAGTCCGCTCCGGCATCCAGGTAGGAGTAGGCGGCGTAGCCGCCTGCCTCGTCCGCTACCGGGCTCACCTCGCTCAGTCCCGCGCCGGGTCCGGCCGCCCGGCCGGATCGGGACGGGCGGCCCGCGGGGCGGCGGGCAGCCACCGGTCCCCGGCCGCGAAGATCGCCGCCAGCACCGCGAACACGGCCGTCACCAGCAGCGCATTCACCGCGACCTGGCCGTAACCATGGGTGCTCACGTCCAGGAACGGATACGGATACCAGGGCCAGATCGCGCCCCGGGCCAGCGAATAGACCAGCCAGAGCACGGGAAACGCCAGCGCCCACCCCACCGTCCGCCCGGTGATCCGCGGCCGGGGCCCGAACACCAGCCATCCGATCACCATTCCGGCCGGCACCAGGTAGTGCACGACGATGTTAAGCAGCGTCTCCGTGGCGCCGTGGGGCTGGTGGATGGCGGCCAGCACGGTGGAGTACACGATGCCGGTCACCGTGATGCCGAGCAGGGCGGCCAGCCGCACCGCCCGCCAGGCCGGTCCGTCCCGGCCGGGCCTGGCCGCGAGCTGCGCAGACACGATCCCGCTGAGCAGGTTGCTCTGGATCGTGAAGAAACTCAGCACGCGGATGATCCGGCCGGCCAGCGAGCTGCCACGCAGCACCCCGGCGGTGACGTCCGGCGGGGTGCCGCTGACCCGGATCGCGATCGCGATCTGGGCCACGATGGCGATCAGCACGAGCGCCGCGATCACCCCATGCCACCACCGCGCCAGCATGACCGCAGCGTATCGCCACCTGCCGCGGGCGGCTAAACCTCCTCGACCTCGTAGACCAGGCTGCGCACCCGGTGGCCGGCGAACTTAGGCACGTCCTGCGCGGTCGCCTGGCCCTCCGGCGACGCGAACGCCCGCCGAAGCGCATCCATGTCGTCCCAGTCCAGCTCGGCGACCAGGTAGTACGGATCGGCGCCGCGCACCGGCGCGATGTTCCGGCTGACCGAGTACCGGCGCAGCCCGGGCAGTTTCTTCGCCAGCGGAATGTGGATATCCCGGTAATGCCGGTCGAAGGCCCCCGGGTCATCGGGGGGCTCGTACAGCACGAGGAAACGGACCATGGGCCGATGCTAAACCGGCGCGGCCGCGCGCCGGCCGGCCGCACCACGCCTCGCGGATGCTGCGCGCCGGTGAAACAGGCAGCCGACTTGAGCGTCTTTACTGCAGGTGCATTCGGCACCAGCCAGGCGACCGGCGCGGCGAGAGGGGGATCGCCGTCGACGGGGCCGGCAACATTGTGATCAGCGACCAGGGAAATGTCAGGATCCGGGTCGTGGCCGTCCGGTCGGGCCGGTTCTACGGCCAGCCGATGACGGCCGGGCATATCTACACCGTGGCCGTCGCGGCCAGCCCGTTCACCGGTAACGGCGGCCTGGCCACGCGGGCCCAGATCAACGCCTACGTCAACGACACCTCGATCGGCACCACCGGCATCGCGCTGGACCGGGCCGGCAACGTGCTCATCACCCAGATCGACGCGGGCCGGATCCTGGTCGCGGCGGCCCGGTCAGGCCGCTTCTACGGCCTGGCCATGCACGCAGGGCACCTGTACTCGGTGGCAGGCGGCGGGCGCGGATTCCCCGGCGGCGGACGGCGCGCCGTCGGCGTCCGCCTGACCAGCCCGACCGCGGTGACCACGGATACGGCGGGCAACGTGCTGATCGCCCTGTACGGAGCGCACCGGCTGGTCGTGCTGGCCGATCGCACGGGCCGGTTTTACGGCCAGCCGATGACGGCGGGCCGCATCTACCTGATCGCGGGCAACGGCGCCTTCGGGCTCTCCGGGTTCGGCGGCCCGGCGGTCCAGGCCGCGGTGACGGCGACCTATCTCGCGGTTGATCACCACGGCAACATCGTGATCTCCGACAACCCGGATTCCTGCCTGGCCGTGGTCGCAGCCAAGACCGGAACCTTCTTCGGCCAGAAGATGACCGCCGGGCACATCTACCGGATCACCAGGGGGGCCACCGTGGGCGAGCCTGGCGGGGTCACCGTCGACGCGGCCGACAACGTCATCGTGGCCAACCAGGACGCCTCGCAAGTGCAGGTCATCGCGGCCAGGGCGGGCACCTTCTACAGCCAGAAGATGCTCGCCGGCCACCGGTACACGATCGCGGGCAACGGCACCTTCACCGACTCCGGCGACGGCGGGCCGGCCCGGCTGGCCGGGGTGAAGCCGGTCAGCCCGGCCGTGGACCGGGCCGGCAACGTCGTGATCGCCGACGCCGGCCAGCTGATCCGGGTGATCGCCGTCCGCACCGGCACCTTCTACGGCCAGAGGATGACCGCCGGGCACATCTACCGGATCGCCGGCGGCGGCGGCCGGGGCCTGGGCGACGGCGGGCCTGCCCGGCAGGCCGAGTTCACCTACCCGACGGACCTCACGGTCGCGAAGTCCGGCCCGGTCTACTTCGCCGACGCCTACCGGGTCCGGGTGATCTCGCCCTGACTGGCGGCCCGGCCGCGGCCACGCGCTCATCGCGATCCCGGCCAGGATCGCGGCGCCCCCGGCGGCCAGGCCCGCCGTCGCCGGGTTACCGAACAGCACGGTGCCGGCCAGCGCGCCGACGACGGGCTCGATGTTCACGAACGCGCCCGCGATCTCGGCCGGCACCCGGCTCTGGCCGTAGGCGAACAGCGTGAACGGGGCCAGTGTGCCGCAGACGGCCAGCGCGGCGACGGCCGCGACGGCCGTGAGCCGGGCGGGCGCGGGCGGCGCGCCCTCGGTCAGGGCGGCGACCGGCAGCGCGGCCAGGGCCGCCCCCAGGAACTGCACCGCGGTCACCGCGACCGGGTCGCGGGGGGGGGGGGGGGGGGGGGGGGGGGGGGGGGAGGAGAAAAAAGGAAAGAGAAAGAAAAGAAAAAAAAAA
>JBPCKO010000025.1:0-4754 GCA_051004215.1 Streptosporangiaceae bacterium | reverse complement strand
TGGTCTTGCCCGCCCCGTTCGGCCCGGTGATGGCGATCCGGTCTCCCGGGCGGATGGTCAGGTTCACCCCGGCGAGCACCGGCTCGCCGCGGCCGGGATAGGCCACGGTCAGCTCGTTCAGGCTGATCGGGGCGGTCCGCAGGTCGGGCGCGGCCGGCCGGCCACCGGACGTCTGTGAGGCCGGGCCCGGCCCGGGCGCCGCCGGCGTGTCCAGGATCTCGAACGCGTGGCCTGCCGCCGTCAGCCCGTCCGCGCTGGCATGGAATTGCGCGGTCGCGTTCCGCAACGGCAGGTACGCCTCGGGGGTGAGCAGCAGCACGAACAGCGCCGTCGGGTAGCCGAGGTGCCCGTACAGCAGCCGCAGCCCGACCTCGACCGCGACCAGCGCCGTGGCCAGGGACGCGGACAGCTCGAGCACCAGCGCCGACAAGAACGCGATCCGCAGCGTGGCCAGCACGCTGCCCCGGTATTCCTCGGTGACCTCGGCGATCACCCGCTCCTGAGCGGCGGTCCGGCCGAACAGCTTCAGCGTCGGCAGTCCTTGCACGACGTCGAGGAAATGGCCGCTGAGCCGGGCCAGCAACTGCCAGCTGCGCCGGGTCCTGGCCTTGGTCTGCAAGCCGATCAGCACCCCGAACACCGGGATCAGCGGCAGCGTGATCGCGATGATCACGGCCGATATCCAGTCCTGGACCGCGATCGCGGCCAGCACCGCGGCCGGGACCGCGACCGCGAGCCCGAGCTGGGGCAGGTACCTGGCGTAGTAGGGATCGAGCGCGTCCAGGCCGCCGGTCGCGAGCGCGGTCACCTCGCCGGACCGCTGCCGTCCGGCCCAGGTCGGGCCGAGCCGCAGCACGTGCCTGGCCAGCGCGGCCCGCAGGCGTTCCTTCACCGCGGCGGCGCCGCGCAGCGCGGCGATCTCGCCCGCCTGCACCGCCACGGCCCTGGTGACGACGACGGCGAGCAGCAACAGGAGCGGCCCCCCCAGTACCTGGTTGCCCGGACCGCTGACCGCGCCTGCGAGCGCGCGGGCGAGCAGCCCGGCCTGGGCCAGGATGAGCCCGGTCACGGCCAGCCCGGCCAGGGCGGTGACGGCCAGGTAGCGGCGCGCCGGACCGGACTCGGCCCGCAACCGCTTCCGCCCCGCCCCGCCCCGCGCCCAACCCGCCCCGCCGCCCCGCGCCCAACTCGCCCGGGGGCTCACTCGCGTTGCGGGCCCTTGGCCCGTCCGCTGCCGCCGTCCTGGCGCGCTCCGCTGCTGGCACTCGCGTCCGCGTCGCTCTCCTGGCCCTGGTGCCCGTAAACCGAGGGCAGCACCCCGACCTCGCGCGCGGTGAACGCCCGCTCCCGCCGGATGTCCCTGGTGAAGGCGACCCACCAGGAGAGGATCGCGCCGATCCGGTTGCGGAATCCGGTCAGGAAGGCGATATGAATGAACAGCCAGAACACCCAGCCAGCGAACCCGGACAGGTGCAGCCGCCCGGCCGACACGACGGCCCGCCCGCGGGCGATGTAAGCGGCCGACCCGAGGTCGCGGTAGTGGAATTCCGGCCCTGGCTCTTGCCCGTCCGCCAGTCGCTTGATTCGCCGGCCCGCATAGTGGCCGGCCTGCATCGCGACTTCGGCCACGCCGGGCAGCTTGCGCAGGCTCATCATGTCGCCGACGACGGAGATCTCGGGGTGGCCGGCGATGGTCAGGTCGTCGGCGACCGCGATCCGGCCGGCCCGGTCCTGCTCGGCCCCGGTCGCCCTGGCCAGCGCGGTCGCGAACGGCGGCGCGGTGACGCCGGCGGTCCACAGCACGGTCGCCGCGTCGTAGCTGGTCTCCTTGGCGTGCTGGTCACGGACCGTGAGGCCGCCCGGGTACACGTCGGTCACCGTGGTACCCATGTGCAACTCCACGCCGAGGGCCCTGAGGGCGTCAGCGGTCCGCTCGGCGAGCTTGTCGCCGAACGTGGCCAGCGGCTCGGTCCCGCCGTCGAACAGCAGCACCCTGGCGTCCTCGGGATTGGCCCGGCGGAACTCCTCGTGCAGCGTCTTGGTCGCCAGTTCCCTGATCTGCCCGGCCAGCTCGACCCCGGTCGGGCCTGCGCCCACCAGGGCGAAGGTCAGCCACCTGGCCCGCTCGGCCGCGTCGGCTGCGGTCTCGGCCATCTCGAAGGCGCCGAACACCCGGCGCCGGATCGTCAGCGCGTCGGCGATCGTCTTCATGCCCGGCGCGAGCGCGCGGAACTCGTCGTGGCCGAAGTAGGACTGCTCGACCCCGGCCGCCACGATCAGGTAGTCGTACTCCGCCTCGAGCCGGGAGCCGAGCGGCCGGTGACAGATCACCTTCCTGGCCGCCGCGTCCACGTCCACCGCCCGCGCCATCACGCATTCGACGTTGGAGTCCTGGCGGAGCACCCGGCGCAGCGGCGCAGTGATCTGGCCCTCGGACAAGATCCCGGTCGCGCACTGGTACAGCAGCGGCTGGAACAGATGGTGTTCGCTCTGATCGATGAGCGTGATCGAGAAGGGCCCGCGCCGGAGCGCACGCACGGCGAACAGGCCGCCGAACCCGCCGCCCACGATCACGACCCGGCGCCGCGCCTGCGCGTCCATCCGCTCCCCAGTTCTGCGCGGCCCCGGTCGGGACCGCGCGCCGTTCGTCGTAACCTTCGCAGGCTCGCACCGTCCCGCGGACTCGCGCCGTCGCGCGGACTCGCGCCGTCCCGCTGGCCGCTGACCCCTGTGCCGAGCTAGGCCTCGGGGTCGTGCCAGGCATCGCCGCTGGCCAGCAGCGCGTCCGCCTCCTTGGGACCCCAGCTCCCCTTGGCGTACGGGCGCGCTGGCACCGCGTCGCCGAGCACCGGGTCGACGACACGCCAGGCTGCCTCGACCGTGTCCTGGCGGGCGAACAGGCCGCGGTCACCGGACAGCGCGGCCCCGATCAGCCGGTCGTAGGGCCGCATGTCCGCGGTCGGCTGCTCGGCGAACGTCAGCGTCTCGGACTGCGGCTGCCAGCCCGCCCCCGGCTTCTTGCCGGCCAGCGTCACGCTCACGCTGGCGGCCGGATTGATCCTGAACCGCAGCGAGTTCATCGTCGCATCCGGATCCAGCCCGAACACGTCGCTGGCCGGGCGGCGGAAGCGCACGTTCACTTCGGTCGCCGTCACCGGCAGGCACTTGCCCGCCCTGATCAGGATCGGGACGCCTTCCCAGCGCCACGAGTTCAGGGCCAGCCGGACGGCCACATACGTCTCGACGGTCGACTTCGGGCCGACGCCGGCGACATCGTGGTAGCCGTCGTACTGGCCGCGCACGGCCGTCTCGGCCGACAGCGGCGCCATTGCCTCGATCACGGTGGCCTTGGCGGTCCGCCACGGGTCGATGCCGCGGTCGTCCGGCGGCTCGGCCAGTACCGAAGCGAGTACTTGCAGCATGTGGTTCTGCAACACGTCACGGATCGCGCCGGTGCGGTCATAGAACGCGCCGCGGTCCGACACGTCGAACGCCTCGGCCATGGTGATCTGGACGCTCTGGACGTAGGTCCGGTTCAGCAGCGGCTCGACGATCGAGTTGGCGAAGCGAACGAACAGCATGTTCTCGACCGGGTCCAGGCCCAGCCAGTGGTCCACCCGGTAGATGTCATCCTCGGCGAAGTGCTGGTGCATGGTGTGGTTGAGTTCCTGGGCGCTGGCCAGGTCATTCCCGAACGGCTTCTCGACCATGACCCGGGAGCCGCTCGCCCGGCCGGCCGCCGCGATGCCGTCGGCGATCGTGCCGAACAGGGCCGGCGGTACCTCCATGTAGTACAGGACCTTCTTGCCCCCGCCGATCTGCGTGCCCACCTGGTCAAAGGTGTCCTTCGAGGTCAGGTCCCCGTCGATGTACCTCAGCTGGCCGAGCATCTTCTTCGCGCCGTCCGAGCCCGGGTCGATATTGTTGTGCTTCAGCGACTCGGTTGCATAGTTGCGGAACTGCTCGAGGCCCCAGCCGCTCTTGGCCACGCCAAGCACCGGCATGTCGAGCAGCCCCCGCTCGGCCAGGCCGACCAGGGCCGGGAAGGTCTCGAGCTTGGCCAGGTCGCCGGTCGCGCCGAAGATGACGAGCGCGTCTGCCTTGGCCGGTGCCGGGGCCGATGAAGTGGTCATGACTGCCTCTCTTAGTGGGGCTGCGAAGTGGTGCCCTGCGCCGTGGTGCCCTGCGCCGTGGTGTCCTGCGCTGTGTCGCCCTGCGCCGTGCGCGGTTGCACGATGGGAGGCGGCGTCCGCCGCACGAAATCCTTGTCGCTGAGGCGCCGCCTAAACACGTAGTAGGTCCAGGCGGTGTACACCAGGACAACCGGGAGGAAGATCGCGACCACCACGGTCATGACGGTCAGCGAGTACGAGCCCGACGCGCTGTTATGAATGGTCAGGTTATTCGCCGCCGTGGTGCTCGAGACCATGACCCGCGGATACAGCTCGCTGAAGATCGACAGCACCGTGGTGGCCATCGCGAGCGTTGTCGCGGCGAAGGCCCAGCCCTCCAGGTTGGCGTAGACCAGCCAGCCGGCCGCGAGCACCGCGAGTACCGCGAGGATCTCCACCGGGTTGACGAGCAGTCCCTTGCCCGCGATCGCGTGCGTCCACAGCGCGAACGCCAGTACGGCCAGTACGGTCACCGGAGCGGACCGCCTCGCGATCGCGGCCGCGCGGTCGCGCACCCAGCCGGTGGTCTTCCGGGCCGGGAAGGTGGCCCCGTGCGTCCCGCCAACGACCACCAAGGTCACG
>JBPCKO010000024.1:0-6583 GCA_051004215.1 Streptosporangiaceae bacterium | reverse complement strand
TCCCATCCCCCCGTCCCCGTGGGTTTTCCTCCTTTTCGCTGGCTTTCCCTCTCCTCTCGCCTCCCCTCTTGTTTTCCCGGGCCGGGTCGCGGTGCTCGGCTGCCTGGTGAACGCGGCCGGCATGCTGCTGTGGTTCAGCCGGATCCAGGCCGATCCGGCCTACCTGACTCACCTGCTTCCGGCCCAGCTCATCGGGGGCGCCGGCGTCGGCCTGACGATCCCGTCACTGCTCGGGGCGGGCAGCGCGTCGCTGCCGCCCGCCAGATTCGGCACCGGCAGCGGGATCTTGAACATGGCCCGCCAGATCGGCACCGTGCTCGGCGTGGCCGCCCTGGTCGCGATCCTGGCCCCGGCCGCGCACGGCGACCCGCTGGCCCCGTTCCGGCACGGCGTGCTGCTCACCGCCGCGTTGTTCGCCGGGGCCGGCGTCGTCGCCGCCGGCCTGCTCGCCGCCCGCTCCACCCAGCCGGCTCTCGCCCCGGCGACAGTTCCCGCCCCGGCGACGGCCCCGCCGGGGCCCGGCTCTGCCTCTCGGACCTGAGGTTCCAACCAAGCCCGTCACTTCGCCGTCCTAGTTGCCGACAGCACATCGGTGCGAGACGGAGGAACCTACATGACCGATATCTGGGGGGCAGCGGCGCGCGGCGCCAGGCCCGCAAGCGCACCTCGGCGGCCCTGCTCGGGCTGGCCACCCTGCTCCTGGCCGTGGGCTGCGGGACCGCGGAGGCCGCCAGCCACGCCGGGGCCGCCCCGCACTCGCTGACGGCGCAGATCAAGCACGACGAAGGCGTGGTGGCCGCGCGGTACCACCACTGCGCGTCGTTGCACTTGTCTCCGCGGCACTGCCCGTTCAAGGTCGCCACCACGGCGGACGGCCACGGCGGCACGCTCATCGCGGTCGACCTGACCCAGCAGACCATGGACGACTGCGACCGCGGCCGCGACTTCTTCTTCACCGGCGAAACGCTGCGGGCCAGCACGAGGGCCTTGCAGCCGCACAGCCTCGGCGGCGTGGAGAGCCTGCGCGCGCACGGCACGGCAGCGATCGCGGTCAGCTATGGCGTGAACCGGTCGGCCAGCACCTCGTGCGCCCAGAGCGGCAACGCGGGCACCGACACCTACGTCTACGGGTGGAATGGCAAGCACATGGTCAGGAAGTCCGGCACCCCGCCCCGCAAGCCCAAGGTCATCGTCGGCACCTGACCGGCCGCCCGGCCGGCCGCCGGCCCGGACAGTCATCGGCGATCATAGGACTGTCCGGGCCGGCCAACTCCGGCCCGCCGTTAGCGGCCCGCCGTCAGCAGCCCGCCGTCAGCGGACCACCAGGGCAAGAACCGCAGCGGGAGGACCGGCAGATGACGTTCCAGGGATGGCCGGAAGCGGCGCTCGACTTCTTCGAGGGCCTGGAGCGCGACAACTCCAAGGCCTACTGGACCGCGCACCGCCAGGTCTACGACGAGGCGGTGCTCGGCCCGATGACCGAGCTCACCGACGAGCTGGCCGCCGATTTCGGCCCGGCCAGGATCATGCGGCCGTACCGCGACATCCGGTTCAGCAACGACAAGACGGTGTACAGGACCGAGATCGGAGCGATGGTCGGCTTCGCCTACATCCGGCTGTCGGGCGGCGGCCTCGCGGCCGGGAACGGCATGTTCCACCTGATGCCCGACCAGCTGGCCAGCTACCGGAAGGCGGTCACCGACGACCGTCCGGCGCCGCGCTGGACCGGGTCACGGCCGCGCTGGCCGCCGGGGACATCGAGCTGATCGGGCGCGACAAGCTGAAGTCGGCGCCCCGCGGCTATCCGCCCGATCACCCGCGGGCCGAGCTGCTGCGCTACAAGGGCCTGGCCGCGTTCCGGCAGTGGCCGCCCGGGCCGTGGCTGAGCACGCCGGCCGCCGGGGACCGCGTGGCCGGCTTCCTGGCCCAGACCGCGCCGCTCGCCGAATGGCTGGAGCAGCACATCGTCAAGCCGGCCGAGCCCGCGGCCGGGCGCAGGCGGCGCTGACCACCCGTGCCCGACCCCGATTTCACCGAGCTGACATCCGAGCGGCTCACGCTGCGCCGGTTCAGGCCCGACGACGTCGGCATCTTCGTCGCCTACCGGTCAGACCCGCAGGTCGCCAGGTACCAGGGCTGGGACGCGCCCTACCCGCGGGAGGCGGCCGAGCGGCTGATCGGCGACCTGCTGGCCCGGCATCCGGACACCCCTGGCCAGTGGTTCCAGTTCGCCGTGACGCTGCGGGCCACCGGCGAGCTGATCGGCGACCTGGGCTCGAGCACGGACGCGCAGGACGAGCGGCAAGCCGAGATCGGCTTCACCCTCCGGCCGGGATTCACCGGCCGCGGCTACGCGACCGAGGCGGTCAGGCTGCTGGTCGGATACCTGTTCACGGTCCGCGGCAAGCACCGGGTCCGCGCGGACTGCGACCCGCGCAATACCGCGTCGGCCGCGGTCCTGGAGCGGATCGGGATGCGGCGGGAAGGCTGGCTGCGCGAGAGCACCTGGGATAAGGGCGAGTGGACCGACGACCTGCTCTACGCCGTCCTGGACCGGGAGTGGGCGGCCGCCCAGGTCAGTCAGGCAGACGGCCAGATCGGTCAGGCAGACGACCAGATCAGTCAGGCCGGCGCGCCGAGTCCGCCGAACCGCTCGTCCACCTGATCGCCGGTGAGCCCGTAGTCGGCCAGGTCATAGCGATGCGGCCGGACGCCCCCGGCAGCGCCGGCCACCGGCACCGCGCGCATCGCGTCCGCGGCGGCCCCGGTCAGCTCCAGCCCGAACCGCTCGTATGCCGACTCGACCGTGGCCGCCGGATGGGCGACGAAGTCCTCGTACCGGACGTCGCAGAAGCTGGCCTGGTCGTGCCTGGCCCGCTCGGCGGTAAACAGCTCAAGCCCGCGCGCCCACAGTTCGAGCTGATCGGCGCCGATCCTGGCCCCGGTGAACCGGTGCGACCAGCCCCCGGTCGCGTGCGCGGCCAGGCTGCAGGCCGAGGCGATCGCGGTCCGCGGCTCGCGGTGGGTCTGGATCACCAGCGAGTCCGGGTATGCGGCGAGCAGCGCGTCCAGGGCGAACAGATGGCTCGGGTTCTTCAGCACCCACCGCCGTCCCGGGTCGTTCAGGCCGATGAGCTGCAGGTTCCGCCGGTGCCTGCGATAGGCCCCGGCCCAGTCCTGCCCGGCCAGCCAAGCCGAGTAGGACGGCAGGTGGGCCAGGCACTCGAACGACACCGATTGCATCGACTGGCGCAACAGCTGCCAGCATTCCTCGACCTGATCGGCCGCGATGTCGTGCACGCCGCCGAACTCGGGATGCTCGACGTGGTGTTGCGCATAGGCCTGCTGGATCTGGGCGAACACCGGATCGGCGGCCCAGGTCTCCCGGGGCGGGCGCGGCTGGGGCGCCAGCGTCAGCCACATCTCGAGCCCCTGATGGGCGGGGTCGGCGGTGAGCAGGCGATGCAGGGCGGTGGTGCCGGTCCTGGGCAGCCCGGTCACGAACAGCGGCCGCCGCACCGGCACCTGAGCGTGCCCGGGATAACGCCGCCAGGCCGCCTCGCTGAGCAGCCGGGCGACCAGCGCGTCGCGCAGGAACACCCGGCTCATCTTGCTGCCGAGCGGGGTCAGCTTCTCGTCGGCGGCGTAGGACTCCAGCAGCACCGCCAGCCCGTCCCGGTACTCGTCGGTGCCGAAGTCGTCCAGCCCGGTCAGCCTGGTCGCCGACGCGTGCAGGTCATCGACGGTGCCGACCGCGGTCCTGGCTGGTCCGCTCAATGGTGGTACTCGCCGCAGTTCACGTCGACGCACTGGCCGGTGATCGCGCGGGCCAGCGGCGAGGCCAGGAACACCACCGCGTCGGCGACCTCGTCGGGCTCGGGCAGCCGCCGCAGGTCGATGGTCGCGGCCGTCTCGTCGTAGACCTGCTGGGGATCGATGCCGCGCTTCTTGGCCAGGTAGGAGAAGTACCACTGCAGGTTCTCGCCCCAGATATGGCCGGGCGCGACGCTGTTCACCCGGATCCCGCGCGGTCCCAGCTCGCTGGCCAGCGACTGGGCCACGGCCAGCAGCGCGGCCTTGGTCGCCTTGTACGGCCCCATGCCGCGCTGGCTGAACCGCACCACCATCGAGTTGACCATGACGACCGAGCCGGCGGCTTCCTCCAGCGCCGGGCTGAACGCGCGGGTCATCCGCAGCGTGCCGAGCACGTTCACGTCGAACGCGGACCGCAGCGAGTCCAGGTCGACTACCGACAAGTCCTTGATCGGCGGCATCGCCAGCGCGTTGTGCACCAGCGTGTCGGCCCGGCCGAACTCGGCCAGCGTGGCGTCCAGCAGTCGCTGGCCAGCGTCGGGATCACCGATGTCGGCGGGCACGGCCAGCGCCCGCCGGCCGAGCGCGGAGACTTCCCTGGCCACCTCCTCCAGCCGCGATGCGGTCCTGGCGGCCAGCACCACGTCGGCGCCCTGCTGCGCGCTGCGCAGCGCGATCGAGCGGCCCAGACCCGGCCCGATCCCGCAGACGATGACGACCTTCCCGGCTAGCAGCATGTCGGCTCCTTCGCTCAGCCCAGCATCCGGTCCGCGACTCCGGCCTGCCGCGCGGCGATCCGCGCGCGGTACTCCTCGGCGCCGGCCCTGGCCTGGTCGTAGTACGGCAGCCGGCCGGCCAGCCCGGCCAGGTCCACCACCTCGGCGGCCGGCCCGTCGGCGGGCTCCAGCGGCCTGGTCAGCCGCTGCCACCGGAGCTGGACGTAGCCGCGGCGGTGCCCGGTGCACTCCAGCCAGTTGGCCACCCCGGGGTCCCGCTCGCTGATCACGAACCGGAGCAGGCCGTCCGGGTCAGGCCTGGCCTGGTCGGCGGTCAGGCTGGTCTGGTGATTGATGTAGTCCAGCGAGATGTACCAGCGGCTGCCGAGCTGGATGCCCTGGTACGGCGCGACGTCCCTGGCCGCGGCGGGCACGGTGACGATCATGGCCTGGTCCGGGGTCAGGTCGTAGTGGCCGGCCGACGAGAACTGAGTGGTCAGCCCGCCCGGCGTGGACCGCGGCCCGGTCAGCGTGTTGACCGGCAGGTTCAGGTAGAACCACTCGGGAAAGGCCAGGAACGTCCGCAGCCGCGAGATCAGGATCTTGCCGGCCACGCCGTAGCGCTTGGCCAGCGCCGAGGTGTCGGCCGGCCGCGGCGCCGTGCCCGCCGTATCGGCCCGGCGGATCGCGATCGTGCCGCGCCGCTCGGCCGCCCAGTCGCTGTAGACCTCGCGGACGATCAGCATGGCCGAGCCGGCTCCGAGGCTGAAGTAGTTGCGCGGCGGATCCGCGCGGAAAGGCCCGAATCTCAGCTCGAACTCCCCTCCGGCCCCGATGTCGAAGGCGCGGTCATCGAACGCGCTCAGACTGTCAGGGACCTGGACCGGGGAGTAGTCGCCGCCGAGGACCTGAAAGCTCAGGTCCGCCGTGCTGCCCCGGCGCCCGGTCACCACGTACTCGGCGTCGTCGCGCAGGTAGGCGTGGAAGTACAAGGTGTCCGGGTTGTCGAGACCGAGCTTGGTGTAGGGACCGGTGGAGGCCACGAAGAACGGGTAGTCGCGCTGGTAAGCCCAGGCCATCGTGAGCGAGGCCCGGATCGAGCCGGCCAGGTAGTCGTAACCCTCGGCCAGGTCCTGCTCGGTCTCGATGTGCGGCGCGCTGGTGATGATCTTCTCGGCCTCGACCACCGCGTCCGCGAACGACTGGGTGAGGGCCACGTCAGGCGGACCACCGGTTCGCGGTGAGCCGCCAGCTCGGCAGGTCATCCAGCGACATCGACGCCTCGTAGATCCGCTGGTACCCGGTGTGCGAGATCCGCCACGCGCCGTCGCCGCAGCGCCGGTACCGGTCTTCGTAGAACGCCGCGCCGGTGATCACGACCTTGTAGGTGGTGGCGATCACGGTGTCCTCGAACCGCCAGGTCCCGGTGGCGGTGTCCCCGTCGACGTCGATCTCCGGCTGGCCGGCTGAGTGCAGGGTGATGATGTCGTTGCCCAGGCTGTCGCGCAGGAACGCGACGATCTCGTCCCGGCTGGCCAGGTTCAGCGGCCGCCCGGCCGACGGCGTGCCGTAGTCGGCGGTGGCGTCCTCGGTGAACACTTGGCCGATCTCGTCCCAGCGCTTGAGGTCAACGCAGCGCAAGTAGCGGTATTTCAGCTGCCGGATGCGCTCGATCTCGACGAGGTCCATCTGGCTGCCTCCGCGGGTCCGCCGGCCTGATACTAGAACATGTTCTACCTTTGCGGCGCGCCGCTGGCAAGCGCGCACCTGGGCGGCGGCCAGGACGGCGTGGCGGGCATGATGGAGCGATGACAGCCAGCGGACGGGAGTGGATAGAAGGACTGCCCGGCGAGCTCGAGGGGCAGCGCAGGATCCTGCGCAAGCTGCTGGCCGCCTGCGAGGCCGATGATCGTTTCCGGTTCCTGTGCGTAGCCTGCTCGGTCGGCCGCGTCGCGGCCGAACGCCCGTCCGACCCGGACATGGGGCCGGGCACCGACAAAGACGAACTCGACGCCGGGCTGGCCGCCGCCCCGACCTCCATCGATCAACTTGGC
>JBPCKO010000023.1:0-7907 GCA_051004215.1 Streptosporangiaceae bacterium | reverse complement strand
ACCCCCCTGTGGGGTTCCTGGCCTCGCCCCCCGTCGCCCCCCAGGGCCGGATTCGGGGCTCAGCCGATCGACTTGACGATGGCGTCGTCCAGGCCGGCGAAGGAGGACAGGTACTCCCGCCGCTCCTGCTTGATCCGGTCGACCATGGCCTTGTATTCATCCAGCCGGCCCTGCCGCTCGTACAGCTTGCGCGGCTGCAGGATCTCCTCGTCGTCGATCCCCGGCACCGAGGTGGCGACCTCATACCCGAAGTCCGGGTCGGTCTCCCAGGTGATCGTGTCCTCGACGATGCCCTGCACGGTGGCCGAGGAGTAGGGGATGGTGACCTTCTTGGAGGCCTCTTCGTCCTTGCCGCCGATCCGGCCCGTGTTGAGCACGAACACCTTCAGCTCGCGGCTGTCCAGCAGCTCGAGCATCCGGTTGCCCATGTCGGCCATGTTCCGCGGGAAGAACGGGTTCGTGCCGGGAACGCGCAGGAACTTGCCTTCCTCGTCCTTGCCGCCCGCCGACGTGCCAGTGGTCTCGCCGAGCATGAAGTACGCCGCTGCCTGGGCCCGGTCCAGCCGGGCCACGCCGGGGACGATGTTCTCGTTCCGGTTCAGGATCAGCAGGAACTCGGCGGCCGGCACCTCATTGCCCGGCCAGGGGTGCACGTAGCTGAACGGCCAGGTGGTCCGGCCGTTCTTGGTGTAGGAGGTGTCGAAGAAGTCGACCTTGCCGTGCTCGTCGACCGAGACGTTCTCCAGGTAGGCGTCCGGCTTGGTGGTCGCCTGGTAGATGGCGGGCTCGTAGCGCGGGTCGAGGCCGAAGGTCTTGGCGAAGCAGCCGTTCTCGGTCGTGTAGACCTTGCCTTCCGGCATCAGCGCGACGAAGTCATCCTGCGCGGGCTTGCTGTCGAGCTGGGTGGTGAACGTCGTGGTGGTCTTGCCGGTGCCGGACAGCCCGACAATGAGCAGCGCGGTGGGGTCGCCGTTCCGCGGCATCACCTTGCAGCCGGCGTGCAGGGCCAGGCCGCCGCGGTTGTAGACGATGTTGTTCCACATCCGCAGGCCGCCCTTCTTGGACTCGACGAAGTAGTCCGAGTTGAGCACGCGGGTGATGCTGGCGTTCAGGTCGACGGCGATCACGCGGTCGTCCGGATAACCGGGAGCGGGCAGGTTCGGGGTGTAGATGACCGTGGTGTCGGGCTCCCAAGTGGCCGCGTCGTAGTCCGCCTCGACCGGGTAGTACAGCTGGCGCTGCATGCCGGCCACGTTGGCGTTGGCGGCCTCCATGATCAGCCGGGCGCGGGAACGGAACTCCGGGTCCGAGCCGATGAAGCCGTCGACGGCCACCATGTGCTGGCCCGCGATGTAGGCGTCCTGCTCGGCCGAGATCCGGTCGTACTCCTCGCGGGTGATGGTCTGGCTGGCGGCGTTGGTCGAGTCATCGACGATGAAGGTTGACCTCGTGCTCCGTGAATCCACCCTGGCCTTGACCACGACGTTGCCGAACTCGGTCACCTGGCTGTTGGGCATCTTCTCGGTCAGCTCGCGAAGACGCTCGGCGGTCGGATTGAACTCCACCTGCGCGGCCCTGACCTCATACACCACGACTGCTCCTCCTCGTTGGCGGTGCCCAAAGCGCGCCGCTTGCGGGGTACATGCCAGTTCGGGCAGCGCAAAGTACGCCCGGACTTGCGGGATCGATCTGGGGAGTGTACCCCGGCCCAGGCGGGATCAAATATCCCCCCGGGTGGCAAAACCTTCGCCCGGATAACCGCCGTCAGGCTGCGCGGACGGGGCGGCAGCGGGAGCGGGCATGCGGTTCAGCTTCCCCGCCCGGCGCCGTACATGCGCAATGCGCAATAATTGCCGGTCTTATACCTATTACGGTCGTTTCCGGCGGGCGTACGGCCGCCCGCACGGCCGGCCAAGCGCGGCCTGGCCACGCGTCCTGGCCGGCCGCCTCCGCGGGCCGCGGGCAGCGGGCGGGCAACGCCGCCGGCGATGTGACGTTGCTCACTACGCCGCCGTTCCGCGGCGGCCGGGTCGGGCTAGGCGGAGCGGGGGCCGTCCGCGCGGACCTGCTCGACCTTCTGCAGCGCCTCGCGCAGCTCGCCGAGCCAGGCATCCTCGTGCTCGCCGACCAGGCGCACGCACCAGGCCAGCGCGTCGCTCCGGCTGCGGGCCACGCCCGCGTCGACCAGAGTGTCCAGGACGAGGCGTTCCGGCTGGCGCAGCCTGGTCATGACGGGAACGGAGAACGTGGTGAACAGGACCGCCTGGTCGGCCGCCCGCACGCCCCAGGACACCTTGCGCCCGTACGTGTGCTCGGCTTCCTTGGCGATCTCGATGCGGTGCTGCCTGGTCTCCTCGCGGAACCGGCGGCTCCGGCCCTCCCAGGCCGCGGCGCGCTCGGCGTCGGATGCGCCTTCCCCGGCCGGCGGGGCCGCGATCGGCACGATGACCGTAATCTCCTCGCGGTCCAGCCGGACGTCGAGGACGCCGTCGACCCACTCGTCCGGGATGCGGCCGGTGAACCAGCCCCTCAGCCGCTCGGTCGCCGGTACGTGCTTCTCAGCCTTTTCTGTACTCATGTAATCATGATTACACATCGACTAGCGGGCCGCAATCCCGGCCCGGGCCTGGAGCACGCGGGGCGGCCTAGCCGGGCGACACCCGCGCCCGGGCGGGCGGGAAACCGCCAGGTCAGCCGGCGGGATTGCCGGCCACGGCCGCGGCCATGGCCGGCTCGACCCGCACGGCCCCGGCGAAGCCGGCCCCGAAGTCGGCCGTGACGATCTCGACGTTCATGCCGGGTTCCGGCGCCTGCAGCATCTGCCCGTTGCCGATGTAGATCGCTACGTGGGCGATGTAATCGGGCGCGGTCGGGTCGGTGTGGTAGAAGAGCAGGTCCCCAGGCTGCAGGTCCTTGACCGGCACCAGCGGCCCGGTCCTGGCCTGATCGGCGGCCACCCGCGGCATCGCCACGCCAGCCTGGGCCATCGACCACTGCACCAGGCCCGAGCAGTCGAAGGAGGTCGGCCCGGCCGCGCCCCAGACATACGGCAGGCCGAGCCGGCTCTTCGCCGCGACCAGGAACTTCGCCAGTTCCAGAGCTGTCAGCCCGGGACCGCCGGCGCCGGCAGCGCCGGCCGAACCTGATGCGATCACGGCGGTCCCGCCCGCGATGACCTGCGTCACCAGCGCGGCCGCAGCCGTTCCGGCCGGAGCGAGCTTCTTGATCTTCGCGATCAGGTGGTCGAGCCTGGCCTGCGGGGCGCTGATCACGATGGCGTTCCGCGCCGGCAGCCCGAGCGACCGGGCGGTGGCCAGCGAGACGACCGCGTCCACGCCGCCGATGCCGACCGTGCCGAATCCGGCGACCGGCATCGACAGCTCCCGGGCTCCGGTCACCTTCACCGGCTTGGCCAGCGAGAGCTTGTCCAGGCGGCCCATCGTGTAGGAGATCGCCATTCCGCCGGCGGCGACGTTCCGCCAGAGGGCGCCGGATCGGGCCGTCGGCCTCGCCGCGAACGGCCGGAACGACGACGGGCTCACGCCCAGCACGTTGACGAACACGCCATTGACGCGCAGCCGCCCGGCATCGACCGGGATCGCGGCCACGACGCCGGGCAGCCCGCGGAGCCTGGCGATCAGCCTCGCGGGCAGCGGCTTGCCGCCGACCACGAGCACATCGGCCTGCCGCAGATGAGCAAGCCGGGCCGAGCTCGGGGCCCGCGAGCCCAGCGGCAGCGGCTTGCCGGTGACCGCCAAGGTGCCGGCCCCGCCGCCGGACGCGTAGGGCCAGTGGTAGCGCGCGGTGCGGGTCACGCCGGGAATCGCACCGACGAGCGTCCGGACGGCCGCGGCCGTCGTCTGGCCGCGGGCGGGCAGCCCGGCCGCCGCCACCCGGCCTGGGTGGCCGGAACCGGCCAGGCCCGGCCGCGTACTAGCCTGGCTGACCGTGGCGGTCAGCATCAGGCCGAGAACTACCGCGACCGTGTTCACGGCCAGTAGCAGCCGACGTGCCGTAGGAGGCAACCTCGGTCCTTCCGCTCGGGGGCAGCAGCCGCGCTAAGGGCCAGTATGCCCGGTCGGGATGGACCGTAAAAGGGGTCGCCCTCGCCCGGACGGCATTCTGCCCGCCTGCATAGTAGACGCCCGACGTGACCGCGAGGTGGCCACGCGGTGACAGCCCGGCGGGCCGGCCGGGGCCGGGCGGCGGGTCAGCGGGCGAGGGACGCGAGCAGGGCGTCGGGGCCGGTCACCGGCAGCCGGCAGGTGAAGCCGCGGCAGACGTAGGCGGCCGGCTGCCCGTCCACCGGGCCGCGCCCGGCCAGCAGCGGGACGCCGGCTTCGCCGCCGTTTCCGGCCCCGTCGCCGAGCGCGAGCACCGCGCCAGGGGTCGCGCCGAGCAGCGCCGCCCGGTGCAGGGCGACGGTGCGCTCGTCCTCCGGCGGACCGACGACCGCGATCTCGTCCGGCCCGGCCAGGAACGCCTCCGCCACCGCCAGTCCCCACCCGGCGGCCTGCGGGTACTTGCCGGCGACGTCGGTAAGCGGGCCGAGCGCCGCCGCCGCGGCCTCCCGGTGCCTGGCCGATCCGGTCAGCGCCGCGTAGCTCAGCAGCGCCCCGGCGACCGCGAACGTGCCGGCCGGGGTCGGGCCGTCGCTCGGGTCGGCCGGGCGGTAGATCAGCCGCTCGCCGTCGTCGGCGGTGTCGTAGAACCCGCCGCCCACGTCCCTGAAGTGCTCCAGCGTGACCTCGAGCAGGTCACCGGCCGCCCGGACCCATCGGTCCTCGCCGCTGACTCCGGCCAGCGCGATCAGCCCGGCCGCCACGTTCGCGTAGTCCTCCAGCACCCCGGCGCTGGGTCCGGCCACCCCGTTCATGGACGTCCTGGCCAGGCGGCCGCCGGCCAGGTGCACCCCGGTCAGGAGCTCGGCCGCGGCCCGGGCGGCCCGCAGGTAGTCGTCCCGGCCGAACAGCAGCGCGGCCTCAGCCAGGGCGGTGATCGCCAGGCCGTTCCAGGCCGCGACCACCTTGCTGTCGCGGCCGGGCCAGACCCGGGCCGACCTGGCCGCCAGCAGCGCCGACCTGACCTGCTGGTACCGCGCCGGATCGGCGGGACCGGCGGGCAGCTGCAGCACGGAGGAACCGTGCTCGAACGTCCCGGCCCCGGTCACGCCGAACAGCTCGGCCGCGTACTGTCCGTCGGCCTGACCCAGCGCCGCGGTGAGCTGGTCTGGGGCCCAGACGTAGAACGCGCCCTCGGCACCGTCGCTGTCGGCATCGAGCGCGCTGGCGAAGCCGCCTTCGCCGGTGCGCAGGTCGGCGATCATCCAGTCACAAGTCTGCTCGGCCACCCGCCTGGCCAGCTCGCCGCCTGACCGGCGCCACCAGTGCGCGTATACCCGGGCCAGCTGGGCGTTGTCATACAGCATCTTCTCGAAGTGCGGCACCACCCAGTTCGCGTCCACGCTGTACCGGGCGAACCCCCCGCCGAGCTGGTCGTACAGGCCGCCCCTGGCCATCGCCCCGGCGGTTCCGGCCACCATCGCGGCCGGCCCGGGCGGGACGTCGCCGTCCGCGTCCGGCCCGGCCCCGGCCCGCTCGGCGGTCCGCAGCAGGAACTCGAGCACGGTCGACGGCGGGAACTTCGGCGCCCCGCCAAAGCCGCCCCGCCTGGCGTCGTAGCGCGCGGCCAGCGCCGTTACCGCGGCGTCGCAGACCTCGGCGGGCACGGGGCTGGAGGCCGGCCCCTGACCGCCGTCCGGACCGGGGCCGGTGACCGTGACCGGCGAGGGCGAGCGCAACGGCAGGCCGGCCGGGGCCAGGGCCGCGGTGATCTGGCCGGCCTGGGCGACGACGTCGTCCCGCTGCTCCCGCCACGCCCTGGCGACCGCCAGGATCAGCTGCTGGAAGTGACCACGCGGGTAGTAGGTGCCGCAGTAGAACGGCTCGCGGTCCGGGGTCAGGAACACGGTCATCGGCCAGCCGCCCTGGCCGGTGGTCACCTGGGTTGCGGTCATGTACACCGCATCCACGTCAGGGCGCTCCTCCCGGTCCACCTTGACCGGCACGACGTGCTCGTTCACCAGCCGCGCGGTCGCCTCGTCCTCGAACGACTCGTGCGCCATCACGTGGCACCAGTGGCAAGCCGAGTAGCCAACCGAGAGCATCACCGGCACGTCCCGCTCGCGCGCTTGCTCGAACGCCTCGTCGGACCACGGCCACCAGTCCACCGGGTTACCAGCGTGCTGGAGCAGGTACGGGCTCGTCGCGTCGCGCAGCCGGTCAGCCATTGCCCTATCCTCTCCCAGCCCGGGTCCCGGGCCGCCGAGCGGGCCGGGCGGGCCGGCCCGGCTGCTACCGTGCGAGATGTGAACCGACCGCAGGGCACCCGGGTGCGCGGTACCCGGCAGGCTGAGGCGGTAGCCGCCGTGCTGGACCGGCTGCCTGGGTTCTGCAGCGCTCAGCAGATCCACGCCGAGCTGCGCGAACACGGCCAGCAGGTCGGGCTGACCACCGTCTACCGGCATCTGCAGGCGCTGAGCGATACCGGCCGGGTCGACGCGATCAGGGATTCCTCGGGCGAGATCCTCTACCGGCGCTGCCAGACCGACGCCCACCATCACCACCTGACCTGCCGGGCCTGCGGCCGCAGCATCGAGGTCGAGGGCAAGGCCGTGGAGCGGTGGGCCGAGGAGGTGGCCACCCAGGCCGGCTTCTCCGATGTCGGTCACACCGTCGAGCTATTCGGGCTATGCCCGGACTGCGGCCGGCTGGCCGAGGCCGGCTCCAGCTAGCAGCGGCCGCGGGTGATGCCCCCGGCGTCGATGACGTGCAGGGCCAGCGGCGGGTGGGCCGCCTTCCTGGCCGGCGCGTCGGACACCAGCACATCCCGGCCCGTGCCGGTCACCGCGAACCCGTAGGCCGGCGTGACCTGCAGGTACCCGAAGGTCGCCGTGCTCGCCACATAGGTCGCCTTGGTCGTGCTCCAGGTTAGGGCCCCGCGGGCGATGCCCAGGCTGCTGAACGAGACGCCGGTCGCCAGCTTGAGCACGGCCTCGCCGGCCCGGTCCCGGGCCGGTGAGTAGTACAGCGTGCGCAGCTCAGGGTCGAAGTACGCGGTCCTGGTCCCGTCGGTGACCACGAAGTCAGTGCCCCTGACCCGGCTCAGCGCGACGGGCAGCCGGGCCGGGCGGCCGGTCGCCGCGACGGCGGCGTGCAAGGACGTCAGCGCGCCGGGTCGGGACGATCCCGGCCAGACGAGGAGGCGGCCGTCGAAGAAGGGTGCCTGCACGTGCCCGCTGGCCAGGATGGTGACCCGGCCGGTGCGCAGGTTAGCCAGCCGGATCTGGACCAGCCCCCCTGGTCCGTATCCCTGGGCCCAGGCGGCGTACTGCCCGCTGACCGCTGGTGCGTGCCACGGGCTCGGCCACGGCGAGCCGCCAGGGCCGCTGCGCGACTGACCGAGCCGGCGCAGCCGGCCAGTCACCGAGTCCCAGCCGTAGACGGTGAAACCGTCCAGGCTCCGCAACGAGTAGGTCTGTTCCCAGACCAGCCAGCGGCCGCCCCACGCGCCGTCCGCCTGGTCGGTCGCCGGCCGGCCGAACCTGACGATCGGCCGGAGCGCGCCGGTGCGGAGGTTCAGCGCCGCGACGCCGGCGAATCTCGGTGTCCAGGCGGAGACGTAGGCCGTTGAACCGTCGCCGGACAGGCCGAGCGGGACAACTTCGCCCCGCAGCGACGCGGGTATGGCCCGGCCCAGGGCCGAGGCGACCCTGGCCGCCGCCCGGCCCGGGCAGAGCGCGGACCCGACGATCGCGGCCGCTGGGGAGGCGGGAGACAAAAGGCGGCCCGGCCCCAGACCCAAGGGGACCCCCGGGCAAACAACCACCACCCCAACAAACCCCCCCC